>DOZZ01000008.1:18409-25975 GCA_003517725.1 Bryobacterales bacterium | reverse complement strand
TTGGCGTCGTCCAGCACGAAATCGAGGATGCTGCGGTTGTAGCGATTGCGCTTGGCCTGCGTCGAGGGGTCGCCGCCGCCGTCTTCTTCCGATCCAAAGAGCCGCTCGAACACCAGCCGCGGATTGACCTCGGGGGCATTGGGCTGGCTCGGCGTGCGCCACGAAATGCTGTTGCTGTAGGCGCAACTGTAGCCCGAGTCGCAGTTGCCCACCAGGCGGCCGTCTTCGCAGGCCAGTTCGAGCGAGGCGAAGCGCGTCAGGTGGCCGTTCTTCTGGGCCGCGATCTGGTCGATCGAGACGCCGCCGAAAATATCGGAGCCGTCGGTCTTGCGCGGATGCATGCCGGTCAGGAAGGTAGCGGCCGCGCGGGCATGGTCGCCGGCGCCGTCGCCCAGCGCGTTGCCGTTGTGGTGAGTCAGGCCGGAGAGCACCAGCACGTCGTCCTTCAGGCCGGCCAGCGGCTTCAGGATGCGCGTCATTTCGAAGGCCGAACCTTCCGCCGCGGGCGTCCAGTCGTCCATGATGATGCCGTTCGGCACGTAGTTGAAGACCATGCGCAGAGGCGCGGCTTTGGCCGCTCCGCCGATGCCGCGAGGCGCGCCGAATGCCGGCGCCATGGCGTCCAGGAAAGGCAACGCCACGGCCGCCCCCAGCCCTCTAAGGAACGTGCGTCTTGGCAGATGCTTGCGTGTCATTGCTCAACTCTCCTTCGCCTCGCCGCATTTGGAACGGCATGCTGTTCACTACATCCAGAATCAGACTGGAAAACTTGTAATCTTCTTTCGCCAACCGGCTCGAAATCGACTTCACCGTGGGCTTATCATATCGCTCCAGGCCGCGGCCGAGCGCATAGGTCAGCAGCTTGTCGGTGAGGCATTCGGTGAAGCGGCCGCTATCGGCCTTGAGCGTGGCCTTCAACTGCTCCGGCGTGTTGAAGGACTTGCCATTGGGCAGCGTGCCGCTGGTATCCACCGGGAAATTGCCGTCCTGGGTGCGCCACTTGCCGATCGCGTTGTAGTTCTCGAGGCCGAAGCCCAGCGGGTCCATGCGGTTGTGGCAGGAGGCGCATACAGGCGAGGCGCGATGCTTCTCGAGCTGCTGCCGCAGCGACGCCGTGGTGCCGGCGGCCTTCTCATCCAGATTAGGCACGCCCGGCGGCGGTGGAGGCGGCGGGTCGTTCAGAAAATTTTCGAGCACCCACTTGCCGCGGATCACCGGCGAGGTGCGCGTGGGATAAGACGACACGGTCAGAATGCTGGCCTGCGTCAGCACGCCGCTGCGCTGCGGCGTGGTCAATTCGACGCGCCGGAACTGCTTGCCCGTGACGCCGGGAATGCCGTAGAACTTGGCCAGCCGCTCGTTCAGGAAGGTGTAGCGGCCGTCCAGAAAATCCAGAACGCTGCGGTCTTCGCGCAGCACGGCTTCGAAGAACATGCGCGTCTCGGTCTTCATGGCCGCGCGCAGCTCGGCGTCAAATTCAGGAAATTTGTCGGGGTCGGGTTTGATGCTGTCCAGATTGCGGAGCTGCAGCCACTGGCCCGCGAAGTTTTCGACAAAACGCTCGGAGCGCTTGTCCAGCATCATGCGGCGGACTTGGGCGGCTTCGACCGCCGGTTCGTGCAGACGGCCCGCGGCGGCCAGCTTGAACAGCGTCTGGTCGGGCATGCTGCTCCACAGGAAATAGGAGAGCCGCGAAGCCAATTCGTAATCGTCGACGCGGTGCGCGTGCGTGGCGTCGTGCGGATTCGGGTCGCGTTCGATGCGGAACAGGAACTGCGGCGCGACCAGAATGGCCTGCAGCCCGAGGCGTATCCCCTGTTCGAAGGTATCGCCTTCGGTCCGCGCCATGGAAGCCAACTGCACCAGACGGGCCACCGCGGCTGGATCGGCCGGACGCCGCCATGCCAGAGAGGCGAGCCGCGTCAGGATGACGCGGGCGCATTCGGGCGTCTTTTCAGAGCACACAAAGATGCGTTTATGGGCTTCGGAAATGGGTGTGGGCAGCGGATTGTAAGGCCCGCGCAACTCGATGTTGTCGACATAAGCGCCTTGCGCTACTTTGCCGGGCTTGACCTGCGGCGGAGTGTTTAACCGCGGCGGCATGGGCAGAGGCCGCAGCACTGAGCGATTCTTTTCGAGCACGGCCACCAGCCAGTGCTCGCCGGCCGGAACACGCACTTTGAAGTCGTTGACGCGGGGCTGTTCGTCTTCCTTGTAGTAGACGTCCTGCGTGCCGATCACCTGGCGATCCAGCATAAAGGTGACGCGCAGCGGCTCGCGCGGGCCGCCAGTACCCACGTGGAAAGTGTAATCCGCCTCGTTCTCGAACTTGTGGCGCACCACGAAGGCGGTGGGCTCGGTGGATTCGAAATTGAGTTTGGTGCGATCGAAATTTTCGCGTTCGCGGCTGGGTTTAGGCAGCGGGTCGTTGGCCTGAATGGCGCGCCGCGAGATGCGCGTGGCTGCCACCAGATATTTCTCCATCAACACGGGCGAAATGGAAAGCACGTCGCCGATGTTGTCGAAGCCGTAGCCGGCATCGTCGGCCGGAAAATCCCGCGCCGGCTTGAAGTCGATCCCCAGCAGGTCGTGAATCGTGTTGTTGTATTCGAAGCGGTTCAGGCGGTGGGCGGTGAGGCGGCCCGGATCGGGCTTGACGTTTTTGTCGAGCTGTTCGAGCGAAGAGTCGATCCATCGGACCACTGCGTCAATGTCGGGCTGCGGCGGTCGGGGCATGCCTTTGGGGGGCATCTCGCCGGTCTTGAGGCGGCGCTCGATGTGCTCCAGGGCATCGCGCTTTTCGAGCGCCTCGGCGCCGGTATGGAAGCTGGAAACGCTAAGGCCCCCGACTTTGGCCTTATCGTTGTGGCACATGGCGCAGTGTTTGGCGAGAAAGGGCTGTACGGTGCTTTCGAACGAGGGCGGAGGGACTGCGCCGACCGACGGGGCGGAGCAGATCAGGGGGAATAGAATGAATAAGTTCCGGAGCATGCGGCGAAACCACTAATCAAAGTCTATCAGCTTTAATAGGAGTTCAAAACAAAATTGGATTCAGAACCCGGCGCTAAGATGGTGTAGATGCGTTTTTTGGCTGTTTTGTTACCGATCATTTGCTTAACGGCGGCACCCACACCAAAAACGGCTGCGGCTGAAAAACGGTTGCGGGCGCGGGTGGATGCTTTTTACAAGCTGGCCGTGGATCACAAGTTTCGGGAAATGGAGGCGTTGGTGGCCCCGGAATCCCGCGACGACTATTACGCCGGGGACAAGCCGGACATCCTGGACTATCGCGTCGAGGGAGTTCAATGGCTTGAGGGCGGCAAGAAAGCCAACGTGACCATGGTCAGCAAAGTTCACACGCGGCACATCAAGACCGGCGATGAAATCAATGAGGTACCCTACGCCAGCCACTGGGAATTAGTCAAAGGAACCTGGTACTGGTATCTCCCACATGTCAACCGGCGGGTGACTGCCTTCGGGCAGATGAAGGTGGACCCCGAAAAGGCCGCGCAGAGCCACCTCAATCTGAAGGAGCTTATCCGCAAAGGCCCGGACATGGCGGAGCTCATGAACGGGGTGCGGGCGGGCGCCACTACGGTGGAACTGGATCAGGAAGCGGGCGCCAGCGCGAGCGTCGTGCTGACCAACAAGCTGCCCGGCACGGTCGATCTGGTGCTGGCGCCGCCGATCGGTGTGGGCTTTACGTCCACACTTTCGGCGGAGACGCTGAAGTCCGGCGAGCAGGCGACGTTAACACTGCACTCTATTCCGGGCATCAAGCGCGATGCGTCGGTCGGGATCCAGGTGCGCCCCACCGGCCAGAGCCTGGTGATCCAGGTAAACTACCGCAAACCGAAGCCGTAGGGGCGGTGTACGCTTGCATCCGGAACGCGAGTTCCACCCCTTTTTTTCCGATCCGATGCCGCAAGTCCGGGCGTAATCTGGAACAGAAAGGAGTTCCCGTGCCTAATGAGGATGCAGTAAAGCCAGGGGACATTACAAAACGCGTCGGTGTAGAGGTGATTCGCGCCCGGGGAGTGGACGTAGACAAGCTCATCAAAATGCTAGTGGCCAACGCCGCCGCGGAATTTGCGAGCACCTATTACTACTACACGATCCTTCGGATGAATTTGGCCGGTTATGAGGATTACAAGGAGATCTGCGAGGATGCCCGGCTAGAGGACCGTGCGCACTGGGAGCTGATTGTGCCGCGCATCTACGAACTGGGCGGAGGCCTGCCCAACGATCTGCCGGAGTTTCACAATCAGGCGGGCTGCGCGGCTGCGAAATTGCCGGATCCGCCGACCGTAGTGAACATTCTGACGCTGTTGCTCGAATCCGAACGCTGCGCCATCCGCAGCTGGAGCGCGGTGTGCGACATGACCTTCGGCAAGGATCCGCGCACCTACGACATGGCGGCGCGCATTCTGAATGAAGAGATCGAGCACGAGGCGTGGTTCATCGAGCTCCTGGCGCGCGAACGCGACGGCAAGTCGGTGCCCTCCGGGCATTTCCGCCGCGGCGAGCCGGGCCAGGCGCCCTACAGCAAAAACCGGGGCTTCTACAATCCATAAAATCGAGCTCGACACGCCGGACGGGCGGCATACGATCGAGTGCGAAGACAGCGAATTCGTCTGGAACGCCGCCGCCCGAGCCGGCTTGAGACTGCCGTCCATCTGCCATCAGGGCCGCTGCCTGACGTGCGCCGCCAAATTGCTCAAAGGCGAAGTGGACCAAGCGGCGGCAGTATCGTACTTCGAAGCAGACCGCGCGGCCGGTTTCACGCTGCTCTGCACGGCGCGCCCGCGCACGGACCTGGTGATCGAAACGCACCAGCAAGACGCCATGCGCAAGCACCGCCAAGCCGAAGGCTTGCCGGCCCCCTATGCCTGAAATCGACACCCTCATAAACGCACATGCCGGACCCATGTGGGGCAGGTTTTAACCTGCAGCGGGTTTCAACCCGCCAATCCCGCACAACTCTCCTCGAGCATCGCGATCGAAATGGATTGTCTCGGTCACCAGGCCGGCTGAAGCCGGCTGCAGGTTAAAACCTGCCCTGCATGGGACAGGTGGTTGCCGAACCAGCGGGGGTCGCGAATCGGGCGAATCGGGCGCGAAGCCAGCGCTTTGAGAAGCCGCAAGGCGGTGTCGCGATCAAGGGCACGAATATCGGCGCGGGCCTCCGTGGACCAGATGACAGGCTTGGCCACTAGCGATTAGCGCCGGAGTCCGGAGCCGCGGCCAGTTTCTCGAAATCGGCCATGGTGATTTGAAGTCCGCGAGGACCTCTTCCATCGGAACTTAGCAGGCGGTCCACCGAGCAACACTAACGCCTTTGCGATGCTGGCGCCGGCTTTGCCGTTTCCTGGGAGCGCGCGATTACGTACGCCCGGATCGCTTCCACTTCTTTTGCGGAAAGAATTTTGCTGAACGACGGCATGCCTTCCGACGCCAGCGAGCCGCTGAGCAGTATGGACTCGAAGGAATCGAGCGTCTGCGTGGTGGCATAACGCAGATCGGGCAGGGGCCCAGCCACCGCATTCAACCCGTGGCAGCTGAAACAGTGGCCATTGAATAGCAATGCCCCCTCGTGCACCGTTTGCGGATTCTGTTTGATGATGATGGCGGGCACTGGCGGGTCCTTGTGCCCGAACGGAGGCACTTTCAGCCTTGAGTTACCGTCCATAGCGAAGACTAGAATGCGTCCCCATCCAGGTTTGACGGCACCCACCGAAGGCATATTCATCAGCCCGGAGGAACCGCCCCAGCCGGCCAGAACCGTCACATACTGGACTCCCGCGACCGTGTAGGTGACCGGCGGCGCCATGATGCCGGTGCCCGCATCGAATCGCCACAGCGGCTCTCCGTCAGTCGCGCGATAGGCGGCCAGAATGCCGTCCGCTCGCCCCTGGAACACTAAGTTGCCTGCGGTTGCCAGTACGCCTCCTCCGTCCACCACGGGATACCCGGCGCGCCAAACCGCCTTTTGCGCAATAGGGTCCCATGCGAGCAGTTCGCCCCTGGGCTGGGCCATGGAGGCCACTTTCGCATAAAGCGGGCCTTCGTAAGTACCGTCGATCCCGAGGTTGTCGCGGGCCGCATTGTACTTCCAATTCCGGTCGGGAACATGCACCATCTGGGTGCCGATCCGCTCCGGCAGATAGACCAGACCTGTGCCTGGATGGAATGCCATCGGGTTCCAATTGTGGGCTCCGTTCGGCTCGGGAGACAGGACCTTTGGGCTGGCGTCGCCCACGCCGGGCATTTCGATGGGACGTCCGGTTTGGGGGTCTACGCCGCTGGCCCAGGTGATGCCGCTCACGAAGGGTGCGGCGGAAAGGAACTCACCGGTCTGGCGGTCGAGCACGTAAAAAAAGCCGTTCTTGTTAGCCTGCAGCACGGTCTTGCGGAGCCGGCCTTTGATCGTCAGATCGGCCTGGACGATCGTTTGAGTAGCATCGTAATCGAAGCTGTCCCCGGGCGTGGTCTGAAAATACCAGGCGAGTTCGCCCGTCGTTGCCTTCACCGCGAGGATGCACGCTGTAAAGAGGCTGTCGCCCCCACCCCGCAGCGAGCGATACCAGGTGGAGGCGTTGCCGCTTCCAAAGAAGATCAGGTCCAGGTCGGGATCGTAGCTCATCCCCTCCCAGGGCGAGCCTCCTGCGCCGGTTCTCCACCAATCCTTGCCGTGCCAGGTCGCGGCGGCCATTTCCATGGCCTTCGATTCGAATCCCTGTTTCGGGTCTCCCGGAACGGTGTAGAAGCGCCAGACTTGGCGGCCGTTTTCCGCGTCGTACGCGGTGATGTAGCCGCGAACTCCGTACTCGGAACCCGCGTTGCCGATGACTACCTTATCACCGGCGACAAGTGGCGCGGCCGTGATGGAGTAGGCCTTCGCGGGATCGGTGGTTTGGACGCTCCACACCGGGGTTCCACTACGCTGGTCAAGTGCGACCAGACGGCCATCGAGCGTACCTACATAGACTTTCCCGTTATGCAGGGCAACGCCGCGGTTCACAACATCGCAGCAGAAAAAGTAAGCCCGCTCCCGGGGCACACGGGGGTCGTAGGTCCATTTCGTCTTTCCAGTTTTGGCATCGAAGGCAAACACTACGCTCCAGGAACCGGTGGCATAGATGACGCCATCCGCGACGATAGGCGTGGCTTCAAGGCCACGTGAGGTCCCGAGCTCCCGACTCCATACAAGGCCGAGCCTGGAAATGGTCTGCTCGTTGATCTGGTTCAATGCGCTGAAAAGCTGGTTAGTTTGCGTGCCGCCGTGGACCAGCCAGTCTTCTCCGGTTGCTGCCCCAGCCACCGTCAGGAAAATTGCAGTGAATGCGGCCGCCTGTTTGCGCATGGGTTGAGGCTTCCTCGATGGAAAGAGCATGAGTGTATCAGATAGCGGAGATAGCCACGCATGTGGACCCATCCTCCTCAATTTTCAGAAATCCAACCTTGTACTCTACTCCCCAGGGCCCGGAGAACGTGTTTGCAGGGTTGCAAATCGGTTGCAAATCGGTTTGCAAATCGGGGTTTGCAAATCGGGACAGCCTGACCTGC
>DOZZ01000008.1:15042-18242 GCA_003517725.1 Bryobacterales bacterium | reverse complement strand
GGGACAGCCTGACCTGCTTTAAGGGAGAATGCCTGGAAAGTGCTCTTTCATTGGCTTTTTGAATGATGTCGGGACGATCAGATACGCCACCGTATATACTCCTTGGGGTTGGTTCCGATGGACCGCTCTGACACAATCGCGCACTACTTTCGCTATCTTTTCATGGGGTTGGCCGGAAAATCGGAGAACAAGCAGGCTTTCGTCGCTCACCCGATTTCGTCGGCGCTATCGCGCCCAGCGCATATCAGGCTGACCCTGTTCTTCTCCTGTTCTTCTCCTGTTCTTCGAATGGACGTGAATTTGTGGAAGACATTTCGGCTCAGAAAAACCGAGAATGGTCCGTCTCTTCCGGGTTGATTCGGATTGATTCGGATTGATTCCGTCTGTCCTGATTCGGATTGATTACAGAGCATGCCGGAAATGTTTTGCGCAAAGGATGGGAGCCGTAATGATTCAAAGCACCATGGCAGAAAATCGGATCTTTCGGGAGCGACTATGGCAGAGCACAAGTTCGGAGGCGACTGGACGGAAATCAAGCTTTCCCGGCTCCGTAAATATCTTATTCAGTACCGACGCATCTTCACGGTGAACGAGAAGGCACGTTATTTCAAAACATGGTACGTCGATGCTTTTGCCGGAACCGGCTCATTCTCGTCATCCGAAGCTGACGCCGCGAGCGAGCAGGCCGTCTTTGAAGACGTATACGCGGACAGCGACACGACTAAATACCGGGACGGAAGCGCTAAAATCGCGCTGGCGTTGCCCGAACCTTTTGAACATTACCTTTTCATCGAAAAATCCAAAGGCCGTGTCAGTGCGCTCAAGCAGACGATAGAACGAGAGCACTCCGCACTGTTGCCGCGCTGCGATTTTCGACCGGGCGACGCCAACACCATACTCAAAGCGTGGTGCAAAGAGCGCGACTGGCAAAAAGAGCGTGCAGTGGTTTTCCTGGATCCCTACGGGATGCAGGTGGAATGGAGCACGATAGAAGCACTCGCGGCCACGAAAGGAATTGACCTCTGGTACCTATTTCCACTCGGCGTGGGTGTGTCCCGCCTGCTGAAGCATCGCGGCGAGATTGATGAAGCGTGGAAGCGGCGGCTGGACCTGCTTTTTGGCACACCGGAATGGAGCAATGAATTTTACCGGGTGACCGTCAGCGAGCCGAATTTGTTCGGAGAAACCCACGAAACCCGTGAACGTGATGCGCCTGTGGAGAAGATTGCAGCCTTTATTCAGGCGCGGCTTGCGGCAGTCTTTGAGAAAGCGGCAAAGGGGCTAGTCTTGCGGAACTCGCGCCAAAGCCCACTTTATTTGCTATGCTTCGCCGCTTCGAACACGAGGGGCGCAGAGACCGCGCTACGAATTGCCCAAAGCATTTTGAAGGACTGAGAATGAAGTCAGTATGGCGACCACATCAACTATCGAATGGACCGAAATGACATGGAACCCGGTGACGGGCTGCCTCAAAGTTAGTCAGGGGTGCAAGCATTGTTATGCCGAGCGCATGGCGAAGCGCCTGCACGCGATGGGCTCAAAGCGCTACGAGAACGGGTTTAAACCCACGCTGCATTATGACCTCATAGACCTGCCCCGCCGATGGAAAAAGCCCCGCGTTATTTTCGTGAATTCGATGAGCGACCTTTTTCAGGAAGACGTACCGCACGATTTTATTCGGACGGTGTTCGAAACGATGCAGGCTTGCCCGCAGCACACGTTTCAAATCCTCACGAAGCGTAGCGAGCGGCTACGCGAACTCGGCCCGACGTTGCCGTGGCCTTCGAATGTCTGGATGGGCGTGAGCGTAGAGGATGGCCGCGTGACAGATCGAATAACTGACCTTGCCGCCGTCCCGGCGCAGGTAAGATTTCTTTCCTGTGAGCCGCTTATAGGACCGCTCGAAAACCTGCCGCTTGCCGGTATCCATTGGGTGATTGTCGGCGGGGAGTCCGGCCCTTCCGCCCGCCCGATGCAGCCCGAATGGGTTGACTCAATACACCGGCAATGTCTCCGGAGCAATGCCGCTTTCTTTTTCAAGCAATGGGGCGGCGTGCGGAAGGACAGGACGGGCCGCGAGCTTCACGGGCAGACATACGACGAAATGCCGCTGGTGCAATGTGCGGTTTAGCCAAGCGCAACGCAAGCCCAGTGAGAAAAGGGGAGCGCAGGGAACCCGCTATCCCTAAGAACGGAGTACGCGAAACAAATTATTCGTGGCCCTCGGCCAGAGCTAGGGCGGTCCGACAGCAATTGATCAATCGAGAGCGGGTGATTACGAGCCGGGATGACGAAACCCATCGGGCCGCGCGCTGTTGCCGCTCGGCGGCCGCTACCCGCTCCACTTCCAGTTCAGCACTTCCGGCATGTCCTGCCCGTGCTCACGGACGTAGCGCGCGTGTTCCGACAGCTTCCCGCGCAGCAGCTTCAGCACCGGCTCACCGCGATCGCCGACTTGCGCACAACGCACGATGGCATCGCCCGCCAAATGGAAGCGGTCGAGATCGTTCATCACCGTCATGTCGAACGGCGTTGTCGTGGTGCCTTCTTCTTTGTAGCCCCGCACGTGGATGTTGTCATGGTTCGTGCGGCGGTAGGTCAGCCGGTGAATCAGCCACGGGTAGCCGTGAAAGGCAAACACCACCGGCTTGTCCTTCGTAAACAGCGCGTCGAACTCTGCATCCGAAAATCCGTGGGGATGCTCCCCCGGCGGCTGCAGCGCCATCAGATCGACCACGTTGACCACCCGCACTTTCAGCTCGGGCAGATGCCGGCGCAGCAGATCGACGGCGGCCAGCGTCTCGAGCGTCGGCACGTCGCCGGCGCAGGCCATCACCACGTCGGGCTCGCCGTCCGTGTTGCCTGCCCATTGCCAGATTCCCGCGCCTTTGGTGCAGTGCGCGACCGCGGCGTCCATTGCGAGCCACTGCGGGCTCGGCTGCTTGCCCGCCACGATTACGTTGACGTAGTTCCGGCTGCGCAGACAATGGTCCGCCACCGATAGCAGCGTGTTGGCGTCGGGCGGCAGATAGATGCGCACCACGGCCGATTTTTTATTCGCCACGTGATCGAGGAAGCCCGGATCCTGATGGCTGAAACCATTGTGGTCCTGCCTCCATACGTGCGAGGTCAGCAGATAGTTGAGCGAAGCAATCGGCTTACGCCACGGGATTTGCCGCGTCACCTTCAGCCACTTGGCG
>DOZZ01000008.1:13277-14921 GCA_003517725.1 Bryobacterales bacterium | reverse complement strand
GCGTGCTGGTTGAACATCGAGTCGATGATGTGGATGAACGCTTCGTAGCAGGAGAAGAAGCCGTGGCGGCCGGTCAGCAGATAACCTTCGAGCCAGCCCTCGCATAGATGTTCGCTGAGCACTTCCATGACGCGGCCGGTGTGCGAGACGTGGTCGTCCTGCTCGATCAGGTCCTCCATCGACATGCGCTGAGTCACTTCGAATACGGCGCCCAGACGGTTGGATTCCGTTTCATCGGGGCCCATCAGGCGGAACGAATGCGGGTTATCGACGATGATGTCGCGCAGCATTTTGCCCAGCGTGCGCGTGGCTTCGGCTTCCACCGCGCCGGGCGCCGGCACCGCGACCGCATAGGTTTTGAAATCACGCAACGCCAGATCGCGCAATAGCAGTCCGCCATTGGCATGAGGGTTGGCGCCCATGCGCCGCTCGCCCTCGGGCGCCAGCGCGGCGAGCTCCGGCTTCAGCGAACCGTCGGATTCGAACAGCTCTTCGGGACGGTAGCTGCGCATCCATTGCTCGAGCTGCCGCACGTGATCGGGGTGGCCCGCGATGGTCGCAATCGGCACCTGGTGCGCGCGAAACGTGCCTTCCACCGGTTTGCCGTCCACCACTTTGGGCCCGGTCCAGCCTTTGGGCGAGCGGAAAACGATCATGGGCCAGCGCGGCATGCTGGCCACATTGTGCTCGCGCGCGGCAATTTGAATTGCGCGGATCTCCTCGACGATGGTGTCGAGCATCGCGGCCATGCGCTGGTGCATGCCGGCGGGCTCAGCGCCTTCGAGAAAGTAAGGATGATAGCCCAGCCCGTGGAACATATCCTCCAATTCGGAGTCGTGCATGCGGCCCATCACGGTGGGCCCGGCGATCTTGTAGCCGTTCAAATGCAGGATCGGCAGCACGGCGCCGTCGAACGCGGGATTCAGAAACTTGTTGGATTGCCAGCTGGCCGCCAGCGCTCCGGTTTCGGCCTCGCCATCCCCGACGACACAGCAAACCAGAAGCCCGGGATTGTCGAACGCCGCTCCAAACGCGTGCACCAGCGAGTAGCCCAGTTCGCCGCCCTCGTGAATGGAGCCGGGAGTCTCCGGCGCGACGTGGCTCGGTATGCCGCCCGGAAAGGAGAACTGCCGGAACAGGCGCTCCATGCCTTCGGCGTTGCGCGGAATCTTCGGGTAGAACTCGCTGTAGGTTCCTTCGAGCCAGATGTTGGCGACCATCCCCGGACCACCGTGCCCCGGGCCGGCGATGTAGATCATGTTCAAGTCATGGGCGCGAATGATGCGGTTGCAGTGGGCGTAAATGAAGTTGAGACCGGGCGTGGTGCCCCAATGCCCCAGCAGGCGCGGTTTGATGTGGTCCACGCTGAGCGGTTCACGCAGCAGCGCGTTCTTGTAAAGATAAATCTGGCCGACGGAAAGGTAGTTAGCGGCGCGCCAGTAGGCATCGATCAAGCGCAATTGTTCGGGGTCGAGCGGTTGGGCGGGCATTGGCTGCTACTGCAAGGGTAGCCAATTTGCGGAGCCGGGAGGCTCTTACAGCCTGACCGTGTTGCTGGTCGTAAAGCTCAGCCGCGTCTCCGACGGTACGCGCACGCGTTCACCTTTGCTGGCTACTTCGGCGCCGGTGCCGACCGCCGCGCCG
>DOZZ01000008.1:10112-13112 GCA_003517725.1 Bryobacterales bacterium | reverse complement strand
CGCCGCGCCGCGTCCGCCGCCCGCGATGCTGCCCAGGATGGCGCCCAGCACCGTGCCGCCGCCGATCATCTTGCCGCTGCGCGAACTGCGCGACCCGCTGCGCTCCTGCACTTGCTCCGAGCTGAAGTCCACCATGCGTCCGTTGACGCGTATGGCCGAGAGTGCCAGGCCCAGCGACGTTTCGCCGGTTATGCGGCCTGACTGGCGGTCCTCCACCAGCTTGACAATCACGTCGGCGCCGCGCGGGATCACCGTCTGCCCGTTCACCATCACGGGCTCGTCCACGCTGGCGGCGAAAGTCTGGCCCAGTTGGGCGGTGCGCGAATCGACTGCGTCAATCATGCGCACCGTGATGGGCGTGCCGCCCGGCACTTCGGCGGCATAGTCGCCGGTGGCCGCGTCGGGTTCGAGTGGGCGCGGACGGGCGGGCCGGCGCGGGGCGCTAAACTCGGGCGGCGGCTCTTCGGCCGCCACGGCCGCGCTCTCGAAATCGATGCGCTCCACCTGGCTCACCGCATAATTGCGCACGCTGCGGCCGTCGTCAAAGCGCACATCGCGTGCCGTGCCGCCCAGGAAAGTGCCCTCCACGGTGGTGCCGTTCTTCAGCACCAGGGTGTCCGCGCAACCGAGGCCAGCCAGCGCGCAGGCCGCGCCGGCCAGAAACATACCCTTCAAAATTTTCATCATCTTCCTCCTGCCACAAATGTTCAGGCCACCGGACGCCGCAGCGAAGCCGTCAGTGAGTGGCTCACGGCCTTGCCCACGTCGTAGGCCTTGTCGAAAAGATCGCGGCGCTCGCCATTGGAATGCTTGCGGCCGAAACGCATGACGCTCTCCAGGCCGCGCCCCACCGCGTAGGTTCCGGCGTAGGCAATGGCGCCCTTGATAATCATGCCGCCGCCCAGCGGAATTTTGCCGGCCAGCTGGCGGGCGATGGCGCGCCATCCGAAGGCGCTGGCGATGATGGCGGCGATCTCGGCTTTCTGGTGCTGGTAGCCTATGTCCTTGCCGCTGGCGCCGGCGATCTCAAACGACATGCGCACCTGGTTAATGGTCAGGAACGCCGTGTCGGACGCAAATTCGCCCACGGCCCAGGGCAACTCGATCAGGCTGGGCACGAAATCCGGCAGCGCCGTGACCACTGAGAACAGCGCGTTTTCGCGAGCCGTGCGCTTGATGATGCGCTCAATCACGCAGTCGCGGAACGGCGGGAACTGGTGGGCCAAGGCCAATTCCAGCTCGGGCCGGGCGTCGAGAACCTCGTCCACCGTGCGCGCCAGGTCGCCGGCATGCAGCGTGAAGCCGTAGGAGGGCGCCGGCACGCCCGGTTCGTAGAAGACCAGGTCGGGCACGGTGGCAATCTTCCCGTTGGCTCGGCTCAACTGGCCGAGGCCGCGCCAGCGCTCTTCCGATCCCGCCGGCAGCAGCGCATCCTCCATCGAAGCGTAGGCCTCCTCGCTATCGGCGGCGAGCCCGATCTGGAGCTCACGATGGGCGCTGGCGCGCACCTTATCCGGATTCAGGTTCGTAAAAGCCGCTTTGACGTTTCTGAGAATTCCGAGTGCCATGGCGCGCAGTATCCTTCCCTCACTATGCTAACGCCGAGGCGGGATCGAAGGTTGCAGCAGCTTTCAGTTGAGGCGTGTGGCGAACTGGCGCGCCAGACGGTCGGCGTCCGTCTGGGGCAGACCTACCCAGCCCGCCACGTAGGGTCCCTTCGAAAAGACGTAGACGGGCGTGCCCGCGTCTTGTCCGAAAAAGCCGCCCATGTTGGCCAGATACTGCGGCTGGCTCAGCGCATTGCGCCAATCGACCAGCAAAAAAGCCGCCTTCTGCGCATCGTCCGCGCGGATTAAGAACACACGGTACTGTTGCGCCCCGTGCTTGTATTCCGCAAGGTTGCCCCCGGGCATAAAGCTCTTGCCCAGCACGTGATCGGGAACCAGTTGCATCGAGACCTGGTTTTGCAATGGAAATTTCTGGCGCAGATCCGGCGGCGGAACTTGCACCGCGGCGCGGGGCGCTTCCCGCGGTTGCGAACAGGCGGCCAGCAGGCAAAACAGAATTGTCGCCGTTTTCACAATGCTCAGTATAAATGTGGCGCCCCCTTGACGGCCTGCTATTTTTCTAGCATGATGTGCTAGAAAGCTAGCAGATGAAGAAACCACCCAGCCTGACCCGTCGCGAGCGCCAGATTATGGACGTCCTCTATAAACTCGAACGAGCCACGGCCTCCGAGGTGCTGGCCGGCCTGCCGGATCAGAAAAATTACTCCACGGTACGGGCGCAGCTGCGGGTGCTCGAAGACAAAGGCCATGTGCGTCATGAGGAGGACGGCGCGCGTTATGTGTACAGCCCTACGCTGCCGCGCGCCGCGGCTCGCCGCTCCGCGCTGAAGCACTTGGTGGACACGTTCTTTGAGGGGTCCACGGCACAAGTGGTGGCGGCGCTGCTCGGGGGCGAGGTTTCGCATCTGGCCCCGGAGGAGTTGGAGCGGCTCACGCAGATGATCGCCAAGGCGCGGTCCAGAGAGGAACGGGCATGACCGCATTATCGGCATTCGTTCTGGCGTGCGCCATCAAAGCGACCGTGATCCTGGCGATGGCGGGCGTGGTTTGCGCGGTCGGCCGGCGGGCTTCCGCCGCATTGCGCCACCGTGTCTGGGCGCTGTCGATTTTATGTGCGCTGTTGCTGCCACTGCTGCAACTGCTTCTTTCCCGAACGCCCGAGGCATCGGTTTACGGCGGCGCGCCAGCATGGACCAGTGTTCCGTTCCTGCCGGCTGCCAGTTCTCTCGCCGGTGCTGGTTATTCTTTTACGGTCCACGCGGCGTCCGGCACGTTTTGGCGCGTGCCATGGGGCGCGTCGCTGCTGTGGCTTTGGATTGCCGGCGCGGCTATCACCGGGCTTCGGCTGGCCTCCGGGATGCTCGGCCTGTTGCGGATCTCACGGCGCGCGCGGCACTGCCGCGACGCCCGCATGCTCGCCGCCATGGCGCGC
>DOZZ01000008.1:6359-10002 GCA_003517725.1 Bryobacterales bacterium | reverse complement strand
GACTGGCCGCTGGGCGTGCTGGCGGAAGCGGTGCGCGCGCTGTACTGGTTTCATCCGCTGGCGTGGCTCGCCATCCGGAATTTACGCCGCGAAAGCGAGCACGCCTGCGATGATGCCGTGCTCGCGGCCGGCCAGGATTCCACGTGCTATGCCGGCGAACTGCTGCATTTGGTCCGGGGCGCGCAAAGCCCCAGCCGCTATTTGTCGACGGCGCTGGCCGTCGCCCGTCCATCCAATCTCACCAGGAGAATCACCGCTATGCTCGATCCCACCCTCAACCGGCGCCGCCCGACGCGGAGAGCCACGCTTATCTCGACCGCCTGCACGGTGCTGCTGTTGCTGCCGATCGCCGCGCTGCGTGCGCCGGCTCAAAACACCGCCGGCCATCTCAGCGGCAGTATCGTCGATCCCCGCGGCGCCGCCGTGGCCTCCGCAACTATCATCCTGAGCAACGCCGCCACCCACTACCGCGATATGACCGCCACCGATGCCAGCGGCAATTTCCGGTTCGAGGCGCTGCCGGCGGGCGACTACGACATGCGCGTGCTGAAACCGGGCTTCGCGGAATTGACGCGGCCGGTGGTTCTCAACACCGGGGAGGATCAGGTCCTGAAGCTCGCGCTGGCCATGGGCGCTGTTTTAGAGCACGTGCAAGTTTCGCCGTCAACGCCGCCCGCGGTACCCCAGGCACAAACGATGGCGCCCAAGCGCATTCCGGTCGGACGTTCAGTGCAGGCCGCGGCGCTCACGCTGCGCGTAGTGCCGACCTACCCGCAGGCTGCCAAGGCCGCCGGGATAGAAGGCGCGGTGGCGCTGGAAGCCGTGATCGGCCGTGACGGCGTGCCGGAGTCGCTGCAGGTCATGAACCCCGCGGCCGACCCGGACCTGGCGCGAGCCGCCGTGGAGGCCGTGAGCCAGTGGCGCTATCGCCCCACGCTGCTCAATGGCGAACCCGTGGAGGTGCTGACCAAAATCGAGGTGACGTTTACGTTGCAGCCCTGACCTTGCCGCGCTGCAGCCTGGCGCTCACCAAACGCCAATCCTCCACGAAGCGCCGGAACTCGGCGTCCCTGGTGGCCGGGTCGGGCATGCGGAGCAGCGCCGAGGGATGCACCGTGATCAGCACCTCGCGGCCGCCCGGATAGCCCAGAAAGTGCCCGCGCTCCGTCATCACTTTGACCGGCCGGCCCATGATGGATCGTCCGGCCGTGGCGCCCAGGCACACCAGCAACTCCGGCTGGATCGCTTCGATTTCGGCCGCGAGCCACGGATGGCAGGCCGAGATCTCGGCTATGTTGGGCTTTTCGTGAATGCGGCGCTTGCCGCGCTGCTCGAACTTGAAGTGCTTGACCGCGTTCGTGACGTAGACCTGGGACCGGTCGATGCCGGCCTCCTCCATGGCGCGATCAAGCAGGCGTCCGGCGGGACCCGTGAAGGGCCGGCCGGTTTGATCTTCCACATCGCCCGGCTGTTCCCCTGCCACCAGCACGCGCGCGCGGCGGACCTTCGCCCGGAACCGCCTGTGTCGCGGCAGCGTATAAAGGACAGGCCGTGCATCCCTGGATTGCCTAGTTTAATACCGACAGCGGCGTTGCGTTCTTTTTGCGCATCGGCTTTAACCCACCCGACCGTGGGTGCTAGAGCAATCCGGCAGCCAGGAGCCCGATTTCGCTGCTAGAATGAAACCCAAACTGGAGCCAGTCTTGAAAATATCCCGTTCTTGGCCGTACCTTGCGGCCTGCGCCCTGGCCTTCGCGGCCGTTTCCGCCCACGCCGACGAGGGCATGTGGACCTTCGATAATCCTCCGACCAAGCTGCTGCAGCAGCGCTATCACTTCACCCCCGCCAAAGAGTGGCTCGACCATGTGCGTCTCTCGTGCGTGCGGCTGAACGACGGCGGCTCGGGCTCCTTCGTCAGTCCCAGCGGCCTGTTGCTGACCAACCATCACGTGGCGCGCGGACAGTTGCAGAAGAACTCGACTCCGGCGCACGACTACATACAAAACGGCTTTTACGCCGCCACTCAGGCCGAAGAGATGAAGTCGCCCGATCTGGAAGTGAACGTTCTGGAGTCGATGGAGAATGTGACGGCGCGGGTGCAGGCAGCCATCAAGCCGGGGCTCAGCGGCAAAGACGCGCTGGCGGCGCGCAAAGCCATCACGGCGCAGCTGGAGCGCGACAGCCTGAAGGCCACCGGGCTGCGGTCCGACGTGGTGACGCTGTACCAGGGCGGCGAGTACTGGCTGTATCGATATAAAAAGTACACTGACGTGCGGCTGGTGTTTGCGCCTGAGCAGCAGGCGGCGTTCTTCGGCGGCGATCCCGACAATTTCACCTACCCGCGCTACGACCTCGACATGGCGCTGTTCCGCGTGTATGAAAATGGCAAGCCGCTGGCCAGCACTAATTATCTGAAGTGGAATGCCAAGGGCGCGGCCGACAAGGAACTGGTGTTCGTTGCGGGCCATCCGGGATCGACTCAGCGCCAGGATACCGTGGCGCAACTGACGCTGGAGCGCGATCTGGCTGAACCTACGATTCTGGCCCTGCTGAAGCATCGCATCGCGGCGTTGAAGCAATATTCGGCGCGCGGCGCCGAGCAGGAGCGGCAGGCCACCACGCTGATCTTCGGTCTCGAGAATTCTCAGAAGGCTTACATCGGCCGCCTCGAAGGTTTGCAGGACAAGGCCGTCTTTACGAAGAAACAACAGGAGGAGGCCGATTTCCGCCAGCGCGTGGCGGCCAACCCGGCATCGCAGGCCAAGTACGGCGGTGCGTGGGGCGATATCGAAGCGGCGCAGGCGCGGCGTAAAGAACTGCTGATCCCGAACCTGTTCCGGCGGCTCGACTCGCAACTGGGCCTGTACGCGGTGCAACTGGTGCAGTATGTGGCGGAGGTGAAGAAGCCGGACGGCGAGCGCCTGCCGGCCTTCCATGAGTCGCAGCTCGACTCGCTGCGCTATCGTCTGCTTTCGCCCGCGCCGATTTATCCGGAGATGGAGAAGGCGCGGCTGGCCGGCGCCCTCGAGCAATCGCTGACCGAGCTCGGGCCCAATGATGAATGGATCAAGACCGTGATGAACGGCCGCACGCCGGCACAGGTGGCGGCCGATCTGATCGACCACACCAAGCTGCGCGACCCGGCCGTGAGAAAGGCGCTGCTCGAAGGCGGCCAGGCCGCGATTGCCGCATCCAACGATCCGCTGATCGTGCTGGCCCGCAAAATGGATCCGATCAATCGGCAGATGACCAAAGCGCAGGAAGACAACGTCCAGAGCGTGGTGGATCAGGCCGGCGAAAAATTGGGGGAAGCGCGTTTTCTGGTCTACGGAAAAGATTCCTATCCAGACGCGACTTTCACGCTGCGGCTTTCCTACGGCGCGGTAGCAAGTTATCCGATGAACGGGACCATCGCGCCGCCCAAGACCACTTTCTATGGTTTGTACGATCGCGCCGCCGGCTTCGACAACTCGGGACCGTTCTTTCTGCCCTCGCGTTATGCGGAGGGCAGAAATAAACTGGACCTCTCGACGCCGCTCAACTTTGTGGCGAGTTGTGACATCATCGGCGGCAATTCCGGCTCGCCGGTGATCAACCGCAACGCCGAACTGGTAGGCCTGATCTTCGACGGCAACATCGAATC
>DOZZ01000008.1:5033-6135 GCA_003517725.1 Bryobacterales bacterium | reverse complement strand
CTCGCGTCCGTGCATCCTGCACAAACGCCACGGCTGTCAGATTGTCCGCATTCCATTCCTTCGCGCGGACTACTTCAATATCGGCCTGGAACTCGCCGTGGCGCACACTGCCGGCCTCGCGCAGTGAGCGCACCACGGAGGTGTGTTCCAACGTTCGGCCGCTATTTTCACCTGCCGTCACGGAAGAGCGCAGACCGCTCTCCGCCACCGCCAGCAGCACCTTCCAGTTGTCGCCGGCCGGCACGTGCGCGACGTGGATAGCCAGTTTGCCGGCGTGCCATTTCAGACTTACATCGGCTTTGGGCTGCTGCGTGGCGCGCGCAATAGCGTCGACCGCCTTGCCGCCATTGCCACCGACCAGTTCGGTGCGGCCATCGACCACCATCTGCGGCGTGTAGTTGCTCTCCAGGTGAAATGCGCGGGCGTACTGTTCCTGGCGCAGGCTGCACTGGCGGCTCGAAAACGGATCGCGCCAGCCGAGCGAATTCCAGTAGTCCACGTGCTCGGATAATGCAATCACCTGCGCGCTGGGCACCGGCTGACGGCGTTCCAAATCCTGCAGCAGGCGGTCCGCCGGTGGACAACTGGAGCAACCCTCGGAGGTGAACAGTTCCACCAGGACCGGCTTGCGCTCGGCGACCAGCAACGCGGGGGCGAGTGCGATCAACAGTGCGAATCTCACGGCAGATGGTTACCGCGCGGCCGCTATTTCTTTTCCTTATCGGGCTGAATCCAGCAACCCGTAGAACTCCGGAAATGAAACTGACGCTGCTTCGGCATTGTCGATGCGGCACTCTCCGTCGGCATGCAGCGCGCCGACCGCGAAGGCCATGGCGATGCGGTGGTCGCCGTGCGAATCGAATGTGGCGGCGCGAAAATGCTGCTTCCCCGGAATTTGCATGCCGTCGGGTGACTCGGTCACCGCAATGCCCATGCGCCGTAAATTCTCCGCGACCGTGGCGATACGGTCAGTCTCTTTCACGCGCAGCTCCGCCGCGTCTTTGACGATCAGCCCCTCTTCACTGGCGGCGCCCAGCACCGCCAGCACCGGAATTTCGTCGATCACCGCCGCCGTCAGTTCCTTGTCGATCACGCCGCCGCG
>DOZZ01000008.1:1676-4836 GCA_003517725.1 Bryobacterales bacterium | reverse complement strand
TTCAAGCCCACGCCGCGCAGCGTCAGGTCGGAGCCCGGCACCAGCAGCGCGGCTACCAGAAAGAATGCCGCCGACGAGAGGTCTGCCGGCGCCAGCAGCTCACGGCCCTGTAACGGCGCTCCGGGCTGCAATGAGATTACGCGGCGCTCAACGCTCAACTCCGCGCCGAACTCACGCAGGGCGATCTCGGTGTGGTCGCGCGAACGGACGGGCTCGCGCACCGTGGTGACGCCCTGTGCGAAAAGGCCCGCCAGCAGGATGCAGGTTTTCACTTGCGCGCTGGCCACCGGCAGCGTGTAGTCGATCCCGCGCAGAGGCGCCGCGGCCGCGCGAATCCGCAGCGGCGGATAGTTGCCCTCGCGTGCCTCGATGCTCGCGCCCATCTCGGCCAGCGGACCCAAAATGCGCTTCATGGGCCGCCCCGAAAGCGATTCGTCGCCAATAAGAGTGCTGTCGAACGGTTGCGCGGCCAGCGGTCCAGCCAGCATGCGCATGGCCGAGCCCGAGTTGCCGGCATCGAGCGGGGCAGCCGGTTGACGCCAGCCGTGCAGACCAGCGCCGTGCACCGTGCAGGTGGTTCCGTCTTCCTCCACCTGGATGCCCAGCGCGCGCACTGCGTTGAGGGTGGAGTGGCAGTCGGCGCCGGTGGAATAGTTATGAATGCGCGAGGGGCCCTCGGCCAGCGACGCCAGAATCGCGTAGCGGTGCGAGATGGACTTGTCCCCAGGCAGGCCCAGTGTCCCGCTCAACGCGGCGGCGGGCCGAATGATTTTTTGCATGAAATTCCATTCTAGACTCTGTGTAAAGAACTCTACCTCTCGTATCGCGCAGGCACTAACTGACGCGCTTCCCTACGTGACGGGGCCGGGATTAAACGGGATCAGCGCATTTCCCAACCCCCAATGCTCCGACCACGTGCGCCGGCCGCTGGCTACTTCGAGCACCCGATGAAAGATCTCCCAGCCCACTTCTTCCATGCTCTTCGCGCCGGTCGCAATACCGCCGGCATCCAGATCGATCAGGTCATGCCACTTTTCAGCCAGCGCCGTGCGCGACGAGACTTTCAGCACCGGGACCAGAGAAAGCCCGTAAGGCGTGCCCTCGCCGGTCGTGAAGATGTGCAGATTCATCGAGGCCAGTTGTTGCGTGCCGCAGATGAAGTCGCTGGCCGGCGTGGCGGCAAAAATCAGCCCCTTGCCCGTCACTTTTTCGCCGTGGCTCGCCACGTCCATTAGCGCCGTGGAACCGGCCTTGGCAATAGATCCAAGCGCTTTTTCGACCACGTTCGCAAGTCCGCCGCGCTTGTTGCCGGGCGTGGGATTAGCGCTGCGGTCGGCCTGGCCCAGCGCCAGATAATCGTCGTACCAGCGCATCTCGCGAATCAGCGCGCGGGCGACGTTGGGCGTGGCGGCGCGCGGCGTCAGCAGGTGCACGGCATCGCGTACTTCGGTGACCTCGGAGAACAGCACGGTGGCGCCGGCGCGCACCAGCAGGTCGGCCGCGAAGCCTACCGCGGGGTTGCACGTCACGCCTGAAAAAGCATCGCTGCCACCGCACTGCAGCCCCACCACCAGACCTGCCGCGGGGCACGTGTGACGACGGCGCCGGTCGAGTTGAATCAGCCGCAATTCGGCGGCGCGCAGGATGGCGGCGACCGTTTCGGCGAATCCCAACTGGTCCTGCAGCCGGATCACATTCGCGGCTTCGAGCACCGGCAGAGCCTGTCCCGCGAAGGCCGGCGGGAACAGCCGCGCCGGCTGCAGTTTCTCGCAGCCCAGGCTGACCAGCAGCGGCTGTCCGCTCAGGTTGGCGTGCAGGCTGATGTGCTGCAGCGTCCGAACCGGAATGCGCGCGCCGGGCGCCTCGATCGCCACGCCGCAGCCATAGGGATGCGTCACGGCCACCACGTCGTCAACATGCGGGAAGCGGGGCAGCAACTCGGCGCGAATGCGGCGCGCCGCGTATTCGACGGTGGGCGCGACGCATTGCACGGTGGTGGCAAGGCCCAGAATATTGCGCGTTCCATAACTGCCGTCGGCGTTGCGATACCCTTCGAACGTGAAGCCCTCGAGCGGCGGCAGCGGCGCGGGCGGGCGCGTGGCCAGCGGCAGAGTGTCCAGGTCGGGCGCCGCGGGTGCTTCAATCATCTCCTCGCGCACCCATTGGCCGGGCTCGACGGCGCGGCGCGCATAGCCGATGATTTCGCCATAACGGCAAACGGGCTGGCCCGGCTCGATCGCGGCCAGCGCGATTTTGTGGGATTGAGGAATGGCCTCGCGCGCCGTCAGGCTGTCCGGAAACTCGGCGCCCGCGGCCACGCCTTCGGGGTTGACGATGATGGCGACGTTGTCGCGCGCGTGGACGCGCACGTAGCGTGGAGTCAAGAGTAATTTTAGCGCGCGGCGCTGGTCTACACTGAAAACAAAAAGCGATGCGGCTCTTACATGTAATCGGCTCGCTCGATCCTCGGTTGGGCGGGACGGTCGAAGCGGTGCGCGCGCTTTCCGCGGAACAAGCGCGTCAAGGCCACGGCGTGGCGGTGCTGACGCTGGACGCGCCGGACCAGCCCTATTTCGAAAAGTTCAGTGTGCCGGTGATCGCAATGGGTCCGTCGCGCGGCGTCTTCGCCTACAACTCGCGGCTGGCCGGCTGGATGCGCGCGCACCGCGCGGAGTACGATGCCGTCATCTTGCACGGCATCTGGGAGTACGCGGTGCTGGGCGCGTGGCGTGGCCTGCGCGGCGGCGCGACGCCGTGGTTCGTGTATCCGCACGGCATGCTCGACCCCTATTTCGAGCAGTTCCGGCTCAAGCACATTAAGAAGGTGATCTACTGGCGCCTTTGGCTGGCCCGCATTTTTCGCGATGCCGCCGCTGTCTTGTACACGGCGGAAGAAGAGCAGCGCCTGGGCGAGCAATCGTTCAGGCCCTACGCGGCGCATGGCATGGTCGCGCCTCTCGGCACGGCGGCGCCCGAAGCTGTTGAGGAAAATGCCGCGCAACTCTTCCTCGAAAAATTTCCGCAGTTGAAAAGCTGCCGCATAGCGCTATTTCTCGGCCGCAATCATCCTAAAAAAGGCGTCGATGTCGCGATCGGCGCGCTGGCGGCACTGGCCCCCCACTGCGCCGATCTGCGGCTGGTGATTGCGGCGCCCCCGGCC
>DOZZ01000008.1:1260-1529 GCA_003517725.1 Bryobacterales bacterium | reverse complement strand
GCCGCCGTTGAGTCGATGGCGCGCGGTTTGCCGATCGCCATTTCGCAGAAGGTGAATATTTGGCGCGAAGTGGCGCGTTACGGGGCGGGCCTGGTGGAAGACGACACGGTGGAGGGCGCGGCGCGCGCCATGGGACAGTGGCTGCGGATGTCGCCGGACGAATGGCAACAGATGTCGCGAAAAGCCCAGCGCTGCTTCAGCGAATGTTTTGAGATTGGCGCGGCGGCGCGGCACTCAGTCGCGCAAATGCAGCGCCGCCTGGCGGAGCA
>DOZZ01000008.1:673-997 GCA_003517725.1 Bryobacterales bacterium | reverse complement strand
CTGCGCTACGTGATCGTCGATGCCGGCAGCCGCGACGGCTCGCGCGACGTGATCGCGCAACACCGCGAGCGCTTCGCGGCCGTCATTCTGGAACCCGACCAAGGGCCCGCCGATGGGTTGAACAAAGGCTTCGCCGCGTGCGGCGGGGACATCCTGGGCTATCTCAATTCCGACGACCGCTTCACGCCCGGCGCGCTCGATTTCGTGCTCGACTATTTCGAGCGGCATCGCCACGTCGACGTTTTGCTGGGCGCCGTCCGCATGGTGGATGAGCAGGGCCGCCCGCACTGGCGCGGCCGCGCGGTGGACCATCTGGACCTGCGG
>DOZZ01000008.1:0-448 GCA_003517725.1 Bryobacterales bacterium | reverse complement strand
TGGCGCTGGCCGGAGCGCGTTTCGGTTACACTCCGCTCGCGCTCGGCGATTTTCGCATCTACGGAGAATCGATCACGGGTTCGGGACGGCTGGCCGCCCTGGGCCAACAGGAACTGGCGCGTGTGCGTCAGAAAATTTTGCAATCGGGCGTCAGGCCCATGCCCCAGTGGGAAGAGCGGATGGCGCGAGCGGTGTATCGCTATAATCCGCTGCGGCATTGGCGGAGCAGCCGCTTGCGGCTACCCCCCGCTGGCCCTGGTTAGCGGTCCCAGTAAGAATCGTGTTCGCGATATTCGCGTTGACGGCGGTATTGATCGCGAGCCAGTTTGCGTTGGCGCTTTTCGAGTTCGCGGGCTTCCTTCCGCGCGGCCCGGTACTCACCACGGTAAAGGTGGCGGTCGATCTCCTGGCGATCGTGCTCGATGGCGCGCTGCTGGCGATAATCGCT
>DOZZ01000102.1:1998-2871 GCA_003517725.1 Bryobacterales bacterium | reverse complement strand
GTGCGTGAACGTGTTCAGCGGGATCTGCATGCCGTTGTTGGCGCGCACGTATATATCGTTGAGCGATGAGACGTTTTGCTGGTACTGGGGCTTGGCTTCGAGCACCACGTGGTATTGGTTCAACTGCGTGAAGATGGTGGAGACCTGGCGCTGCCCGAAGGCGTCGTACAGCGTATCGTCGATCAACTGCGGCGTGATGCCGAAGCGCGAGGCCGTGTCGCGGTCGATGGTGAGCGCGGCCTGCAGCCCGCCTTCCTGCTGATCGCTGGCGGCATCGCGAAGCTGCGGCAGGCTCTGTAGTTTGGCCAGAAAGCGCGGCGCCCAGGCGAACAACTCGGCCTGATCCGGATCCTCCAGGCTGTACTGGTACTGCGTGCGGCTGATGCGGTCTTCCACGGTCAGATCCTGCAGCGGCTGCATGAACAGCGCGATGCCATCCACTTTGGCGGCGGTGGGCTGGATGCGGCGAATGACGTCGGAGGCATTCAGGCCGCGCTCCTCGAGCGGCTTGAGGTTGATCTGGATACGCCCGCTGTTGATGGTGGTGTTGGTGCCGTCGACACCGATGAACGACGTCAGGCTCTCGACCGCGGGGTCCTGCAGGATAGCGTGGGCCAGGGCCTTCTGGCGCTCGGCCATGGCCGAAAACGAGATGGCCGGCGAGGCTTCGGTGATGCCCAGAATGCCGCCGGTATCCTGCACCGGGAAGAAGCCTTTGGGCACGATCAGGAACAGCACGACGGTGGCGGCCAGCGTGGCCACGGCCACCAGCAGAGTGAGTCCCTGATTGGCCAGCACCCAGCGCAGCGTGGTGGCGTATTGGCGGATGATCCACTCATAAATCTCTTCGGATTTGCGGTAGAGCCGGCTCTG
>DOZZ01000102.1:1137-1791 GCA_003517725.1 Bryobacterales bacterium | reverse complement strand
GTGATGGCGAATTCGCGGAACAGGCGGCCCACGATGTCGCCCATGAACAGCAGCGGAATCAGCACCGCGATCAGCGAAACGGTCAGCGACAGAATGGTGAAGCCGATCTGTTGCGCGCCTTTGAGCGCCGCTTCGAGCGGCCTTTCGCCCTCCTCGATATAGCGCGAGATATTCTCGATCATCACGATGGCGTCGTCCACCACGAAGCCGGTCGAGATGGTCAGGGCCATCAGCGAAAGGTTGTCCAGGCTGTAGCCCAGCAGGTACATCACGCCGAAGGTGCCGACCAGCGAGAGGGGCACGGCGACGCTTGGAATGATGGTGGCGGCGATGCTGCGCAGGAACAGGAAGATCACCATCACGACCAGCGCCACGGTCAGCAGGAGCTCAAACTCCACGTCGTGCACCGACGCGCGGATGGTGGTGGTGCGGTCGGTCATGACCTTCAGGTCGATGGAGGCGGGCAGCGAGGCGCGCAGCGCGGGCAGCAGCTGCGTTACGCGGTCCACCACGCCGATGATGTTGCTGCCGGGCTGGCGCTGGACGTTAAGGATGACGGCGGGGCGCTCATTTTCCCAGGCCGCCTGCTGCACGTTCTCGGCGTCGTCGACGACAGTGGCGACATCGGAGAGGCGCACCGGCGCATTGTTGCGG
>DOZZ01000102.1:0-949 GCA_003517725.1 Bryobacterales bacterium | reverse complement strand
TCTTCGACCTTCGAGAGCGGCAGCGTGGCGGAGGTCAGCGCCAGCGTCAGAATAGGCGCGTCGGCCGGATTGGTCTTGTTGTAAACCGGCGGATTCGGAAGATCGCGCGGCAGGTACGTCCCGGAGCTGTTGATGGAAGCCTGGACCTCCTGCTCGGCGACATCGATATTCAGGTCCAGCGCGAATTGCAGCGTGACAATGGAACTGCCGAACGAGCTGGTGGACGTCATCTGCTTGAGCCCCGGCACCTGGCCGAACTGGCGCTCGAGCGGCGCGGTCACCGAGGATGCCATCACCACGGGACTGGCGCCCGGATAAAACGTCAGCACCTGGATGGTGGGATAGTCCACCTGCGGCAGCGCCGAGACCGGCAACTGGCGGAACGCGGTAAAGCCAGCCAGCAGAATGGCGGCCATTAAGAGCGAGGTCGCCACCGGGCGCAGGATGAACGGACGCGAAAGGTTCATTGGTTTCGAGCTTTGCCGGTGTAGCCTCCGCCGGCTTTGCCGCCGTGAGCGGCCCGATCCCGGTCGCCGCCCCGGGCCGCGGCCCCGCGCCGCGCCTGCCCGGCAATGATGACTCTGCTGCCGGTCTGCAATTTATCGGAGCCCTCGGTCACCACCCGGTCGCCCGGTTCCAGGCCGCTTTCGGCCACGGTGTCCTCACCCTCCGTGATGCCCAGCTCGACTTTACGGATTTCAACCGTGTCGTCGGGCCGGATCAGGTAGACAAAAGTGCCCTGCTGTCCGCGTTGGATGGCCGCCGTGGGGATCAGCAATTTGTCGTGCTCGGTATCGAGCAGCAGCCGCGCGTTCACGAATTGCTGAGGAAACAGCATGTTGTCGTTGTTCGCAAAGATGGCTTTCAGTTTCGACGTGCCGGTCTGCGGGTCGATCTGGTTGTCGATGGTGTCGAGCACGCCCGTCGACAGTTTGGTGACGTTATCGCG
>DOZZ01000167.1:4729-9243 GCA_003517725.1 Bryobacterales bacterium | reverse complement strand
CTCTCTCCTTTTTCTTGGCAGAAAAATCAACCGTCGGCCTATTATGGCCGCCAGTTTGAGAGTCGCTACTTTCTACGGATTAACGGGCAATCTCGAATGGGGTTTGCGGGAACCACAATCGTTACCGGCGCTGTTGTGCAGAATGGGTCTGGCGTCGGCGGGTGCGATGCCGCAATCACCGCAACCAGTATCGGAGACTCTTCTGACCACTTCCCCTACATCTGCTCAATGGAGATCGTCAACGGCGCGGACATCATGGCAGCGTGATCACCGCTACTCCGTACCCGGGAAGGCGGAAGGCATCGCCGCTCAGCGTCTCGGAGCGGGCGGGATTGCCTTGCGTCGTCTGGTCGACGATAGCCGCGGTCGCATTCGCAGCGCCAGTCAGCGGGACCTCGATCTCGCGGCCGCGTTTGCTGACCAGCAGCAGTTTGTGTTTGCCGTCGCGCGTCACAAAACCCTGCGCGTGGACAAAGTCGGGCGCGCCACTGGTGGCAACAATCTTGTCGCCCGGGCCGAAGTTGTTCTTCAGAAGCTCCAGTACCCGGAAGCGGGCGTTCGGCGCGCCGGTGTTCCAGTCCACCAGGCTAACGCTGGGGAACTGCGTCGGGTAGCCGACCAACTGACTCTCTCCGGCGATGTCAATTCCCATCGAGGCCAGCCGCGCGAAGACATAGGCATACGTCGCACCGGATAGATTCCAATACGCATTGGCGATCGGTTTGAACACATAGCCCGGTTTGTCTTGCGCGAGATCCTCCGCGGAGATCGATCCGATTTCGTTCACGGTTGTGCGGGTCTTCGGCGAGAGGCGCTTTCGGATGGACTCAACGTAGCGGACCGTATTGAGAAAGCCGTCAGCCTGCGTGAAATAGGTATGCTGCTGGATCTCCATAGTCTCGTCCGGCTGCGGAACCGCGTAGAAGTGATAGCTGATCATATCGAGCGGGATGCCGGGCCTGTGGTTCTTCGGATTCAGGAAGTGCTCGAAATACTGCGGCCCCTGGCTGGGCCCGCCTAGTCCGAGACCGACGAATTTCATCTGGGGCGCGACTCGGCGGATGCGTTCCACGATCGCGTCATAGCGCGCAGTGTATTGCTCGGGCGTGGTGTTGTGCTCGCCTTCGACCTCGTTCAGAATCTCCCAATAATCGATTTTGAAGTGGTGCCCGGATTTGTGTTGTTTCCCGAATTCATCGACGAAGCCGCCCTTGGTATACCAGGCCACCAGGCGTCCGTAGTAATCGCCCAGTTCCTTCATCGATGGGTCACGAAGTTGACTGCCCTGCTGATAGTTCCAAACCGGCTCGTCAGGGTCGGCCGGATAGGGCACCGGTTTTTCGGTCTTGAACATCCACTGTGGAATTGTGCTGAAGTTCAGGATTACGGGATGACCTTCGGTGGCTTTCAGAAAATCGATGGTCATCGGATCGATCAAGGAAAAGTCCCAACTCGTTTTGCCGTTAGCGGGCGGCTCCAGTTCGGCAACGGCCAGCTTGGGATAGGGGAGCCAGGGGACGTAGCGTACATAGTCCGCGCCGAGTTTGCGGAGTTCTTCGAAAGTGCGTTCGTGAATCGTTGAGCCAGGCCGCAAGGGCGGGTTCACGACCACCTGCAGCGTGGCCGTTGTCTTCGATTCGCGGACCACTTTGTTCCAGTCAATTTTGACAGGCGCTGCTGCTATCACAGCAGCGCCGCAGAAAAGTAATAAACCGGGCTTCATCTTGTCTCCTCGATTCCATCAGCAACTTCGCAGTTCGGCTCCGATGGCGACCAGCGGCTCACCGATCAGCTTCGACAATTTGCGGAACTCTTCGAGCCGGTGTCCGACGCCCAGGGCACAGTGGTGCGTGGGCCCCTGTTCACACCAGCGGTTCACAAATTCGGCCGGCGGCAGACGCAAGCGCAGGCGCGAGTTGGTGTTGCCAATTTTCAGAATGGCACCCGGCAGCGAATCGCCTTCGGCGGCTAACATCTTGAAGCGGCCGTCGGCGTCTTGCGTGAGCCCGACAATGGTGATCGGTCCGGTCTTTTACGTTGAACTCCACCGACACACCATTTCCGCGCTTTCCGTGATGCTCGACCGCAAACAGTTCGCGCGGCACGGCCCGGATATTGTTTCTTGTAGGTCGAGTTGACGCAGTCGCACCACTGGCGCGCCTGAACCTCGAAAGTCCCGGCGCGGAGGAAGAGGAATGACTCCAGTATAGGCGTGAATCGCATTCGTGTCACTATATGCGGCGGTTTATCCCATCCATTTGAGCTCTCCTTGATTTTTCGCCCAGAAAGAAACAGAAGACATGCTATCAGAGGTGCGAACTTTCGGGTACAGGGTCGCGATCGCGAACGGCACTCAGCTCAGCCGGCCGGGGAGGCGCTTCGGATAGAATATGCTGAACCACTGCTGTCCGGTTAGAAGTCGAAGAGAATCAGTTGGTTGGCGCCATCGACGATAAAGTAGCCAGACACCTTTTCTCCAGTCAGCGAAGAGGTGTCTGGCTCGGTTCGGCTTAGCGTAGCGAGGTGGGCGAGCCGATCGGGTTGCCGATGATGTCGCCCGAGACGATCAGTTCCACACGTCGGTTCTGCGCGCGGCCGGCATCGTTGTCGTTGGAGGCCACGGGATTGGCTTTACCCATGCCCGTTGCCGTCACGTTGTTGCCGTTGATGCCCTGAGCCACCAGATAGTCGCGCACGGCGAAGGCGCGTTTTTCCGAAAGCGTCTGGTTGTAGGCATCGCTGCCGATGCTGTCGGTGTGGCCTTCGAACGCGAGGTGCAGCGAGGGATAGGCCAGGATGATGCCCGAGAGCTTGGCTAGCTTTTCGCGGAAGGCCGGCTTGAGCGTAGCCTTGTTGAAATCGAACAGCACGTCGTTCATGTTGACGATCAGGCCGCGCGCGGTATCGCGGGTTTCGAGGATGGTATTGAGCTGCTGCTGAAGCTTCGTGCGCAGCTCGTTCTTCTCGGCTTCGGCGGCTTGGGCGGCGAGGCGCGCCTTGTTGGCGTCGGCTTCGGCGGCCAGACGCGCGGCGTCGGCTTCGGCGCGGACGCGGCCGGCTTCAGCGCGCTCGCGAGCGGCGGCGGCGGAGGCGTTAGCAGCCGCGGCTTCGGCCTGCTGGCGAGCCAGATCAGCCTGCTGACGCGCCATGTCGGCGGCGCGCTGCTCGGCTTCAGCATGGGCGCGGCGCTGGGCTTCGTCCTCCGCACTGGCCTGGGCCGCGCGGGCTCGCGCCTGGGCGTCGGCGGTCATGTCGGCGGCCTGGCGGCGCTCGGTGGCCAGCTGCTCGTCGCGCATGCGGCGAATCGAAATCAGGCGGGCGTCTTCGGCCATCTGCGTGGCTTCGCGCGCCGCGGTTTCGAGCGGCTTCACGCCACGGCCGCCAACCAGGTAGCCTTCGGCGTTCTGCAGGTCGTCCATGGCTTTGCGCATTGTGTCGGCGGCGTAGTGGTCGGCGCCGGTGGCGCGGGCAATAGCCACGGCCGAGCGGGCTTCACGCAACTGCAGCGGCACGGTCTCATTTAGCGTGATGGGGCGCAGACGATCGGGCGAGATGTTGACCGTGTAGGTGCCGCGCTGCAACAGTTCATACTTGGCATCCACCTGTTCGATGGTGCCGACGGTATCGTTGCGGACGAAGTTCTCCATTACCACGGCATCGCTCGGCTCGGAGACGGCCCAGTAGGGCTCGGCCGTGACGATCAATCCGAAGGACTGCAGGTCGGTGGTGGCGTCGATCATGGCATGGTCGCCAGCGTCTTTTTTGACAACAATTTCGCCCAGGTTCTTGGCATTGCCCTGGGGACTGATGGCCCACAGTACATAGGTCAGAAATTCAGGGCCGAATTGGGAAGCCGGCGTCAGGTGCGTGACGTCCACGTGCATTTTGGTGGCGCCGGTATTGCTTTGTACGCGGACTTCTCCGCGCGCATCCGGCAGCAGCGGCGTGCCGTGCAGGTCTACTTTGGTGGTGCCTTGCCGATGGTTGAAGTTGAAAGCTCGAATCGTTCTGGAAGTGACGGTGACGCGAAAGACAGGATTGGCGGGTTCTTGCGCGAACGCCAAGCCAGCGAGTGCGAACACACATAGCGCAGTTCTCATTAGTTCTCCTCTGTCGAAAGGAATTTAGGCACGTTTCGTACCGTTTACGGATGTGGTGCATTGCCATGGTGCGGTTTGGCACACAATAGTAGGTTGCCCCGACAGGTTGAGTTTGAATTGCAGGCCGAGTGTCCCGTCACGCGCGCGCGGGCCGGGTGGCTGCACACCGCGCACGGCAGTATCGCTACGCCCGCCTTTATGCCGGTGGGCACGCAGGCTACGGTCAAAGGCCTTTCGCAGCGCGATCTGTATGAAGATCTGGGCGCGCGCATCATTCTGGGCAACACGTATCACCTATATCTGCGGCCGGGCGCCGAGACCATCCAGAAGCTGGGCGGACTGCACCGCTTCATGGCTTGGCCCGGCGCCATTCTCACGGATTCGGGCGGGTTCCAGGTGTTCAGCCTGAGCGGG
>DOZZ01000167.1:3783-4709 GCA_003517725.1 Bryobacterales bacterium | reverse complement strand
TATCTGCGGCCGGGCGCCGAGACCATCCAGAAGCTGGGCGGACTGCACCGCTTCATGGCTTGGCCCGGCGCCATTCTCACGGATTCGGGCGGCTTCCAGGTGTTCAGCCTGAGCGGGCTGCGCAAAATCTCGGAAGACGGTGTGCGCTTTCAATCGCACCTGAACGGCGATCCGCACCAGTTCACGCCGGAGTCGACGGTAGATGCGCAGCTGGCGTTCGGCAGCGATATTATGATGGCGCTCGATGAGTGCCCGCCCTATCCGGTAAGCCACGCGTACGCGCGGGAATCGATGGAGCGGACGTTGCGGTGGGCGGCGCGCGGGGAGCGCCATTTCGCCGCGCGTATGCAGGACACGCAGACGCGCCATGCGCTATTCCCCATCGTGCAGGGTTCGACCTACGCCGACCTGCGCCGTGAATGCGCCGGGCGGCTGACGGAGCTCGACGCCGACGGCTACGCGGTGGGCGGGCTTTCGGTGGGCGAGCCGCGGCCGCTGAGCATGGAGATGGTGGAGGCCAGTGAGCCCCTTCTGCCGCGCGACCGGCCGCGCTATGCCATGGGCGTGGGCATGCCGGAGGAGTTGCCCGAGTACGTGGCGCGCGGCATCGACATGATGGATTGCGTGCTGCCCTCGCGCAACGCCCGCAACGGGTGGCTGTTCACGCGCGAGGGCAAGGTGGTGATCAAGAATGCGCGCTACCGCGAAGACCCGCGGCCGCTGGACGAAAGCTGCCCGTGCTACACCTGCCGTACCCACACACGGGCCTATTTGCGTCATTTATTTCAAGCCAATGAGATCCTGTTCGCGGCGTTGGCCACGCGCCACAACCTGCAGCGTTACCTTGACATCATGCGGGAGATCAGAGAAGCTATCCTGTTAGGTACATTCCCGGAATATTTGCAGTCGGTCCGCTGTTCGCCGGA
>DOZZ01000167.1:0-3573 GCA_003517725.1 Bryobacterales bacterium | reverse complement strand
CTGCTCGGGCTCGCGCCCATCGTGCTGATCTTCGCGATCTTTTACTTTTTGCTGTTCCTGCCCATGCAGAAGCAGAAGAAGCAGCAGCAGAAGATGCTCCGTGAATTGAAGGCCGGAGACGCGGTGGTGACTTCGGGAGGCGTTGTCGGTACCATCACGGCGATCGACGCCGAGACCCTTATTTTGCGCGTGAAGCCCGACAATTTGAAGCTGCAGTTCGCGCGCAGCGCGGTGTCGAGCCTGGTGGCTACCGAGATCACAAAGTAGTAGGCTCATTTCTGGCCCGGCATTCCATTCGATAAAAGACAACCTATTCCCATGCAGAGACATTTACTGGTGAAGACGATCGTGATTGTGGTGACCATTCTGGTCTGCATTTACGGCGTCATCGGCCTGCCCAAATCGAAGACCGAACTCGAGAACAATCTGGCGCACAACATCCGCCTGGGCCTGGATCTGAAGGGTGGCAGCCACCTGATCCTGCAGGTGCAGGTGCAGGATGCCGTGCGCACCACCGCGGACCACGCGATCGACAGCATCAAGAGCGACTTGGGCAAGGAAGCCATCGACTACTCCGGCATCGACCGCAACGACCCCACCACCATCGACCAAGCCAACAGCATCCAGATCAATATTCACGGCGTGGCGCAGGGCAAGACCGGGCAGTTCCGCAGCCTGATCGCCGAGCGCTTTCCGCAGTGGACGCTGACGCCGGTCAGCGCCACCGACTACCGCATGAACCTGAAGCCGTCGGAGCTGGTTGACCTGAAGCGCCGCGCGGTGGACCAATCGATCCAGACCATTTCGAACCGAGTCAACAGCCTGGGGCTGACGGAGCCGGTGGTGCAGCAGCATGGCCGCGCCGATGCCGAGTTCGAGATCCTGGTGCAGCTGCCGGGCGTGGACGACCCGGCGCGCGTGAAAGACATCATCGGCCAGGCGGCGCAGCTGGAAGTGACCTCGGTGGCCGAGGGCCCGTTCGCGAGCCAGGAGCAGGCGCTGGCGCAAAAGGGCGGCGTGCTGCCGCTGAATACCAAGCTTGCGTTCTACCAGCGCGGCGAAAACGGCGGGCAGTGGTTCCTGGTTTCGCGCAGCCCGGTGGTGGTGGGCGAAGACCTGCGCAACGCACGGGCATCGCAAGACGAATTCCGCCGGTGGGAAGCCGACTTCACACTGTCGCAGGATGCCGCCAAGCGCTTCGAGCGCTACACCGAAGCCAACATTGGCAAGCAGCTGGCCGTGATTCTGGACAACCAGATCCGCAGCGTCGCGACCATTCAAAGCAAAATCGGCGACAGCGGGCGCATTTCTAACCTTTCGTCCGAGCAGGAAGCGTCGGACCTGGCGCTGGTGATGCGCTCGGGCTCGCTGCCGGCCAGCATTGTGTACCTGCAGGAGAGCTCGGTGGGGCCGTCACTGGGCGCCGATTCCGTGCGCGAAGGCATCGCGGCGGCCATCGCGGGGCTGCTGGCGGTGGTGATCGTGATGCTGGTTTACTACAAACGCAGCGGCATCAACGCGGTACTGGCGCTAATCCTGAACACCATTCTGCTGGTGGCGGCGCTCTCGTATTTCCACGCCACACTGACGCTGCCGGGCATTGCCGGCATCATCCTGACGATTGGTATGGCGGTCGACAGCAATGTGCTGATCTTCGAGCGCATCCGGGAAGAGCTGCGGTCGGGCAAAGGCGTGGTGGCGGCGGTGGACGCCGGCTTCGGTAAAGCCTGGTGGACCATTGTCGACACGCACGTGACTACCATCGTTTCGTGCCTGTTCCTGTTTCTGTTCGGGACCGGCCCGGTACGCGGCTTTGCCGTCACACTGGTGATCGGACTGCTGGCTAACGTGTTTACGGCCGTGTTTGTGTCCAAGACCATTTTCGATTACGAGCTTTCCGGCAAGACGCAGATGAAGCCGCTCAGCATCTGACGAGCGCGTTGAAACGGAAGCGGGAAGCGACTACATTTGTGCTAACTTTTGACCTTCGGGAAGACGGGAACCAGACCGCGGCAGCCGGTGTCTCTATGAGTGGCGCCGGTCAGCCCGCCCCCGCGAGCAGGCAGTGACCAATGGAATTATTCAGGCAAACTAATTTTGATTTTCTCGGCAGGAAATGGCCGTTCATCATCGCTTCGTTGGTGCTCACCGTGGCTGGCTTGATCAGCCTGGGGCTGCACGGCGGTCCGCGCTATGGCATCGATTTCAAGGGCGGCACGCTGATGACGGTGAAGTTCCAGGGGCCGCCGCCGGTGGATAAGATTCGCGGCGCTCTCGATAAAGCGCTGCCGTCGGCGCCCGAAGTGCAGAACTTCACGGGCGGCTCGAACGAAGTGTCGATCGGGACCGAGGGCTCGGACGAGAAGGTGCTGAGCTCGAATCGCAATATCGTGATCCGCACGCTGGAGCAGACGTTCGGGCAGCCCGGCAACGGCAAGCTCGACTTCAACAATGCTTCGCAGAGCACGCTGGCCGACCGTCTGCGGGATCCGCTGCAGCAGGCCGGAGCGCAGTTCTCCGACGCCCAGGTGCAGCAGCTGGCCGCGGCGATGCTGGACCTCCGCAACAAGCCGCCGCATTCGGGGCTGCTCGATAACTTCGACCAGTTGTCGGGCGTGCCGGGTGTGACGCCGGCCGTCCAGAGCGTGGTGAAGCAGCAATGTTATCTGGCGCCCTTCGCGCTGCGCGGCACCGACATTGTGGGCCCCAAAGTGGGCGCGGACCTGCGGCACCAGGCCGTCTACGCGACGCTGCTGGCGCTGGCTGGCATGCTGGCCTACATCGCCTTCCGCTTCGAGTGGATCTACGGCGTGGGCGCGGTGATCGCGGTGTTTCACGACACCATCATTACGATCGGCCTGTTCTCGTTGTTCAACAAAGAGATCTCGCTGACGGTAATCGCGGCGCTGCTGACGCTGGTCGGCTACTCGATGAACGACACCATCGTGATCTTTGATAGAATTCGCGAGAACCTGCGGCTGGGCCGCCGGGAGCGGCTGGAGGACGTGATCAACCGCAGCGTCAACCAGACGCTGAGCCGGACCGTGATGACCTCGGGTTTGACGTTTCTGACGGTGATTGCGCTGTTTCTGTTTGGTGGGCCGGTACTGCACGGATTTTCGTTTGCGCTGGTCGTGGGTATTATCGTGGGGACATATTCGTCGGTGTTCATCGCCAGCCCTATCGTTTTGTTCTGGCACAACCTGATTGAAAGGCGAAAAGGTATGGTTCCGTCCGCCGCGCCGGCGAGCGGCGCCAAGTCGCCCGCAGCGCTAAAACAAAGTGGTAACAAAGGTTCGGTAAACGTTGTAAAGTAGTTCCGTTTCGGTAGGATGAGGCCGGCTCGCGCGAGGGCGGCGGCCTGGGGAGAGGAAGCCAATGTTTGAACAGACGTTTGTGGATGGCGTCGGAACGACTAAGAGGCCGTATACGATTTTTCTTTCGTTTTTGGCCCAGTGCGCTTTTATTGCGGTAGCGGTGGTTTTGCCGCTGATCTACTTTCAAGCTTTGCCGAAGACGCAGCTCAGCAGCTTCCTGGTGGCGCCCCCGCCGCCGCCCCCGCCCCCGCCGGCG
>DOZZ01000237.1:1766-3657 GCA_003517725.1 Bryobacterales bacterium | reverse complement strand
CGCGGGTGCGCACCGCACTAGAACGTGCGAACGCCCAGCGTCATCACATCATCCACCCGCATCGTTTCTTTCACGATGAACGGCTCGCCATAGCGCACGCCGATCAGGTTGCCGTAGAAGCGCGCGATGGCCGCCAAGCGCTCGCGAATTTCGGCTTCATCGGGAAACAACTCGCCCCCATCGAGAGCCGCGTATTGCGAGCGGTAGGCGAACAGCGATTCCATGCGTCGTTCGAACTGCGCCGTGACATCGACCACGAACGATGGCGTGACGTTGGCGTATAGCGACGAGTACAGGACTTTGAAAGGACGGTGCGGTTCGGTGTATTGGTCGAGCTTGCGCAGGCCCGCCATGAAGCAGGCTTCGAAGCTCATCTCCGTGGCCCGATAGTGGTCCGGATGGCGCGCCTCCCAGTAGGGCAGGATCACCACACGCGGCCGCAGTTCCCGTATTCGCGACGCGATGGTCATGCGGCCCGCCAGCGAGTTTTCTAGCCGCGCGTCGGGAAAATGCAGGTTCTCGCGATGGCTGACGGACAGCAGGCGCGCGGCGGCTTCCGACTCCTCAATACGAAGCGCCGGACTGCCGCGCGTGCCCATGTCGCCCGCGGTCAGGTCGATGATGCCCGTGGAGTAGCCGGTCTGGGCCATCTTCAGCAGCGTGCCGCCGCAGGTCTGCTCGACGTCGTCCGGGTGCGCCGCGATCGCTAACAGGTCAATACTCACCAAGTCACCCTTCTGCGCCGGGCATTGACGTCGTCGATGCCGAGTAATTTGATCGCGACGATCCCGGCCAGGAATCCGCCAATGTGCGCGAACCAGGCGGTGCCGCCCTGCGACACGTGCGAGTACCCAATGGTCCCCACGCCGTTAAACAGCTGCGTCAAAAACCAGTAGCCCAGAATGAAGACCGCCGGAATATCGGTGGTGGTGACAAACACGAAGATGAAGATCAGCGTGTGAATGTAGGCGCGCGGATAGGTGATCATATACGCGCCCATCACGGCGGCAATCGCGCCGCTCGCGCCCACCGTGGGCACCCTCAGATCGGGATTGAAGAAGACCTGCGTCAGCCCGGCCGCCACGCCGCACAGCATATAAAACAGCAGATACTTGGCGCGTCCCATGCCGTCTTCGAGCGAGCGTCCGAAGGCCCACAGGAACATCATGTTGGAGATGATGTGCATCCAGCCGCCGTGCAGAAACATGGAGGTGACCAGCGTGATGGGCCGGAAATATTCGCGATCCGGGATGATGCCCCAGGTGGCGATGAAGGCGTTGCGCGTGGAGGGTGCCAGCAGCATCTCGAAGATGAAGACCAGCACATTCAGCGCGATCAGCACCAGCGTCACCACCGGCGGCGAAGAGTGGGGGCGGTCGTCGCGTAGCGGGAACATCTACAACGCTCTCGCGGCGATATCGGGATTGGTGCGCCGCTGCCCCAGGCGCATCAGTTCCCGGACCGCCTCTAGCGTGGCGATGCCGCCGCGCGCTCCGAACGCGGTGCAGTTCAGAGCGGCCATGGCGTTCGAAAATTCGAGCGCGTCGCGCGTGGCCATGCCGCGCACCATCGCGTAACAAAAAGCTCCGTGGAACACGTCGCCCGCGCCGGTGGTGTCGATACAGTTAACGATGAAACCGGGCGAATAGTGGAAGGCGTCGCCTTCGAGCGAGAGCGAGCCGTGCGCGCCCAGGGTCATCGCCGCGAAGCGCATGCCGTAGTCGTGCTGCAGGCTCTTCAACGCATCGAAGGGATCGTTGATCTTGGTCCACCGCGCCGGAAATTCCTGGCTCGCAATCAGGTAATCGACATTGGGCAGCACATTTTCAAAACCCGGATAAATGGTATCGACATCGACGCTGACCGGAATGCCCGCGGCTCGGGCAATGCG
>DOZZ01000237.1:0-1564 GCA_003517725.1 Bryobacterales bacterium | reverse complement strand
TCGGGCCGGCTCCAGAAAACAGTGCGCTCGCCCGTGGATTGGTCGATTACGATGTAGGCCGACTGGTTGGGGCAATTGCCGCGAATCTGCACATCCGTCAGATCGATGCCCGAGCCGCGCAGGCTGTCGATCTGGATGCGCCCGCGCTCGTCATCACCGATGGTGCCGATGTACTTGGCGCGCAAACCTAGCCGCGCGCAGGTCACCATGGCGCTGGCCACCTGGCCGCCGGGGCTCAGCACCTCGTGATGGAACGGGACCTTGCCGCCGTACGGCGGAAAGTGCGGCACCACCAGCATGGTGTCAGTGGCGTTCAACCCCACACCCACTACATCGAATCGTTGGCTCATGCGGGCAGCTTGAAATGTTTACTCAGGGCCAGGCCCTGGGTCTGGTAAGACGAGCCGATGTCTCGCCCATAAAGGATGTCGGGCACAGCCATCAGCCGCTCGAACGTCAGGCGGCCCACGCTTTGGCCATCTTCGAGCAGAAACGGCACCTCGTGCGACCGTACTTCGAGCACCGCGCGCGTGCCTTTCACGTCGTCGGTGCCATAGCCGAAGCCGGGGTCGAAGAAGCCGGCGTAGTGGATGCGGAACTCGCCCACGGAAGGATCGTAGGGCACCATCTCGGCCGCGAACCGCGGCGGAATGCGCACTTTTTCGCGCGACGCCAAAATATAGAACTCCTCGGGATTCAGCACGAGATCGCGCTGCGGCGAACGCGGGATCGGCACCCAGAAGTGCGAAGGATCGTACTGGCCGATCCGCGACAGGTCCAGCACCGGCGCCCCCTTCTTGGCGCGGTAGCCGATAATTTCGGAGTTCTGGTAGCCCGAGAGATCCACCGAAAAGACCAGGCCGCGGTCGATATGAGCGTCGCGCGGGGCTTCGAAGTCGTCGTAGACCAAACGCTCGGCCTGATCCAACTGGCTCAATCGCGCGTCGGAAGCGCCGGGCTGCCCGCGAGAGAGGCGCAACTGGTTCAGGCGGTCGCCCTCGCGCGCGATGATATGGAACGTGCCGGGCACGATCTCGGCGTAAAGCGGCCCTTTGTATCCGGCGGGCACCCTTTCGAACTCGCGGCCGTAGTCGGTGATCAGGCGCGTGAAAATGTCCAGCCGCCCGGTGCTGCTTTTGGGATTGGCGCGGCCCGAAATGTCGTAGGGCAGCAGCAGTTCTTCCTGCAGCGGCACCACGTAGACCCACCCTTTATGGAGCTGCTGGGGCGTTTCGAGCGAGATCGCTTCTTCGGTATAGAGATCGAGCTTGCGCGAGACCGTGGAGTTCGCGCCGGGCAGGAAGCTGGCCCGGACCCGGTAGGCTTTAGAGCCCAGACGCAGGTCGACACTCGACGGTTGAATCTGGCTGGGGTGAATCGGATGGGACGCGCGCAGGTGCCCGGCATCGATCAGATCGCGCAACATCTGCGACGGCAAAATACCCGTGGAGTGTAGGGTTTCGGCCTCATCTGTCAGCTCCGGGAAGAGGCTCGGGACGCGACGGCTCAAGACCGTAATGATAGCAAGCTAACGGGGCTTGATCTGGTACAGGTAGATTTTGTG
>DOZZ01000299.1:4549-4924 GCA_003517725.1 Bryobacterales bacterium | reverse complement strand
GAGGGTCCGCCAGCAGGCCGGGTTGGAGGTGATCGACCGCGGCGCGCCCATCGATGTGTTGTGGATGCGCCTGTCGCGGCAGCCCGACGACCCCGCGCAAACCCTGGGCCGCTTCCGGACCGGAAAAATACTGATCACGCTCGACCGCGGCGACTACTGGCAGTGCGCTTACGTCATCCCGAAGGGCGCGCTCGACGCCATCCGCGGCAGGGGCCTGCCGGCCTTTCGCGAAGACCTCGCCAGGGTCGCGCCGTTTCTGCGCGATCGCGTGGAGCAACTGCGGGACTGGGACGACATCAAGCTCTTATCGGTGGCCATCGATCATTTGCGCGAATGGTCGCGCGACGGTCTCTTGTGCATCGGCGACTGCGCGCA
>DOZZ01000299.1:0-4517 GCA_003517725.1 Bryobacterales bacterium | reverse complement strand
CCAGGCCCCGCTCCCCCGCCTGCCCTGGCCATTCCGCTTGCTGCGGGCGTTCCCGCTTCTGCGGCGCATTCCGGCGCGCATGATCGGCGTGGGCGTTCGGCCCGAGCACGTTGCCTAATTTTCTTTCTATACTGAAAATTAGTGCGCGCGCAATTCTCAAGGCTTTTGGCCGGCCTGCTGCTGCTGGCCGCCGCAACCTGCGGCAACGTGGGCCGGGCCGCCGCGTTGCCGGCCCTGCTGCCGCACGCGGTCGCCGATCTGGATGGCGACCATCAGCTGGATTTTGTCACCGTCAGCGCCGAGGACAACCACCGCGGTAACGCGCTCTACCGGGTGGATCTGCAGTTGGCCGGCTCCGTCGCGCCGCACTCTTTTCCGGTAAGCGCGCGCTCGGGCGGGCTGCGCATTCTGGCGCTCGACGTCGACGGCGATCACGACCTGGACCTGGTCATCACCACGCGCCTTTCGAACGAGCCCATCGGCGTCTGGATCAATGACGGCCATGGCAGTTTTTCCCAGGGCGATCTGAACCTTTATTCGATCTGTTTCCTGCAAAGCCCGTCGCATTTCGAACAACCCGGCCACGACGGGCAAGCACCATCCGCCACGCTCCCTTCGCGCGGCGGAGATCAAGCGGATTGCCGGCAGTTGCGCGCCGCGCAGTATGAGTCCTCGACGCCGTACCGTTCGGGCCGTCCGTGCCGCCGCGCTCTCCGCGACTCGCTACCGCGGCTGTCCTCCCGCGCTCCCCCCGTTCTGAGCTAAACACGCCGCGCCCCCGGCGCACCAAGCAGCGCGTAGCCGCCTATGCGGCAGCCCTGCCCGTGGTGTGCCCAGGTTTTTTTCTGTCGTGCTGATTCCCGGAGCCAGAGCTTTGTCATGACCCTAACAACGCATCGCCGCGCACTCTTTCTATTGATAGGGCTGGCGCCACTCTGCGCCGCGCAGCAGACTTTGACGTGGCCGCAGATCGTGGAACGCTTCCATTCGAGGAATCCCACGCTGGGCGCCGGGAAGCTCAACGTCGATGAATCCAAGGCGCTCGAAATCACGGCGTATCATCGGCCCAATCCGGACCTCACCGCGAGCGTCGACCAGATCAATCCGCTCACGCTCTCGCCGTTTCGCCCCTTGGCCAATCTATTGCCGCTGGTTTCGGTGAACTACCTGCACGAGCGCCAGCACAAGCGCGAGTTGCGCCTCGAAAGCGCGCGGGAAGGCACGGCCATTTCCGGTTCGCAGCAGGAAGATCTGGAGAGAACGCTGCTATTCAACCTGCGCGCGTCGTTTGTGCAGACGCTGCAGCAGAAAGCCATTCTGGCCTTGGCGCGCGAGAACCTGGCCTACTACGATCGGGTGTTGTCCGTCAGCCAGGATCGTTTCAAGGCCGGCGACATCGCCCGCGTCGATCTCGATCGGCTGCAACTGCAGCGCATCCAGTATCAATCGGACCTGCAGACCGCCGAAGTGAATCTGCGCACCGCCAAAATTCAATTACTGGCGCTGATCGACGACCGCACGCCGGTGGCCCAGTTCGATGTCGACGGCCCCTTCGATTTCAGCGCGCCGGTGACTTCGCTCGAAGAAGCCCGGCGCATCGCGCTCGATGCACGTCCCGACCTGAAGGCCGCGCTGCAGACGATCGAGAAGGCGCGCACCGACAATCGCCTGGCCTTCGCCAACGGCTCCACCGATCCCACCTTCGGCATGGACCTCGGGCATAATCCGCCGATCACTACCTACTTTGGCGCGAGCGTCAGTATTCCGCTGCGCATCTTCGAGCGCAATCAGGGCGAGAAGCTGCGCACCGAAATCGATATCCACCGCGCCGAGCGGCTGCGGGAGGCCAGCCAGGCGCAGGTCTTCAGCGACGTTGACTCGGCCTACGCCACCATCAGCAGCAACGTCACGCTGCTGCAGCCGTATAAGACGACTTATCTGCAGGCAGCGGCGCACGTGCGCGAGACGATCTCGTTCGCGTACCAGCACGGCGGTGTTTCGCTGCTGGATTTCCTGAATGCGCAGAACGATTACCGGAGCATCCAGTTGAATTATCTGAATCTAGTCGGGGCGTATTTGAATGCCGCCAACCAGTTGAACCTGGCGGTTGGCCGGGAGGTGATTCCATGAAGCGCGTTCTAACGTTAACCTCCGCGGCGCTTCTCTTGGGGGCTTGCGGCTCGCGCCAGGCGCCCAGCCCCGCGGCCGAAGCCCCGCCTCCGGCCCGCGTCGAGAATGTGCGCACGGCTGACCTGGTCACGCCCGAAAATCCGCGGCAGTTTCCCGTGGTCGCAGCTCAGGAGCACCGCGGCAGCGACGACCTGAACGCCACCGGCGTAATCAGCGCCGACGTGTCCCGCACCGTGCCCGTGGTGTCGCTGGCTTCGGGACGCGTGATCGAAGTGGACGCGCGCCTGGGCGATACCGTGCGCCAAGGGCAGCTGCTCATGAAGGTGCGGAGCGCCGACATTTCGGGCGCTTCCGCTGAATTTCGCAGCGCGCGCGCCGACGAGGCGCTGGCGCAGGCTCAGCTCGACCGCGCCACGCTGCTGTTCGATAAGGGCGCAATTGCCCGCAAAGATCTGGAGATCGCGCAGGATGTTCACGCCAAGGCCCGCATCAGCGTGGAGAATGCCACCGAGAAGCTGCGTCTGCTGGGCGGTGAAGCCGGACGCGCCGTGGTGGCCATCCGCGCTCCGGTGTCGGGTGTGATCACCGAACAGAACGTCACCACCGCATCCGGCGTCAAGACGCTCGACAACTCACCCAGCCTGTTTACGATTTCGGATCTCTCGCGCATCTGGGTCATCTGCGACGTCTATGAAAATGATCTGTCGCACGTGCGCCTGGGCGACAGCGCGGAGATCCGCCTCAACGCCTATCCGGACCGGGTCTTTGTCGGCCGCGTCAGCAATATCGGCCAGATTCTCGACCCGGCCCTGCGTTCCGCCAAAGTGCGCATCGAACTGCCCAACCCCGGCCTGATGCGCCTGGGCATGTTTGTCACGGCCACGTTCCACACGCCACGGCAGAAGGTGGACACGGTAGTGCCGGCGTCGGCGGTGCTGCATCTGCACGACCGCGACTGGGTTTACGTGCCGGAGGGTAGCCGCTTCCGGCGGCTTGAAGTGGTGGGCGGCGCCATGCTGCCCAACCGCCAGCAGGAGATCCGCTCGGGCCTGTCGCCCGGCCAACCGGTGGTTTCGAACGCTTTGATGCTGCAGAACAGCACGGAAGAGTAGCTCGGAACAATAATGATTCGCCGGCTCATCGATTTCGCGCTCGACAATCGTTTCATCGTCATGGCCGTGGCCGTGCTCCTGTTGATCTGGGGCGCCATCGCCTTTCACAACCTGCCCGTCGAAGCCTATCCCGACGTCGCCAATAATTATGTCCAGGTGATCACGCAATGGCCCGGCCGTGCCGCCGAAGAGGTGGAGCAGCAAGTCACGATTCCGCTCGAAATCGCGATGAACGGCATCCCGCACCTGGAGCACTTGCGGTCGGTTTCGATCTTCGGCCTCTCGAGTCTGAGCCTGATCTTCGACGACCAGTCGCAGAACGACTGGAACCGGCAGAAGGTGCTGGAGCGCCTCTCGCAAGTGAATCTGCCGGTCGGTTTGCAGCCGCAAATTGGCTCCGACTATAGCCCCGTCGGTCAGATCTACTGGTACACCCTGAGCAGCCGGAATCCGAGCGTCGATGTGATGGCGCTCAAGTCGCTCGAAGATTGGACTCTCGAAAAACAGTTCCGTTCGGTGCCCAACGTGGTGGACGTCAGCAGCTTTGGAGGCGCCACGCGCGAATACCAGGTGCGCGTCGATCCCAACAAGCTGGTCTCGTACGGTCTCAGCATTGGTCAGGTGGAACAGCAGCTCGCCAACAACAACGTCAACGCGGGTGGCAGCTTCCTCGAAGCCGGCATGCAGCAGATCGACGTTCGCGTGGTGGGCCTGGTCGAGAACGTTCACGACATCGAGAACACGGTCATCAAGACACAGAGCGGCACGCCATTACGCGTCAAGGACATCGCCACCGTAACACAAGGAGCGAGGATTCGCCTCGGAAAAATCGGCAAAGCCATTCACCGCGCGGATGGCCGCATCATCGATAACGACGACGTGGTGGAGGGCATCGTTCTCTTACGCAAAGGCGCCGATTCCGACGCCACGCTGGAGGCCATTCACGACAAGGTGAACGAGCTCAACGATCACATTCTGCCACCCGGCGTGAAGATTGTGCCGCATCTCGATCGCAGCAACCTGCTCCACTACACCACGCACACGGTGCTGCACAATCTGACTGAAGGCATTGTGCTGGTGGCCGTTGTCCTGTTCTTGTTTTTGGGAAACATCCGCGGCGCATTCATTGTGGCGCTCACCATTCCGTTCTCACTGCTGTTCGCTTCCATTTGCCTTGACTTGAACAAAATTCCCGCCAACCTGCTGTCCCTCGGCGCGCTGGATTTCGGCATGGTGGTGGAAGGCGCGGTCGTGATGGTGGAGAACATCCACCGC
>DOZZ01000321.1 GCA_003517725.1 Bryobacterales bacterium | reverse complement strand
GGATGAACCAGGTGCTGCCAACCAGCAGCAGGGCCACCGGAATGCTAAGCCGGATCTCCTTGCGATTGATGTAGCAGAACATGCCGAACAGAAACGCCAGCATCCACTGGGCGGCCCAAATACTATCCACCAACGGAAGCTTGTCCACGCGGGTCATGGCCGCGACCATCAGGATGGTCACAAACAAGGAGTTGAAAACGGTGCGCGTGACATAGAGGCCGAGCAAGCCCAGGCCCGCGCACATCAGGTACATGCGGAACTCCGTGGGCAGCGTCCACAGTGATCCGTTTACGTTGCGGGGCAAAGGATTGTGGGCGAAGGCGCCTGGAAGGTAAAACTGCAAATTCCACAGAAACGAGTTGTGCAGCCAGTATTTCAGGGTTTGCGGATGGGTCAGATAAGCGCCCCATGGCACGGGACTGGCGAAGCTCGCCACAATAATAGTGAACGGAACCGCGACCCACAGGGCCGGGAAAATCCGTAACACGCGCGCGCTCATAAAGGCGGCCAGATCGCCCCCGCGGTTCACGAAACTTTGCGTGACCAGGAAGCCGCTGATAATGAAAAAGATGAGCACCGCCAAACTGCCGCCATCGTCGCGGCCGCGCGTCAGCCAATTAATCGGCTCGATCGAATCAGGCGTTCGAGCAATGCAGTAGCCGTGGTACACGATGACCATGGAAGCCGCCAGAAAGCGAACCAGATTAAAATTATTTTCGCGGCCACTGGCCACGTCGCCGAGCCGCGGCGCGCTGGTGAATTTTTGCCAGAAGGAAGCAGGCCTCAAGGACGAAGCCATGGGTTCGATCACGATAAACGATTATCGCGCATTGGAAATTCACATCGCCGGCGCGCTGCTGGGCGTGGCCATGCTCTTCACCTCCGCTTGCGCCAAGCCGGCGCCCGACCCCTTGGCAAAACCTATTCCGGCGATCGTAAAGGCAGGCACGACGCTCACCGCTGACCCCGATCCGATCGTGACGTCCGAGGGCACGGGACTAGGGGAAACGACGCTGCATTGGTCCACCACCGCGGCGCACGTCGAAATGCATGTGGACGCGCCCGGCGGCCCGCTGATGGGCACCGGAGAATCGCAGGGCTCGATGCGCACCGGTCAGTGGGTGCACGACGGCATGAAGTTTTATCTGCAGGACCGCGACGCGCCCGACCGCACCTCAGCGGCGGCAACCCTCGGGACAATCGCGATCGTGGTTCAGTAGGGCTGATCCAAGTTACATGGCCAACCGCACCGCCCTGGTGGTGCATGCCCAAGACGAGCGGCCATTCGGGCGACCTCGTTCACGCTGGTCGATAGCGCAGGAAAGACGCAAGCGATGCTACGTGGCGGACGGTCTGGCGCCGAGTTGATTCACTGGCAAACTGCGAGTGGAAATCGGGCCTGTTGGCGTGGTGGTGCGCGATCAGTACGGCCGGGTCACCTGGAGTTCTCCGCGGGGCCCGATGCAGCCCGCTACCGAATAGCCACCATTCAACAGACCAGGCGTAGGAGAAAGTAACCGGCACTAGGTGGTTTCGGTCGGCGGTTTCGTCAGATCCCGAGGTATCATCTACCTACTAACGGGCCGCTGTTTATGATCGACGAGCATCCCGAATCGTCGGACGCCACGCAAGCCATCTCGCGCGAGCAGCAGGTTACCGAAGCCTGGAATCTTTACGCCAGCGGTCGTCACCTGGTGCCCGGCGATGTGCTGAGCAACCGCTTCGTCATCATCCGGTTTCTGGCCAGCGGCGGCATGGGTGAAGTCTACGAGGCCGCCGACCGGCACCTGCAGAACAAGCACTTGGCGCTCAAAACATTGCTTCCCGAGATTGCCGGCAAAGCCTCCATCCGCCAGCGTTTCGAACGCGAGGTGCTGGTGGCGCGCGAAGTTAATCACCCCAACGTCTGCCCCACCTTCGATATTTTCCGCGCCGAGGGACCGCGCGGGCCGGTGCTGTTCCTGACCATGAAGCTGCTGCGCGGCGAATCGCTCGCCGGCCGGCTGCACCGCAGCGGCAGTCTGCCGGTCGAAACGGCGATCCCGATCGCGCGGCAGATGGCCAGCGGGCTCGACGCGGCCCACCGCGCGGGCATTATCCACCGCGATTTTAAGCCGGGAAACGTGATGCTGGAGAATGCCGGCGGCGAGGTGCGCGTCGCCATCACCGATTTCGGACTCTCGCGCTGGTACGAGTCCGACGAGACGCTGGCGGCTCCGGGCCAAGTGGCGGGCACGCGCGGCTACCTGGCGCCGGAGCTGTTTGAAGGCCGCATGGCGTCGCCGGCCAGCGACGTGTACGCCTTCGGCATGGTGCTGCATGAGATGCTGACCGGCGATAAGCCGCGCGGCCAGCCCGGACGCCCGCACGATTCCGTTGCGCCCAGCACCCTGACGCCGGGCCTGCCCGCGAAATGGGACCGGGTGATTTTGGGATGTCTGGAAAAGGACCCGGCGCGGCGCTTTCAATCGGCGGGTGAGGCCATGGCCGCGCTGGAGGAGCGCGTTGTCATCCCCAGCCGGCTGCCGGCAGTGCCGCGGCAACTTTCACGGCGCCACGTGCTGGTGGCCGGAGCGGGCGCGGCGGCCTGCGCGGCGGGCGGCGTCTGGGTCGGGTGGCCGGCGATCTACCGCCACGCGCACCCGCTCCCGGAGAAGCGCTTCGTGGCGCTGATGGCCTGGCCGCCGGAACCGGCTTCGCAGCAGCATGCCATTCTGAAAGCCGTTCTGGATGTGATCGGCAACCGCCTGGCTCGCGCCGAAGCTTATGTCAAAGATCTGCTGCTGATCTCGTCGAGCGACCTGCAGGGGCACGCGGCGCCGCGCCAACCCTCGGAAGCCGTGAGTGCTTTGGGCGCCAACCTGGTGCTGGCGGCCTCGCTGCGGACGCACAAGGACGGGTATCGGCTGGGTCTGAACATACTGGACGCCGCCAGCGCGGCGCCGCTGCGCAGCAGCTATGTCTCGGCCTCCGCGTCGGACCTGGGAGTGTTGGCCGATAAGGCCGCCGCAGCCGCCGCGCGGCTGCTCGATATTCAGGTGGCGCCGGCGCATCGCAAAGACGAAGAGGATCTGGCTAGCGTTCCGCCCGCTGCATATCAGCTCTTCACCAGCGCCGAGGCTTCGATGTCGGAGCCCAACCATACGGGGCTCGACGCGGCCATCGGCAAATATCAGAGCGCGCTCGAAGCCGATCCGCAGTTTGCCCTGGGCTACGCCAAATTGGCCCTCGCGTATGCTCAGAAGTTCAGGCTCACGCGGGAGCGCGCGGCGCTCAAGCTGGCGGCCAGCAACGCCGACCTGGCGCTGCGCTACAACCCGGATTCCGCCAAGGCGGTGCAGAGCAAGGCTCTCGTGTATCTGTATTCAGGGCAGACGCCCGAGGCCGTCACGATGCTCAAGCGCGCGCTGTCGCTCGATCCAGGCAATCCCGAAATTCTGGTTGCCAGAGCGTTGGCCTTTCGCGACCTCGACAATTACGCGGATGAAGAGAAGGTCTATCGCGAGCTGCTGAAACAGCGTCCTAATTACTGGCCGGCTTACAACGAGCTGGGGTTCGTACTGTCGCGGCAGGGCCGTTACCGCGAGGCGGCGGAAGCCTTCGATGTGGCCTCCACCGTGGCGCCCCAGGTGGCGCTTCCGTTGAATAATCTGGGCGCGATGTATCTGGTGCTGAACCGCCAAAAGGAGGCGGCGGATGCCTTCCGGCGAAGCCTGCAGCACGCGCCGAATGCCTTGGCTTATCTGAACCTGGGCAACATCGCGTTTCAGGACCGCGACTACCGTGGGGCCCTGACTTACTACATCAAAGCCCGGGATTTGAAGCCGAATGACGATTTAGCTTGGCGAAATATGGCGGATTGCTATACCATGCTAGGCAATCCAAAGCTGGCGGCTGAAAGTTATACCAAGGCGGCGGAGATTGCGGCAGCCGAGATCGCGACCAATCCCAGGCGCGGTGCGGCGTGGATGACGCTGGCGTTCTATCACGCCAAGATTGGGCGGCGCGCCGACGCGGAAGCGGACCTGAAGGCGGCGGACGCCCGCGGGGCAACGGATCTGGAGTCGCAATTTACGAAGGCACAGACTCTGGCCGTGTTGGGACATACGGAGCAGGCGCTGCAAACCGTACTGCGGTGCTTAGATCAGGGGCTGTCGCCGGTGGAGGCGCAACTGGCGCTGGACTTGAAGGGGCTGCGCGGCGATCCGCGCTACGCCAGCCACGTGGCAACACTGGGAAGGAAACCTGCGCGGGCCGGTTCCTAGAACAAAGGAGCAAACACATGAGAGTCAGCATCGTATTGGTTTGCAGCCTGGTGCTGCTGGCCGGTTGTCACACGGAAACCACACTGCAGGTGCAGGCGGGCGGCAAGGTGTTTCTGAATCCCAACAAAGGCGACAAACTGACGTGGGTTGACTCCCACCACCAGGGGCTGCCCGTGACGTTTCCGTACGGGTCGCCGTGCGCTGAGGGCGATAACACGACGACGTGCACCATCAACGTACCCAGCGGCTACTTCAAATATAAGTGCGCCGGCTGCATCGATCCGGGCATTGGCGTGGGTTCCACGTCAGGCACGGCCCTGACGCAGGACTATAAGCCGCATGGCACGGGTGTCAACTCGGCCAGCACGCCCGATCCATTCATCTATTGCGAGAACGGCAAGGCCGCGGCCGAGAAGGTGGAGGCCAGTGCGGGCGACAAGATCCAATGGTTCGGCGCAGGCGAGGTCACGGCCTGGACCGTAACGCCGGCCGCCAATACTTGCGAGGAGGCGGGACCAATCAACCAGAGCAGTCCGGTATGCACGATCAAGGCCGGCGCGACTTCGAATCCGTATCAGGTAAACGCGCCGTTCTGCCGGACCGATCCGAACGGCACCAGCAGCATTACGATCCGTTGAGACGGCTTACCAGATGTTGATCGGCCGATCACCGGGGCTGTAGGTCAGGCCGACCATCAGCTTGTACTGGTTACGCAGAAATCCGGTCAACGAGCTGATGTCGTAGTGGCGGTATTCGGCGCGGAAGTTGGCCTGGACGCCGTGCTTGAGTTCGCGGGAGATGCCGAAGTTAGCACCACTGCTTGAGAAATTAGCGAACGACACGCCGATGCCGGCAAGCTCCTCGCGGGTGGCGCCCATCGAGATCGAGTAAGTGCGGAGTCCGGTATAGTCCAGGTGGGCGTTATAGAAGTGACGCTTGGATGTTAGCAAAAGGCCATTGCCGGGGCTGACGCTGAGGGAGGCTTCGGCGCCCGCCACGGCGTGGTTGAAGGTTCGCACAACTTGCGCCGAAAAATCGGGGATGTAGTTGATCTGGTACATCGCGACTTCGCCCGTGGTACGCCCAATCAGCAGCGCCACCAGAGGATCCAGGGCGACCTGCGCCAGGTTCAGCGACTCGATGCGCGAGGCGCCCGCCCGGAAACGCATTTCGAGGCGCTTGGTGACGCCCACCGAATACGACAGCCCGAGGGTATGGACATCGGAGCCGCCGAATGCGCGGGTATATTCGTAATGCGTGTAGCCGTAATAGAGTCCCACCGTGGAACGCCGGGACATGCGATATTCCGCATCGGCGCGGGCCTGCTCGCCGACGGAGCCGATCAGCGCGGAGGACTGGCGCTTCACCTCGAATGCCGAGCCTCCGAAATCGAGCGTGACGCGGGGCGACAGCATGGACACCACATCGGCCGAGGTGCTCAGATAGTAAGTGCGATTATCTAAAATCTGCGAGGAGGGCGTGACCAACGTATTGGTATTGCCGAGGGAGATATCGGTGGTGGCGGCGGTGGAGGCGACGCCGAAATTGTTCGAATAGACGCCGGCGCTATCATCGAAGCGCACCAGTAAATGAGGTCTGAGCTGGCGCGTGTAGGAGGCAGATAGAAAGTTATTGGAGCCATCGAAATTGCTGTCGGGCATGTAATGGAAAACATTCCCGTGAAAATCGAGGGAAAACTCGTCTTTTTCACGAACCTTGATGCCGGTGATGCCATAGTCGCCTTCAATGCCCCAGGACCTGGCACTGGCGATGCTGCCGTCGGGGTTAATCTGGCCGCCGGTCAAACCGCTGGCGAAAATGCCGCTGACGCCCAGATAGGGGCGAAACCGAACGCTCTTGGTGCTGGCGGGCGCGATGCTGAAATTGTGGCCCAGGGTTCCGGGGCCGGGGTAGTCCGGCTCCGACGGCACCGTTTTTTCGGTGCCTGTCACGGTGGAATCATCGGTAGACACACCGGTGCCGGGCACCGCTTCCTTATCTTTCGATTTCCTGACCCCCGGCGGCGTGGTCGGGTCCGTCGTGTTCTTGGAATCGGTGGAAGGGGGTTGAACCGGCACCTGCGCGTTGGCCGAAAACGCGCAAAATGATACGACCAATAACAAGGCGGAATAGCGCATCTCAACGAAGTTTGACCAAGCCTGACCGCCCTGTCAAGCATTGCCGGCGCTTGCCTGTGCCGGAACTTCCGCATAAGCTAGGCGTCTACATCTCTATGTTTACCCGGCTTTTAGTAACTTTGCTCTCACTGACAGCGTTGTTTGGCGCTGAGTTGCCGGTGCGAAAAGTGGTGCTTTTCAAGCACGGCGTGGGATATTTCGAACGCTCCGGCCCGCTGGCGCCGGGCGAAGCGGCGCGGCTGGATTTCAAAGCCTCGGAGATGGACGATGTTTTGAAATCGCTGACGGTCTTGGGCGCCGGTACCGTCTCGGGCCTGCGGTATGACGCGGCCATCCCGCTAAACCAGCGCCTGTCGGAGTTCCCGTTTCAGCTTTTGAGCGGGCAACCGCTAACCGCGCTACTGGATCAGTTGAAGGGTGCCGCCGTAGAGATCACGAGCAGTGGCAAGACCGTCACCGGGGCCATCATCGGGGCGCGCACGGTACCGGGGGACAAGGACCATGCCGAGCGCCAGCAGGTGAGCCTCCTCTACGATTCCGGCGCCATCGGCACGGTGGAACTGGCGCAAACCGAAGCCATACGCTTCCCGGATGCCGTCTTGCAGCGCCAGTTTCGCGATTATCTGGGGGCGCTGCTGGCCTCGCGCTCCACGGAAAAGCGCAGTCTGTATGTGGATGCCGCGGGGGGCGCCGCACGCCAGGTGGTGGTCCGCTACATCACACCCGCTCCGATGTGGAAATCGAGTTACCGGCTCATCTTCCCGGAAACCGGCGAGCCCACGCTGGAGGGTTGGGCGATGGTCGACAACACCACCGGCGAGGATTGGAACCAGGTCAGCTTATCGCTGGTTTCGGGCAAGCCGATATCGTTTATTTTTCCGCTCTACGCGCCGCGCCAGGTGGCGCGCAACACGGCGGCGCTGCCGGAAGAGCAGGCCGCGGCGCCCGAGCTGCATAGCGGCGGCATGGCGGGCGGAGTGATCGGCGGCATGGGAGGCGGGCGCGGGGCCGCCAAATACAAAAGTGAATTGAGACAAATGCCCTCGGCGGGGCTGATGTCCGCGAACTCAGCGCTGGACTCGGTAGCGGAGATGAGCTCAATCGAAACTGCCGCCGCCAGCGAAATTGCCGATTTGTTCGAATACCGCATGCCGCATCCGGTCACGATCCCGAAGGATCAATCCGCCATGCTGCCCTTTCTGCAGCAGAAGATTGCCGCGCGCAAGCTCGAGATCTATTCGGACCAGAGTTCGGAACATCCGCGCAATGCCGCCGAACTGTCCAACACCACCGGCAAGACGCTCGATGGCGGCCCGGTCACGCTGTTCGACGGCGGCGCATACGCCGGCGAAGCGCTGGTCGAAACGATCAAAGGCGGAGACAAGCGGCTGATCAGCTACGCGGTGGACCTGGGCACGCGCATTACCAGAAAGATCGATGCCCGCAACGCCACCGTGCGCGAGATCCACATGAATCGCGGCATCCTGACCACGCGTTACTCCCAGGTTCAAACGCGCACCTACAACATCAGGAATGCCGATGATAAAGCCAAGACGCTGCTCATCGAGCAGCCCATCCGCCAGGAATGGACCGTCACCAGCCGCAAGCCCACCGACACGAGCGCCACAAATTATCGTTTCGAAGTGGCGCTGGCGCCCCAGGCTGCGGTGTC
>DOZZ01000013.1 GCA_003517725.1 Bryobacterales bacterium | reverse complement strand
TTCTGGCCGCCACGCCAGAGGACCACAACGTGGCGGTGTCCTTAAGTCCTCAATCGAATGTCAGAAGGACACCTTCGTGCCCAGTTGGATGGTTCGATTGCCGCCCGCACCAGTGATAAACCCAAAAGTCCGGTTGCCGAACCCGGTATCCGGATTATTCCACGACGGCGTGTTGACCACGCTGAACGCCTCGCCGCGGACCTCTACGTTGAAGCGTTCCCCGACCCGAAAGTTTCGGAAGACCGAAGCATCCAGGTTCCAGAATCCGGGACCGTTGATCGGATTCAGGCCGAGGTTCCCGAACTGCAGCGCGCCCGGTTGCGCGAAGCAACTGGTAGTAACCGTGGCGCTGCACTTGGTGGGGTCGAACCATGGCTTGTCGCGGCCATTACCCTTGATGATTTCGATGGGACCAAAACGATTCAAGGTATTGCCGTTTCCGGGGGCCTTCAGGCCGGAGGAATTTCCTCCAAAATTTAGGGGCGTTCCACTGGCAATGGATAAGATGCCGTTTAGTTGCCAGCCGCCCAGCAACCAACCCGCCGCGCCGGAGGTCAAGTATTTTTTACTTTTCCCGAAGGGCAACTCGTAGACGTAGCTTTGAACAAAATTGTGCGTCCGGTTGAAGCTTAGAACCTGCCAGTTGCGCCGGGGGTTGATGTAAAACGTAAGTCCGCCATCTTCCGACTGATAACCGAGCGCCTTGCTGTAGGTGTAGGAGGTGGTGATGGCAAGCCCGCCCGAGTATCGCTTGTCCAACTTCACCTGGAGTGAGTTGTAGCTGGAACTGTAACCCGTAAACAGCAGCGTCGTGTTGCTCTTGCGCTTAAAAGCCTGGAACAGCGGTTGGCCCGCCGTGTCGGCGCCGATGGTGGTCGAGGCGTTCAGGTTGTATCTGGCGGCTTGGTCCACGCCATGATTGCCGACGTAGGCCACGTCCAGGCTGAAGTTATAAGGCAGCGCCCGCTGGATCGCGAAATTCCAGGACTCCACATAAGATTCCCGGAAATTCTTGTTGACCACCAGGTAGTCCTGATTCACATCGGCGTTGGGGATGATTCCGTTGGTGGGAATAACCGCGGTCGTCGGTGGAGGAAAGCCCACCTCAAGCTTGGCGATTTGTCCACCGGGGAGGACCGCCGGGCAGAAGCTGCAGTTCCCGTTGAATGCATTGTTCTGCTTGATCGGGAAGTTGTAGGCATAGTCGTTATCCGGAAACGGCACGTAGCTGACGCCAAAGCCGGCGCGCAAAACCGTCTTTTCATTCCAACGGTAAGCGGTGCCTATACGCGGCGCGAAATCCTTATAGTGTTTTTTCATTCCTAGATTGGCGGGGTTTCCGCCAATTCCGGCGATCACCAGGCTATTGTTGGTGGGATCGTAATTGGAGAATCCGCCTTTAAAAGCCGCCGTGCCGGGAGGGTAGAACTCCCACCGGACGCCGTAGTCCAACGTCAATTTGGGACTTACCTGCCACTTATCCTGAACGAAGCTAAAAAACTGCCAAGCCCGGTAGGTGGGGGTAGCAATCAGAAGATCGCGGCCCACCGATGTTGGCAGATCCAGCAGGAACGCGGCGAAGTTGTTGCCGAAGCTGGTGGCTGCTCCCGGTATTGACGTCGTCGCAGTGCCGTACTGATACCGCCCGCGCGGGCTGAAAACTTGCGTTTGGCGTAAATCATCGCGTATCCGGCGCAGGTCAATGCCGAACTTGAGGGTGTGATTCCCTTTGGTCTTTGTCCAGCTGTTGACAAAATCTACATTCGATTCCGCTCGCACCCAAGGCAAGCTGGCCGAATATCCGATGAACGGGCTTGAAAACCCCGGGATGTCGATGCCCACCTGCCCGCTGGTGAATTGATCCACATTGACACCCGGCACTAGCGAGTCGTTCTTGCCGTAATCCACCTGCTGCGCGTCGTTGCGGTAGCGGCTCACGCCAAAACGCACCTCGGTGATCAGCGTCGGCGAAAAGATGTGGTCGTAATTGATGGCGCCGTTATGCGTGTCCTGGATGCCGGTGCCCTGAAAGCCGCCACCGTGAGGTCCGCCGGCCTGACCGAAGGCTGACGCATCGAAGGTGTTGGGACGTGAAAAGCTGTAGCGGACGGAGAAGCGGTCCTGGTCCGACTGGTTGTGATCTACCTTGATATCGAACTGGTCGGTGTCCCGGGTGAAGGGGATGAGCGTGAAATAGTTCTGGTTCAGTCCGGCCAGATTCGGCAGAGGCACCAGGGACATAATCTTTTGTGCCGCCGGGCTGATCCGGCTCGATGGAATCTGGTTGCCGTGGAAAGGTTGGCGGCCGCTGCCGTCGGGGTTGCCGGTGTTGGGATCGTAGATGGTCGAAGTGGAAGCGCTCAAGTCGCCGCCCCGTTCGGCCGCCGTGGGCAGGGTGTAGCGGTCGGGGTTGTAGCGCCGGTCCATGATGCGCAGATAATCCCCAAAGAAAAATGTGCGGTTCTTGATGATCGGGCCGCCGACGTTGCCGCCTACGTAGTTGTAGACAAAGTGACCCCGCGCGGAGTCGTAAAAGCTTCTGGCGGACAGTGCGCTGACGCGGTTGTACCAGTAGGCCTGCCCGTGCATTTGATTGGTTCCGGATTTCAGAATCACGTTGGTCACCGCTCCGGTGGCGCGGCCCAGCTCGGCTTCGAAGTTGCTGGTGGAGACATCCACCGTCTGTACTGCTTCCAGCGGAGGAATCAGAACCTGTAACAAACCGGTGCGCTCGTTGTTATCCACGCCTTCGAATTGCAGATTGTTACCAAGGCGCGATTGCCCGTTCACTTGCGTCGATAGGCTGTTTTGCGGGTTGAAGAATTCCGAGTGCGGGCGGAACGGGGCGGTGGCCCCGGGCACCAGCTTGATGAAGCTCTGGAAATTGCGGCCCGCCGAAACCGGCAGGTTCTCCAACTGCTTGGTTTCGATCTTGCGCCCGGTGTCGGCGCGCTCCGACTGCAGGATCGGCGCTTCCGCGGTGACGTTAATGGTTTCACTGACGTCGCCGGGCTGCAGGCTCAGGTCGACGCGCGGTGACGAGTTCACGAGAATATCGACGTCGGTGCGGGACGCCCGCTTGAATCCGGCTTGCTCCGCCGCCACCGTATACTTGCCCGGCGCCAGATCCGGGAAGCTATAGTTGCCGCTCTCATTGGTATGCGTCGAACGCGTAATGCCCGTGTTGGTCTCAGTGACCGTTACCGTCGCGTTGGGTAGCGACGCTCCGGAGGAGTCCAGGATGGTCCCGACCAAGGATCCATTCACAGCCTGGGAATAAAGCAGGCATGCCCCCGAAATCAACAGCGCCAACAGCGTGCAAATAGATCGGCGTTTCATAAGTAGCTCCCTTTGCATTGAGCAAAATTTTCATCGCGAGCGCTGCGTAATTTTCCAGCGTCTGGTTTCCCGCCATGCAACTCGTGCGAGCCTGCTGCGCGACCCAGCCATGGAGTCGAGTTGAGTACCGAGGCTTTCTCGCAAATCTCGAGAGTAAAACTTGAGTTGACAAGTCGAATGGTTTTCTACCGAATGACCCTTAGCGTTCTGCTTCTCCGAGAATTCTATCACCGTGGACGGTTGTGCGAGCAACGAAGCGAAAAGACCTGTTTGCCGTGCGTCGCCGGCGCGGCGTCCATGGGTTGTCGTCCGTTGCGATTGCCTAGCGAGGAACTCGGGGCGTAGCGCAGCCTGGTAGCGCACCTGCCTTGGGCGCAGGACCGCGAGTTCAAATCCCGCCGCCCCGACCAGATCGCTGCTCCTCTACCTGGCTCCGCAGGCGCATAATAACGAAGTGTTCGTCACCCGCCGTGATCTCCTAACGTTGGCCGCGCGTGCCGCGGTGCTGCCGGGTGCGGCTGAATTTTTGGCTGCGTGGTCTCACTCCGGCATGACGGCGCCTCCGGAGCCGCCGCTGCTGGGCAATTACCAGCCAAAATTTTTCGATGCTGAAGATTTCGCCGCGCTCCAGGCGTTCACTGAAATCTTGATTCCCACCGACGATACGCCGGGCGCTCGCGAAGCCCATTGCGCGCACTATATTGATTTTCTGCTGCACGCGGCCGATGCCGTGCCCGCGTTGCAATCGCGGTGGCGGGATGCCATGAAGACGTTGCGCCAAATGGGATTTCACGGGGCCGGTGCGCCACGTCGCGCGCAGTTGGTTGAAACTATGTCCGGAACTGAAGATCCGGTGTACCGCCTCATTAAGGAACTCAATACATTCGCGTTCTATACTTCGCGGGCCGGCATGATCGAAACGCTCGACTACCGGGGCAACACGTTCAACGCCACTTTCCCCGGATGTCACCACCTGGAACATCACAAAGTTTAGGCCTTGAGCAAGTGCGCGCAGCCCCGCGCGGTCAGCGCCATCATCGTGAGCGTCGGATGCTTGTCGCCCGTCGAGCAGAACGCGTTGCCGCCGAAGACGTAGACGTTCGGCACATCGTGCGTCCGGCAGTAGGAGTTCAACACGCCGTCGCGCGGGTCTTCGCTCATGCGCGCGGTGCCTACTTCATGAATCGCGCCGCTTAAGCTTCGTCCGTGGCCGGCTTTCGCGTCGGGCGAGCCTGGACCTCCGGGAAAGCCCGCCGGGCCGCCGCGAGACATGCCCGGCATCACTTCACCGCCGGCGCGCCGGAACAGTTCTTCGGCCTTGTGCTGGAAGTCGGCGATCAGTTTGCGGTCGTTGTCGCAGTGCGTGAAGTGGATCTTCAGCACCGGGATGCCCCAGTGGTCCTTCACCTCGGGGTCCAGTTCGACAAAGTTTTCCTTGCGCGCCAGCATCTCCGCACCGGCGTTCCACACCCGCGCCTGCGCTACGTAGCGGCTCTTCACTTCCTTCTTCCATGCCGAACCGTAGCCCGGCAGCGACGCCGCGTATTGCGGATATTCGGTCTGCCCGCCGGTCGCGTTCATCACGTAGCCGCGGATGAAGTCCTTGCGCTGCGTGGCTTTGTCGATGTTTTGAAAGTTCGGAACCGTGATGCCGGCGGACTTGCCGTCGTCGAGCCGCGCCGGTCCGCCCTTCAACTTGGGCAGAATGCCGCTGACTCCCCCTCCACCCACCTGATCCATCATGTAGTGGCCTAGCAGGCCACTCGAATTAGCTAGTCCACCTTTGGCCGAAAGCAGCAGCAGGCGTGTGTTCTCAAGCGTCGAGGCCGCCAGGATTACGTAGCGGGCGTCCACCTCGATCGATTTTTTCGAATAACGCTCGACGTAGGTCACGCCCTGGGCGCGATTCTCATGGTCCATGCGGACGTGCGCCACGACGCAATCGGTCCGGACCTCCAGGTTGCCCGTCTTCAGCGCCGGCGGCAGGGTGGTCGAGACGGTGCTGAACATGGCGCCCACGTCGCAGCCGTTGACGCAGTTACCGCAATAATGGCAGGGCGGGCGGTTGTGGTGCATGCGCGTCAACTGCGCCAGACGCCGGTGCGTCGTGGCATAGCCCAGGCTCTTAGCGGCGGCCGTGAAGATGGTTTCGGCGCAATTCAGGGGCATCGGCGGAAGAAATGGGCCGTCCGGAAATTGCGGCAGTCCTAAGCGCTCGCCGCTCACGCCGATAAAGCTCTCGACGCGATCGTAGTAGGGCGCCATATCGGCATAGGTCACGGCCCAGTCTTTGCCGTAGCCATCGCGGGAGGCCGCTTTAAATTCGTAATCGGCCATGCGGTCGGTGGCGCGCGCCCAGTGCAGCGTGCGGCCGCCCAGGCAGCGCGAGCGGCTCCAGCGGTAATGGGTCTCGGGCGAGGTCGTGTAGGGGTTTTCCTCGCTGTCGAGCATGATGCGGTAGTTGCGCTCGGTCCCGGTGTAGCGGCGCATGGCGCCCGGCCGGCCCTCGCCGCGGAAGGGCATCTCGTAGAGGAAGGTGTGGTGGAAATCGTGCGCCGGGACAATGTTGCCGCCGGCTTCGAGCATCAGGACTCGCAGGCCGGCCTGGGCCAGTTCCATGGCGGCCCAACCGCCGCACGCCCCCGAGCCAACTACGATCGCGTCATAGCGCTTAGCGTTCACCAAGGAATAGCTTACAGGACCCACCAAGCCGCCGTTATCAGTCGGGCAGACGCTCGAATTTGACAGCGTCCACGATCACGCGCCCATTTGCCTGATTCGTCAGGGTTACGCTGATGGGGTCCTTCACGGTCGCGAGTACCCGCCATCCGTTCGTCGGCTTGGTCTGGTCTAACGTGAACGGCTGGGACCCGTGCTGTGAGGTTATGCTGAACGGCGTGTTGGACGACAGCGTGCCGCTTTGCAGGCCACCGTACCAGATCGAGATGCGATAAGTACCCAGCATGGGGTTATCTACGCGCCAGGTTGCGGTGCGGGGCGCCTCGCCGGGGTGAGCGGGTTCGGCCCAGAAACAGCCTCCGTTGAAGTTGCTTTTCTGATCTTCCCGATGCCAGCCGCCGCCAGTAAGCTGAAGGTGCGCGCCGGTAGTAACTTCGTCGATGACCGTTACGGGCGCGGATTTGCGGATTGCGTCGAGCCAGCGGGCGTTGCGCTCGGCGGCGGGCGGCTCATTCTCGCGGCGCCAGCGATCCAGAACCGCCGATAGCTTTTTCGTAATCGCCGGTTCTCGCTGGGCCAGGTTTTTGAATTCGCCCGGGTCCGCGACATCGTCGAATAACTGTTGCTTTCCAGTTCGCAAATTCAGGATGAGCTTATAGCGCTGGTCGCGCACCGAGCGCAATGGCTCGAGGACGTCCTGCTCTCCGAACACGTACTGGTGAACGTCGCGCGGCTTATCCTGGTAGGCCGGCGCCAGACTGACGCCCTGTGCGTCCGGCTTCGCGGGCAGGCCGGCGAGAGCCAAAAAAGTGGGCGCGATGTCGATGTGCTGCGCGATCGCCTTCACTGTCTTGCCATGCGGAATGTTGGCGCCCCAGAGAATGCCGGGGACATGCATCACCTGATCGTAAAGAGAGCGGTGGTCAAAAGTAAGATAGTCATCGGGATGCGAATAAAGCATCTCGCCATGATCGGAGGTGAGCATCACGACAGTGTTGCGATCGAGCCCGCTGGCCCTCAGTTTCTGCAGTAACTTGCCTACATAGGAATCGACGAAATGGATTTTGCCATCGTAGAGTTCCGTCATGCGCTCGATGGCATTGACGTCGCCGAGGTCGGCCCAGCGGAACAGCCGTCCCGTCAAAAGATCCCAGCCCGTGTTCGTAACATCGGGATAGGCCGAGGTCTTGAAGATGTCGTGCTCGGGCGGCGGATTGTAAGGAGAATGCGGCTCCCAATAAAGAGCAAACAGGAAAAACGGCTTGGGATGCGGGGCATCGAGCCACTTCAAAATACGCTCTGTCGCGGCGGGCGCCTGGAATTC
>DOZZ01000093.1:21864-22565 GCA_003517725.1 Bryobacterales bacterium | reverse complement strand
CCGGTCTGCTTGCCGTACTCGGCGTACGCGCGATTCGAAACTTCGGTCTGATCGATGTAGAAAGCGTGCGTCGAAACCGGCTCTTTCTTCTCACCCAGCAGCGCGTCCCCCGCCGGCACCAGCAGCATGTCTCCCGACGGCAAAGCTAACTTCGCCGGAGTTGTTCTGGTCACCGGCTGCGAGACCGCGGCAGCGGCTTGCGGCGTTACGGTCGCGTGCTTGTCCCGCAATGCTAGAAACGCCACGGCAGCCACCACCACCGCGAGTGCCCCCCCGATGCCGATCCACAGGCCTAACGGGCGCTTCCTGGTAATGGCCGCCGGCGAAACAACGGTGGGCTGCATCGCCGGCATCGGCGCGGGCGTGGTCCTGGCCTCATAAGCGCCCAGCAAGTTTTCGATCTCCTGAACAATCGCCGCCGCGCTTTGCGGCCGCACCGCCGGGTCCTTAGCGGTGGTGCGCTCAATCAGGCGGATCACCTCTTCAGGAGTTCCGGCCTGCCGCAGTGGCGCGACATCGATGGGCACATTCAGGATGCAATTGAAAATTTGCACCAGCTCGTCCACCCGGAACGGCCTTACGCCCGCGAACATCTCGTAGAGCAGAATTCCGAACGCATACACGTCCACCAGCGGCGTGATCTGTTCGCCGCGCACCTGTTCCGGGGCCATGTAGTAAGGCGTCCCGAGAACGAATCCCGC
>DOZZ01000093.1:21220-21705 GCA_003517725.1 Bryobacterales bacterium | reverse complement strand
CGCCGTGACGCGAACGTTGTCCGGCTTAATGTCGCGATGCACAATTTTCTGCTCGTGCACATACTCGAGCGCGCGTGCGACCTTCAGGGCGATGCGCAGTTTGCCCTGCGTGTTGCCCGTCCGCTGTTCGCGGATGAGGGTGCCCAGGTCCTCGCCCTGAAGGAATTCCATGACCAGAAACGGACGCCCTTCCGCTTCCCCATAGTCGTAGACGTTGATAATGTTCTCGTGGCTGACGTTGCCCGCCATGCGGGCTTCCTGCAGGAAGCGCTCCCGCACGTCCTGATCGGCGCAACCCTCCGGAGTGAGGATTTTCAGCGCCACGGCGCGCCCAATCGTGGTGTCCCGGGCTCGATAGACATGGGACATTCCTCCGCCCAAAAATTCGAGAAGCTCATAGCGGCCGATGCGTTGCGGCAAAGGAGCGGGGGTCATGGATTGAACTGGTTTCGGAGCCTGTACTGTATGGTACCGAACGGCCGGAT
>DOZZ01000093.1:19477-20926 GCA_003517725.1 Bryobacterales bacterium | reverse complement strand
CCTGGCGAGCCGGGCGTCCGGTATTCCTCAAATCCGGGAACTCCCTGGCCCGCGACGGATGCATTAGGCAGATCTCTGCCCACCGCGGAAGAAGCGGGGCCGCCCAGGCCGAACCGATTCGTGGGTATCTTCTATTTCCTCTGGCTCGGCCAACACGATAAAGGACAGGACGGGCCGTTCGTCGTGGGCGATATCATGCGCCAGTACCCGGACGCGCTGAAGACGTCGGCCACGCCGCCCTGGGGGCCGTTGGGCACGCCTCACTTCTGGGGTGAGCCACTCTTCGGCTTCTACCTGAATTCCGATCCGTGGGTGCTGCGCCGCCACGCTCACCTTCTGGCGGATGCCGGCATCGACACGTTGATCTTCGACACCACCAACGCCAACTCTTATCACCAGGTCTATCTGGAATTGTTGAAGCAGTTCCATCAGATTCGGCGGGAAGGCGGGCATACGCCGCAAATTGCGTTCATGACGAACACCGATGCGCGTGCCCGGGCCCAGGAGATTTACGAAGACCTTTATCAGCCGGGCCTCTACCCCGAGCTTTGGTTCCGCTGGAACGGCAAGCCTCTGATGATCTGCAACCCGGAAACTGCCAGCCCCGAGGTGCGTTCGTTTTTCACTCTGCGCCGGGCGCACTGGCCTTTCACGCACGTCGATACCCCCTACGCGTGGCACTGGGAGGCCGCCTATCCGCAGCCCTACGGTTTTACCGACGATCCGAAGGTTCCCGAGCAAATCAACGTATCGGTGGCGCAGAACCTGCGCGCCAGCGATGGCAAGGTGACCAGCATGAGCGGCGGCGATGCCCGCGGACGCAGCTTTCACAACGGATCGCTGGATAAGTCCCCCGGAGCTGTCGACCACGGCTATAACTTCCAGGAGCAATGGTCGAGAGCCATGCAGTTAGATCCGCCGTTTGTCATGGTGACCGGATGGAACGAGTGGATAGCGGGCCGCTTCTCAAGACCCGGCGAGGGCGTGGCGTTCATCGATCAATTCAACGAGGAGTTCAGCCGCGACATCGAGATGATGAAAGGTGGCCACGCCGACGACTACTACTACCAGCTGGTTGCCAATGTGCGGCGCTTCAAGGGCATGCCGGCGTTGCGAAAAGCTTCCGGCATCAAAACCATTTCGATGGATGGCGAGTTCGCGCAATGGCGCGATGTCGGACCGGAGTATCGGGATTATACCGGCGAAACCATACCGCGTGACTACGACGGCGTAGCTAAGCTGCACTACACCAATCGCACCGGCCGGAATGATTTAGACCTAATGAAAGTGGCTCGCGACAAAGACAACATTTATTTCTATGTGCGCACGCGCGCGCCGATCACTCCGCCGGCCGGCTCCAATTGGATGACACTCCTGATTGACGCCGATCACAATTCCACGACGGGATGGCACGGCTATGACTTCGTTTTGAACCGCCATGTCTTGAGC
>DOZZ01000093.1:18510-19294 GCA_003517725.1 Bryobacterales bacterium | reverse complement strand
TATAAACTCCCATCATGGAATTCGCCCCTCCCGGTCGTTTCACCCGAAGAGGTTTGTTGCAAGGCGCGCTGGCCGCATTCACCGGCGCCGGCTCGCCGGGGTGCACGCCGGACCGCCTGCCCGACTACCAGAACATCGTCGCCACCCACTCGCGCTTCCTCAGTGGCACCACGGCGCTGCTTTACTCCAATCTGCAGCGCACGCTGGGCGCGGTGGAGGACGAAAAAGGCAATGCCTGGGCCGTGAGCACGCGGCTGAACTACACCGGCCCGTCTGCCTTTCCCAGAATTTGGGCGAGCTACGACCGGGGTTTCCTGACGCCTCTCCGCAATTCGTCATTGTGGATCCGCTCGTCGGCCGGACGCGCCTTCGGGAACAGCGCCGATCCGTTTTCTAACTTTTATTTCGGAGGTTTCGGGAACAACTGGGTGGACAAGGGCGACTTCAGCCGCTATCGCGAATACTACAGTTTTCCCGGAACGCGCATCAATGCCATTGGCGGCCGCGATTTCGCCAAAACCATGCTCGAGTGGAACCTGCCGCCAGTGCGTTTCCGCGCCGCCGGTGGAACGGCACTGTACTTCAACTGGGCGCGCCTCTCTCTATTTTCGGGAGCCCTCGCGGCAAACCGCGAAGGCTATGCCGACGCCGGCGCGCAGTTGGATCTGCATTTTCCGCGGGCATAGCGGCCGCTCGAGATCCGAATGGCCACATAAGACTCTCTCGGCAGGAACCGAAATAGAACAATCTCCCGGAAAAGACCCTCCGGGGACATAGCGGTTTT
>DOZZ01000093.1:14505-18323 GCA_003517725.1 Bryobacterales bacterium | reverse complement strand
GTCCCCTCCCCACCGAGCCCGAGAGCAGTGACGCCGATCTAAAATCCGCTAGTCATGAGCGTTTTCATCCCCGGTTGCCGCGCCCCGCGGTGAGGGAGTCACCGCCGTATCAAAATATCCTGCGTTCCATTTCAATAACTTGCACTCCCTCACCGGCTCAACCAGCCGCCCCCACGATTACCCTGCTTCCAGGAGCCAACTAACCGTGCCCATACTTTCGCTGCTTCACTACCGCTCAACATCCTCAAAGGCCGCTCCGGCCGCCCCAAACTTTCCCGCCCCTCGGCACGCGGACCTGCCCGCCGCAATTGGCTTTGTTGGTCAAAATTACACTGGCTTTCACTGCTTTTCGCGGGGGACCGACGAACAAAACAAAGAGAAAACTCGTGTTTGATCCTTCCGAAAATTGGCTTTGTCTGCCCGCGGGATCGGCTGCGAGCCTTTTACAACAGCACCATGCTGCGCGCGCCCGCGGCATCCGGCAATTCGTAGCGCATGACCACGCGCGGCGTCCTGCGCTGGCGCTGCGCTTCGGCGGCGGCCTCTAGCAGTTCGCGCTCAACGTCGCCGCTCTTGTAGAGCAGCAGTGCCCTGCCCTTCAACACCGGCCGCAGCAGCTTCAACAGCTTGTCGCAGGAAGCCACCGCGCGGACCAGCAGCAGATCGGCTTGCGCGGTCCGCAGAAATTCTTCGGCGCGGACCGCGTGCACCGTCACGTTGGGCAAGTTCACGTCGCTCAGAAAGCGAGCCTTCTTGCCCACCGATTCGATCAGCATGAAGCGCTTCTCCGGAAACACCAGCGCCAGCGGCACGCCGGGAAAGCCCGCGCCGCTGCCGATGTCGGCGATCGCCCCGTACGGCTCCAACAAGCGCCACGGCAGCACGCAATCGAGCACGTGCTTGACCGCCGCCTCGCGCGGTTCCACGATGCGCGTCAGGTTCAGGTGCTGGTTGACCTGAGCCATGCGAGCCAGGTGCTGCGCGCTCTCCTCGGCCACGTGTTCGCGATGCGGCAGGTCGGCGGGCAGCACGCGATCGAGCTCCGTGCGGTAAGCGTTCACTTCGTCGGGCGGCGGCATCTCGTACACTGAAGTTTCTATGCTACAAGCCGGGATCGTTGGCCTGCCCAACGTTGGGAAGAGTACTCTGTTTAACGCGGTCACGCAATCGCGCAAGGCGCTGGCCGCCAATTACCGCTTCTGCACCATCGAGCCCAACAGCGGCATCGTGACGGTGCCGGACGAGCGGCTCGCCGTGCTGGCGAAGATCAGCGGCTCGCAGAAAATTATCCCGGCCGTCTTCGAATTTGTCGATATCGCGGGACTCGTCAAGGGCGCCAGCCAGGGCGAGGGGCTCGGGAACCAGTTTCTGGCGCACATCCGCGAAGTCGACGCCGTGGTGCAGGTGGTGCGCTGCTTCGACGACGCCAATATCGAGCACGTGATGGATTCGATCGACCCCATACGCGACATCGAGATCGTCAACATGGAGCTGATCCTGGCCGACATCGAGACGCTCGAGAAGCGCAAGCAGAAGCAGCAGAAGGCGGCTAAGGGCGGCGACAAGAAAGCGCAGGCCGAGCTGGACCTGATCGCCAAACTGGAGCCGCACCTGAGCGCCGGCAAGACGGCCGTTACGCTGGATCTGACGCCCGAAGAAAAGGCGCTCATGAAGTCATTTTTTCTGCTGACGTCGAAGCCTACGCTGTTCGCGTGCAATGTCGCGGAAGATCAACTGGCCACCGCCGGCCAGAATCCGTATGTGCAAAAGGTGCGCGCTTACGTGGCCCAGCACCACGACACGCTGGCCGTGGTGGTGTCGGCCGAGATCGAAGCCGAACTAGTGACGCTGTCGCCCGAAGAACGCGCCGAATACCTGGCCGGCCTGGGCGTGGAGCAGACCGGCACCGACCAGTTGATCCGCGAAGCGTACACTTTGCTGGGCCTGCGCACCTACCTGACCACCGGCGAAAAAGAGACGCGCGCCTGGACCATCCATGCCGGCGACAAGGCGCCGCAGGCAGCCGGCGTGATCCACACCGATTTCGAGAAGAGCTTCATCTCGGCCGAGACCACGGCTTATGACGACCTGGTGGCCGCCGGCTCCTTCGCGCGTGCCCGCGAGCTCGGCAAGCTGCGCACCGAGGGCAAGGAGTACGTGGTGCAGGATGGCGATGTGATGGAATTCAAGACGTTTCTCTAAGGACACTATGAACTGGAGCGCATGGGGAGCAATTTCGCTGGCTTTGGCCGTAGCGCTGGGGGCGTTCGGAGCCCACGGGCTGAAGAACCGGCTGGATGCCTATTCGATGGGCGTCTACGAGAAAGCCGTGTTCTACCACTTCGTGCACGGCCTGGGTCTGCTGGCCGTGGGCATCATGCGCCGAGTGCAGACGCTGACAGCCCCCGGCGCCAATCGCGTGGGTGCGCTGCTGGCCATTGGCATTGTGCTGTTTAGCGGCAGCCTGTATTTGCTGGCCGTGACCGGTGTGCGGGCGCTGGGGGCCGTCACTCCCCTGGGAGGCCTGGCCTTCATCGCGGCGTGGGCGCTGTTGGCCTGGCAATTGCTACACACTTAAGCGGGCCAGATTAATTTCCCGTCATGCCGCGACGTTCGGCGGCCGGCATGCGTCTGACCCAATGGAGGCATAGCATGATGCGCACGATTCTTTCCGGCGTGGCCACCGCGGCGATGTTCCTGTCGGGTGTCGCGGCGTACGGCCAATACCAGCAATACCCGCAGCAGCAGTACCCGCGGGATGGCGGCAACGGTCAGTACGATGGCTATGGCCAGCAGGACCGCTACGGGCGTTACGACCGGCCCGACAGCCGCTATAACAACCGTTCCCGCGGCCGCCAGGGCGATTTGTTCGAATCGGTTCGCATGGATTTGGAGCAGGCTGCCTCACAGCAGTCCTACCGCCGGGATGACAATCGCTTGAACTCCGCGCTGGATCACCTGGCGCGCTTCCGCGACGGCATGATGCGCGGCGAGTACCGCCGAGGCGATCTGAACAAGACCATCGAGCAGACCCAAAACGCGGTCCGCAGCAGCGCCGTTCCGCCGGAGCTGCGCTCCGTGCTTTATCGCGACTTGGACGCCATGCGCGATTACCGCTCCCGCATGGACCGCCAGCGCGATTCTTATAATTACGGTCGCCGGCCTTCTTACTACCCGTACTAGCGGAACCCCGTTTTTCGGGCGGCCCGCAAAACCTCCGCCACGCTCCAGGCTTGCGCAATGCAGCCGCGGGGCGTGTGGGGCGGGTCGCCGTCGTAGATCTCGGAAATCTGCCCCACGCCGGCCTCATCGAGACTCGCCATCAGCGGTGCCAGCAGCGTCCGGCAGTGCTCTTCCCCGCCCTGGTGCACTCGTAAATATGCATCGATATAAGCGCCGATCAGCCAAGGCCAGACCGTGCCTTGGTGATACGCCGAGTCGCGGCTGACCACATCGCCCTCGTAGCGGCCGCGATATCCCGCCTCCCCCGGCGCCAGCGTGCGCAGCCCGTAGGGCGTGAGCAACTCGCGTTCGACAGCGGCCAGTATCGCGGCCGCGGCCGCGCCTTCAACCAGCGGATGCGGCAGGCTGATAGCGAAGACTTGGTTGGGCCGCAGCGAGCCATCGCTTGTATCGCGGCCTGCAACGTCGTAGAGACAGTTGCGTTCGGCGTTCCAGAACCAGGCGAGAAAGCTGGCGCGGATCTTGTCGCGCAGCACGCCGCAAGCTTCGGCGCGGGCTGCGTCATCGAATCTTCGAGCCAGCTCCTCGATGCTCGAGACCGCATTGAACCAGAGCGCCTGCACCTCGACCGGTTT
>DOZZ01000093.1:9563-14320 GCA_003517725.1 Bryobacterales bacterium | reverse complement strand
CGCCGCCGCGCTCCGCGAAGCTGCGCACCGCTTCGCAAAACCACAGCGCGGCGTCGACCGTGTTGTACTCGGGCAGCTCACCGGCGTCGGGAAAGCGGTTCGGCAGCATGCCCTGGCTCAAATGGGACGCGAAGGTGAGTAGAATGTCGCGGGCGCTTTCGATGCGTCCCGTTTCGAGGGTCAAGCCCGGCAGCGAGATCATGGTGTCGCGGCCCCAGTCGGTGAACCAGTGATAGCCGGCGATGACGCTGGTCGAATTGCCGCGCGCCACGAGGAACTGGCTGGCGGCCCAGGTCAGACGGTCCTTGCCAAACGCGCCGCGACGCTCCAGTTCGGCGGCTTGCAGCGCGTCGTATTCGGCGCTGTCGCGTGGTTCGAGCGAAACCAGCAGCGTCGCGGGACGGCCGGGCTCGAGCGCATGCCGCAGCACGAAGGGCTGGAACAGGTCTTCCTCGAAATCGAGTCCGCGCTCCTGTTCGCGCGCGTATTGAAAATTGTGGTACCAATCGCCAGTCCGCGCCAAGCTATCGCAGTTGTGCGCAAAATGCAGCGCCGGCAGCGACGCATACGGCTCGATCGACACGACGCCGGAGGTTTCGTGCAGCTCGGCATTAAGCGCCGGGTTTTGGTGCGTCAGCGCATGATAATCGCGATACGCCAGCAGAGGGCGTAGTTCCAATATCGCGCCCACGCCTTCGAGCAGCCGATACTGCACGGCCAGCAAGCGAGCACCCTGCACCAGAAACAGCGACTGCTCCACGGCCAACGTGCCGCAGCGCCATACCCACGTTGGAAACGGATCGATGCGAAAATCCGCCAGCCGCGTATAGCCGTCGGGATGAATGACACCGGGATATTGATTCGCGCCCAGTTCCCACGCGCGGCCGGCGGACACAATCGCCGGCTCAATTTTCGACAGCAGCACGGTCCGGCGCACCGGGGGATCGAGCGCCGCGACGAACAGCCCGTGATAGCGCCGCGTGTTCAGCCCGCACAGGGTGGAGGAGGCGTAGCTGCCGGTTCCGTCGGTCTCGAGCCACTCACGCGACAGCGCGTACGGAAGGTTACCGCCGAGTCCCGGCGCGGCCTGAAATGGCATGGTTTGGCCTAAGCGTTGTCCTACACTGGAGTGTATGGCCAAGCGGAAGGCAGCGCGCGCCGGCCGCGGCCTGGCGCTTCAGAACTCCTCAGCGGTGAATGCCTAAAATTCTGATTCTGTCGATGTACTACGCGCCGGAACCGATGGGCATTCCGCCTATGGTGACGCAGCTGGCCGACTACCTCGCGGCACGCGACTGGCAGGTCAGCGTGGTCACCTGCGCGCCGAAAATGCCGGGCTGGGCCTTCTACCCCGGCTATCGCAACAGGCTGCTGCAGCGCGAGACGATAGGCCGCGTGAATGTTGTGCGCACCTGGCTGTATCTGCCATCGAAGCCCAGCAGCGGACGCATGCCGCCGCTGCTGCGGGTGCTGCACGACTCGTCGTTTTTCTTCTCGAGTTTGCCGGCCGCGCTGGCCGCCGGCAGAGCCGACGTGATCCTGGCCGTTACTCCGCCGCTGCAGGCCGCGGCCGCGGCGGTGTGGCTGGGCCGGCTGTGGCGGCGCCCCGTGGTCCAGTGGCTGCAGGACATCGTGCCCGACGCGGCGGTCAGCGTCGGCATGATGCGGGACGGCGCGGCGTTGCGCGCGGGACGGGCGCTCGAGCGCTGGGTCTACCGCGGCGTCGATTGCATCGGCGTCATCGCCGAAGGCTTTCGCGCCAACCTGGAACGCAAGGGCGTGCCGCCCGCCAAAATCGAGCTGCTGCCTAATTGGACCGATCCGGAACGCTTCGATACGCCGTCCGGACGCGACGCCATGCGCGTGCGGCTCGGCTTCGGCGCGCGGGACTTCGTGCTGATGCACACCGGCAGCATGTCGGTAAAGCAGGTTCTCGAAAACGCGCTGCGGGCCATGCAACTGCTGGAAGATCACACCGACATCTACTGCATTCTGGCGGGCGATGGCATTCGCAAGCAGGCTCTCATCGCCGAAGCCGCGACCATGCGCGTGCCACGTGTACGATTTCTCGATACTGTACCGGACGCCGAATACGCCGACCTGCTGCGCGCCGCCGACCTGTTGATTCTGAATCAGAGCCGCGACTTAGTTGACGCGTTAGTGCCGAGCAAGCTTCTAACTTACCTGCCGAGCGAGCGGCCGGTGCTGGCCGCGGTGCACCCGCAGAGCGAAGCCGCACGCTTCCTGCTCGAATCGGGCAGCGGCGTGGTGATCGAGCCGGAAAATCCGCGGGCGTTCGCGGATGCCGTGCTGGCGCTGCAAGCCCGGCCCGAACAGCGTCACGCAATGGGACAGGCCGGCAATCGCTTCGTGCGGCAGCACTACGGCAAGGCGGAGCTTCTGCCGCGTTTTGAGCAAGTGCTGCGGGAGACGTTGCGCACGCCGTAATGTCGAGATGTTCAAGCACGTGAGCTCATGAAGAATTGAACACGGCGACAACCGAACTGTACCGAGGGTTTAGTGCGTGCGAGAAGCCAACTCGCGCTGGCCCTAGCTATACTTGTTCTCAGAAATCCTCCGAAAACATTCAGGACTCACATATTGAAACTGCGTTCCCTCTGTAAATCTAAAATTCATCGCGCCACTGTTACCGCCGCTGACCTCGACTACATCGGAAGTATCGCGATTGACGAGGATTTGCTGCGCCGCACCGACATCATTCCCGGTGAAAGGGTCTGTGTCTGGAATCTCAATAATGGCGAGCGCATCGAAACCTATGCGATCGCGGCACCGGCCGGCTCCGGCCAGATCATGCTGAATGGCGCGGCGGCGCGCAAGTTTCGAGAAAAGGACAAAGTCATCATCGTCGCGTTTGTCCTGACCGATGAAGCCGTACAGCCCAAAATGATTCAGGTAGACGACCACAATCGGTTCGTCGGTGAACTGGGGGACAACCGTCAACCGTGAGCCGCATTGGAATCGCCGGAACAGGAAGACTGGCGCAGGCGCTGGGCCGCCTGCTGCTACAAACCGGCGAGCCCGTCGTGTGTATCGCCGGACGAGATCCGCAGCGGACCAAGCTTGCGGCGGATTTTATCGGCATTGAACCCGTCGCGTTGTGCGATATGCCTGCCCGTGCGTCGCGATTCCTGATCGCTGTCTCGGATGGCGCCATTGGCGATGTTGCGGCCGTGCTGGCTGCCTGTGTTTCCGGCAGCGAAATGGCATTGCACACGTGCGGCAGCAAGGGTGTCGAGGATCTACAGCCGCTGCGGGATCGCGGCATCGCGTGTGGCACGCTGCACCCTCTGCAAACGGTGTGCAGCCCGGAGCAAGGGACCGCGGCGCTGCGCGGAGCGGCCTTCGGAATTTCGGGCGATGAGCCGGCCGTGCGCTGGGCGCGGCAGATCGCCGCCAGCATTGCAGGTCAGGCGCTGACCATCGGCACAGCTGAACGTCCCCTGTATCATGCGGCCGCCGTAATGGCCAGCAACTATCTGGCTGGTCTAATCGACGCCGCGCAAATTTTGATGGCCACGGCAACCGGCAGCGATGCAGATACCGCGCGGCGCGCGCTGGCGCCGCTGATCCGCACGGCCGTCGAAAATATTCTGGAGAGAGGCCCCCTCGCGGCACTCACGGGTCCCATCGAGCGCGGCGATATCGAAACCGTACAGCGGCACCTTGCGGCGGTGAGAACACTTCCATTCACTATCGAGAATTTATATCGCGCCGCGGGGCTGCACACGGTGGACCTGGCGCAACGCAAAGGGCTGGCGCCGGCGATAGCTCAGGAAATGAAGGCAGCGCTCCAATGAACAAGCAGGCCAAGCCCGTCCGCATCCATGACCTGATCGATCGCAAGAGCCGCGGTCAGAAAATCACCATGCTGACAGCCTACGACGCTACTATGGCGCGGCTGCTGGACCGGGCCGGCATCGACACCATCTTGGTGGGCGACTCGCTCGGCATGGTGGTGATGGGCTGTGAGACCACGCTGCCCGTGACGCTCGACATCATGGTGCACCACACCCGCGCGGTGTCGCGAGGCGCGCGCCGCGCGCTGGTGATCGCGGACATGCCGTTCCTTACCTATCAGGTGAGCTTGGCCGAAGCCGTGCGCCACGCGGGCCGGTTGATCCAGGAAGGCGGCGCCGCGGCGGTGAAGCTCGAAGGCGGCCGGGCCGTTGCCGATGTAGTGGCGCGGCTGGTGAATATTGGGATTCCGGTGATGGGACATCTGGGTTTGACGCCGCAATCGGTGCATCAGCTCGGCGGATACCGGCGGCGTTCCGATTCGGAAGCCGCACAAACTCTCGAAGACGCGCGTCTGTTGCAGCAGGCCGGCGCCTTCGCCGTGGTGCTCGAGTCAATTCCGGATGAGACGGCCCGCGCGATCACCGCGGAGTTATCGATTCCCACCATCGGCATCGGCGCCGGCCCGCATTGCGACGGGCAGGTGCTGGTCAGCTACGATGCCTTCGGGCTGTTCCAGGAGTTCGTGCCGCCCTTCGTGAAACGCTATGCGAATCTGGGCGAGACGATTCTGAGCGCCACCGCGGAATATATCGCCGACGTGCAGGGCGGCCGCTTCCCGGCCGCGCGCAAACCGATCGCAAAATGACGTTGGTTCACACCATCGCGGACCTACGGCACGCCGTGGGCGAGGCCCGGCGTGGCGGCGCGAAGATCGGCTTCGTGCCCACCATGGGAGCACTGCATGAGGGGCACGGCGCGCTGATCCGGCAGGCGCGTAT
>DOZZ01000093.1:6554-9405 GCA_003517725.1 Bryobacterales bacterium | reverse complement strand
GAGTTCTGCCGTGCCAACGGCGCGAATGTCGTGTTCGCGCCTTCCGCCGACGAGATGTACGGCGTGCCGCAGCTCACCTTCGTCGAGGTGTCGGGGCTTTCCGACTCCCTCTGCGGCGAGTTCCGGCCGGGCCACTTCCGCGGCGTAGCGACGGTGGTCAACAAGCTGTTCAACATCGTTCAGCCGGATAGCGCGTACTTCGGCGAGAAGGACGCCCAGCAACTGGCGGTCATCCGAAGAATGGTGGACGATCTCAACATGCCGGTCGGCGTCGTGCCAGTTGCTACGGTGCGCGACGCGGATGGGCTGGCCATGAGTTCCCGCAATCGCCGGCTCAGTCCCGAAGAACGGCGCGCGGCCCCGGCGCTATATCAGGCGCTGCTCGCGGCGCGCTCCGCGATTCAGCGGGGAGGTATCGAGCCGGCCGCGGTGAAGGATGCGGCGCTGGCGGTTCTGCTCGGCTTCCCGCAGCTTCGCGTGGAGTACCTGGAAATCGTGGACGATGCCACGCAGCAGCCGGTCGAACGAATTGACGGCCCCGTGCGCGTGTCGCTTGCCGCGTGGCTGGGGCAGACCCGCTTAATCGACAATATTTTTGCGGTACGATGACGGGCGATATGAAGCGAATCGCCTGTTTGTTACTGGCCGCCACGTCGCTGGCCGCCGCCGATGCCGGTTGGACCTCATTATTCAACGGCAAAGACCTGACCGGTTGGAAGCCCAATGAGAATCCCGCGACGTTCTCGGTGCAGGATGGCGCCATCGTGGCGCACGGGCCGCACAGCCACTGTTTTTACGTAGGCAGCTTTCATAACCATACCTTCAAGGATTTTGAGCTGAAGGTGGACATCATGACCAAGCCCAACAGCAATGGCGGGGTCTACATCCAGACCGAGTACCAGGACAAGGGTTTCCCCGACAAGGGATTTGAAGTGCAGGTGAATAACACTTACAACACCGACCCGCGCCGCACCGGCAGCCTCTATGAAGTAGCCGACAACGCCAAGGAGGTGGCCAAAGACGACCAGTGGTTCACCGAAGATATTCTGGCGAAGGGCGACACCATCACGGTTAAGGTGGACGGCAAACTAGTGGCGCAATGGACTCAGCCGGCGGACTGGAAGGGCACCAAGGATTTCGCGGGGCGCCGCATCGGCGCGGGCACCATCGCACTGCAGGCGCACGACCCCGGCAGCATCGTTTATTACAAGAACATTCGCATCAAGCTGCTGCCGTAGATTCATCCAGCGCCAGCAGCAGGTCATCGATCTCGCGCGGGCTCTGGTAAAAATGCGGAGACACGCGCACCCAGCCCTGGCGCGGCGCGGCCATGAAGCCGCGGTCCTTCAAGCGCCGCACAATTAGCTTCGCGTCAACACGCGGCTTGCGGAAGCTGACGATGCCGGCGCCGCTCGCCGCCGTGCGCGTTCCCAACGTCTCCATGCCGCGCTCGCGCACGCCGTTCCAGACCTGGTCGCCACGCGCTTGCACCGCGGCGCCGATGGTGTCCACGCCGGCTTCGTGAATGAACTCGAGCGCCGCATTCAGCCCATAACAGCCGATGGTGTTGAGGGTGCCGCACTCGTAGCGCCCGGCGTCGGGCCGCAGCGTCATGTCGCGCGACGCGTAGTCGGCATAATGCGCCGTGTTGGTCCAGCCAAATTCCACGGGCTCAATCTCGTCCTGCCGGTCCTGTTGGACGTACAGCACGCCGCAGCCTTCGGGCCCCATCATCCATTTGTGGCCGTCGGCCGCCAGCGCCTGGATGTTGTCGCGGCGCACGTCAATCTCGAACGCGCCCATGCCCTGGATGGCATCTACCAGAAAGAACGTGCCGTGCCGCCGGCAGATTTCGCCAATGGGGGTGAGGTCCACGCGATAGCCGCTCAGGTACTGCACGTGGCTGATGGCCAGCAGGCGCGCGCCGCGGCAGGCCGTCGAAATCTCGTCGAGCGAGGCGAATGCCGAGAGCCATTGGACCTGAACGCCGCGGGCTTCGAGACGCTTCCACGGATAGTAGTTCGAGGGAAACTCCTCCTGGAACGCCACCACCTTGTCACCCGCGCGCCATGGCAAACCCGCGGCGACGGTCGCGATGCCCTCCGAGGTGTTCTTCACGATGGCGACTTCCGCCGCCTCGCAGCCGATCAACCGGGCGGTGTTCCGCCGCAGCTTGGCGTAAGTGGCGAGCCATTGGTCATAGTGCAGGCTGCCGAAATCGAGCGCGTCCTGCGCCAGCTTTTGCATCGCCTCGGCGGCCGGGCGGCACAGCGGCGAAACCCCCGCGTGATTCAGGTAGACCAGATTGCGGCTGACCGGAAACTGGCCGCTAAAGCGCTCCCAGGGGTTTGTAAACATTCTTTGAATATAGCGGCCCCTTTCCACCCGCGTTGTAAACTGGTGGCGTGTTACGCGGCGCCGCCTTCGCTGTCCTGAGCCTCTTGTGGGCCGGATCTTGCGCGGCCTCCGGCATTAACTTCTACTCGCTAAAGCACGAAGCCGCGCTGGGCCGCCAGATGGCCCTCGAAGTCGAGCGCCAAGCTAAACTCTCCGACGACGCGCAGGTGGACGAATACGTCAATCGCCTGGCCCAGAACCTCGCTAAACAGGCTGACGTGCAGTTCCCCGTCACCGTCAAGATCATCCAATCCGACGAGCTGAATGCCTTCACCCTGCCCGGCGGGCACATCTTCGTGAACACCGGGATGCTGAGGGTTACAGCGTCCGAAGCCGAACTGGCCTCGCTGCTGGCGCATGAGATCGGCCACGTGGCGGCGCGCCACCTGACGCGGCAGGCCTCGCGATCGGAGCTGCTGCGCACGGGTCTTGCCCCGCTCGAGAGTATGGCGGG
>DOZZ01000093.1:2095-6356 GCA_003517725.1 Bryobacterales bacterium | reverse complement strand
CGGTTTCCCGGCTCTACGAGACGCACCCCGCGACCGTCGACCGCATCCACCGGGTCGAAAAGGCCATCGCCCGGCTCAAAACCGGTGATCTGGCGCTGGCGGTCAACACCTCGCAGTATGAGGAAATCCGCAAGCGCCTGGCGCATTGAAATAGCTTACTTCCGCGTAACCCGGAGGATATCCTTTGCGTAGTTATCCTCAGGGCACCCCGTCACAGGTCTATACTTGGTTTTAGGAGTCTTACGCATGAAACCCTCCTCCCGGCAGGCATCCGCCGTATTGGCGCTGCTGGCTTTACTTCTTCCCGCACTCCCTGGCTCGCTGGCATTCGCCGGAAAAAAGGAAAAGGACCCCGACCAGATCGGCAACCGCGACGTCGGCAAGGGCATCAATTTCTACTCGCTCGATAAGGAAATCGGACTGGGCAAGCAGCTCGCCATGGAAGTGGAGCGCCAGGCCCGCATCGTGGATGACCCGGTGATCGCCGAGTATGTCAACCGCATCGGCCAGAACCTGGTGCGCAATTCGGACGCGAAGGTGCCGTTTACCATTAAGGTGATCGATTCCGACGAGATCAATGCTTTCGCGCTGCCCGGCGGCTTCTTTTTTGTCAATACCGGCATCATCCTAAATGCCGACAATGAAGCCCAGATGGCCGGTGTTATGGCGCATGAGATCGGGCACGTGGCCGCCCGCCACGGTACGCGCAACGCCACCAAAGGCCAGTTAATCAACTACGGCAGCATCCCGCTGATCTTCATGGGCGGCTGGGTTGGCTACGCCATTCAGCAGACGGCCGGGCTGGCGATCCCCATGACCTTCCTGAAGTTTTCGCGCGGCGACGAGCGCGAAGCGGACCTGCTGGGCTTGGAGTACATGTACAAAGCGGGCTACGACCCCACCGCTTTCGTGGACTTTTTCGAAAAAGTACAGGCGGTCGAGAAACATAAACCGGGCACCATGGCCAAGATCTTTTCGACCCACCCGCCCACTGACGACCGCATCAAGCAGGCCCAAACCAACATTCAGGAGTACCTGAAAGCCAAGCCGGAATACGTTCTGAACACTTCGGAATTTTCCGATGTGAAGACGCGCGTGCTGGCCATGCACAACCGCAAAAAGGCAGACGATCCGAAGGACGCCAACCGTCCGCGCCTGCGCCGGGCCCCTGGCGCCGGCGGCAAGATCGACGACGGCACCTTGGACGACACCAAGACCAAGCCGGATCAGGACGAACGGCCCACGCTCAAGCGCCGCGATTCGTAAGGCTCTTTAGAAGCGGCACGACCATCCGGACCTGGGCGCGTACTCTCCGGAAACGTGCCGCGCCAGCAGGTAAACGTATCCGGCCTCCGACGCGACCACGTCATGGGCGCTGCTGTGTAACGCGGCGGCCTGACTTGCCGGCAAAAAGAAATCGCTGCCGGGGCGAGAGTCCACGATGGCCTGGAGTTCCCCGGGTCCGCGTAGCGCGATGCCGGTTCCCACGGCTTGCTGATCTGCCATGCCCCAGGCGCGCATGCGGCGCTGCCATTCGTCGCGGTTCGCCGATATTGCCCTGAACTCCGCGCCGGAGAGCAGAATCCCCAGATAGTGCAGATGCGGATTCAGCGCGAAGGTTTGGCCGCCATCATCTACCCAGACATACCGCTCGTGCGCCAGCGGCAGGGTGGCCCCGTAAAACTGGTCGTCCGCGTCGAACAGGATGAGGTCCGTGGCGCGCCGCATCTCGCAGTAGCGTTGCAAGGCCGGCGCGCTTGGGGTCGGATGGGTCGCAGTGAACGGCAACCCCCAAGGCCGGTCGCCATACGCCGCCTTTACTCCTACCAGCGCGATCAGCATAGCCAGCAGCGGAACCGCCGAGCGCCGGGAGAACAGCGGGCTCCACAGCGCTCCCAATAATAGGAACGCCGGCAGCACCGGCAGAATGTAGGGAGCGTTGCGAAAGCGGAAGCCCAGCAGAACCGCGCCGAAGACCGCGATCCAGCACAGCACCACCAGGGCCGCCGTATCGCGCCGCCGCAGCGCGTGCCAGAATCCGAACAGGCCAGTTGCGGCCAGCAGCGTCAAGACGGGGTCCAACAGCGCCAGCCTGGCCGCGTAGAAACGCAGAGCGCTCTCCTGACTTTGCTGTAGCTTGACGCCTTTCGCCTGGCCGAAGATCACGTGCATCTCAGCCAGAAAGAACTCGCGATGCAGCGTCAGCTGATAGCAGAACCAGGGCGCCGCCAGCACGATGGCGATGCCGCCCACCGCGGCCAGACGAGCCGGGGAGGGACGGTTTTCGCGGCGCAGGAAGACGCTCGCCAGCCCGACTACCAGCCACAGGAGAAGGCCCATCAGGCTCTTGGCCAGGATCGCCGCCGCCACGGCGAGGCCAAAGCCGGCCACGGTGGACCATCGAGCCAGCGCCGTATCGCGCAGAAAAACCATGACTGCCGCGGTGGTTGCCGCCGTCACTACGATATCGGTCAGGCCATGCCGCGCCAAAGTGAATAGCAGCGGATTGCCGGCCATCAGCAAGGCCGCGGCCAGTCCCGAGAGTGTGCCGCGCTCGCGCGCGACGAAGGAGCAGAGCAGCGCGATGACCAGCGCCCCGCACAACAGCGTGGGCGCGCGCAAAGCTATGCGTGTGATACCGGCGATTTTGAACGCCAGCGCCGTGAGCCACATCAACAGAGGCGGCTTCGATAGCTCCCAGCGATGCAGAAAGGTTTGCGTCAGCCATCCGCCGCCGGTCGCCATGGCGATGGCTTCACTGCCGTACAGCGCTTCGTCCTGCGCGCCGATTTTGCCCAGAGGATCTGTAAAACCGCTCGCGACGCCCGCGTCCCGGATTTTAAAGCTCAATCCAGCCAACGCCAAAAGAAATACGAGCACGGGTACAAACCGCATTAGGCGTTTCCCCATTTACGCTTGATGGCTCTAGTAAAGGCCGGAAAAAGTATAACGTAAAGGTAAGAGAATTGGGCAGTTAGCAACTTTTTTCTTCCGAGGGTGTTAGAATTTGGGAAGACCATGAGGAACAGTAAGGGCCGAGTTTGCCAAGCGGTAAAAAATAAAACGGTGCTGGTGGTTGACGATGAGCCGGTGGTCGCGCACTATGCCCAAACTGTTCTGGAGCGCGCCGGATACAACGTGATGACCGCCGTCGATGGTGAGGATGCGCTGCATTTTTGCCAGCGTCATGAGGGCGCCATCGACCTGCTGTTGACCGACATACAGATGCCGCGGCTCGACGGGCTGCAACTGGCGCGGTGCCTGGTGGAACATAAGCTGAATGTTCCGGTGCTGTTCATGACCGGGTATAAGAGTGATTCCGAGTTGAAGGACCAGTTGCACGCGGTGAAGGGCATGGATGGCCAGGTCTTACTGCAAAAGCCGTTCACGCCGGCACGCCTGCTGGGCGCGGTCGACCAAGTCTTAAATCCCCGCGCCTGAGCCATCGCGCCGCCGCGCGCTAAAATACTGACTTCATGCGTACCAATTCAGTGAAGCAGGCGCTGGCCCACGGCCGCGTGCAAATCGGCACCGCTTTTGGGCAGCTGCGCTCGCCAGAGATCGCGCGATTGCTGGCGGCAGCCGGTTTCGAATGGGCCTTTGTCGATACCGAGCACGGCGGCTTCGATCTCGAAACGGTGCAGGACATCTGCCGCGTCAGCACGCTGGCGGGGCTGGCGCCGATCGTGCGTGTCGCCGATCTGCAATATCCGCTGGTAGCGCGCGCTCTGGACTGCGGCGCACAGGGCATTATTTTTCCGCGCATTGAGGACGCCGCCGCGCTGGAGCGCGCCGTCAGTTGGACCAAATTTCCCCCGGCCGGCGTGCGCGGCTACGGCTTGACGCAAGTGCACGTGGGCTATGAGGCGCTGCCTTTCGAACAGATCATCGATCACTTCAACGCCAACACGCTGGTGGTATTGCAGATAGAGAGCCAGCGCGGACTGGATGCCCGCGAAGAGATCCTGAGCGTCCCCGGCATCGACGCCGTGATGATCGGCCCGGCCGACCTTTCGATTTCGCTGGGCGTACCGGGCCAGTTCGAACACCCGCGCATGATCGAAGCCATGGAAGCCATCCGCGACACCTGTCTTGCCAAGGGCGTCGCGCCGGGCACGCAGACACGCTCGCTGGCACTGGGACGCTTCTGGAAAGCGCGCGGCATGCGGTTCCTCGGCTGCAGCAGCGAGACCACCATGCTGTTTGAAAAAGCTTCGGAAGTGGCCGCCGCGCTCCATTCCGCGCCCGACGCCGCATGAAG
>DOZZ01000093.1:0-1981 GCA_003517725.1 Bryobacterales bacterium | reverse complement strand
CGCGCTAACTTGTCGTTCCTCGCATCGGACGCGCTGGAGGGCCGGTCCACGCCATCGCCAGGGCAGGCCATCGCGGCCGAGTTCATCATCTCGCGCTTTCGCCTGGCGCATCTGGAACCAGCGGCCAACGGCGGCTTTTGCCAGATGGCCGAGTTTGGTCAGTTGACGCCGGCGGAAGGCGGGACAGTCACGGTCACAAGCCGCGGCGAGAAGGTCAAGGTGACAGGTGATCACTTTTCGCTGCGCGGCGCCGAAGCCGTGAACCTCGATCGCGTGCCAATGGTCAGGGTCAAAAACGGCGCGGCCCTGCCTGCGGGCGCCCAAGGCAAAGCGTTGCTGATTGAAGCGTCGATGCCCGCCGAGCAACGCGCGAAACTGATGGCCGCCAAACCGGCGGTACTGGTGACCGTTTTCACGGGTGAGCGCAGGACGCACGAGGGCGCTCGCATCACCGATCTGGATGAGGCGGCGCAGCACGCCACGCCGCGGCTCTCGTTATGGGGCGACGAAGGCCGGCGCGCGCTCGATGCCGAGGACGCCACGCTGACCGTCCATGTGGCGGCGCCGGCGATGACACGCATCCGTGCTTGCAATGTTGCCGGCGTGCTGCCCGGTTCCGACCCCGTGCTGAAAAACGAATACGTGCTGGTAAGCGCGCACTACGACCACCTGGCCCTGGCGTCCGCCGGCACTGACCGCATCTTCAACGGCGCCAATGATGACGGCAGCGGCACCGTCTCGGTGATCGAAATCGCGCGGGCGCTCTCGGCCTTACCGGTCAAACCGCGGCGCTCCATTCTCTTCATGACCTTTACCGGTGAAGAGCTGGGTCTGTTAGGCTCTCGATATTACGCAAAACATCCGCTGGTGCCTTTGGAGCGGACTGTTGCCCAGCTTAATTTGGAACAGTTGGGCCGCACCAATCCTCAGGAAGGCTTCGCCGCCGGAGCCCTGACCTTCACCGGCTTCGACTTCACCGATCTGCCCCGTACCTTCGAGTCGGTCGCGGCGGCGGCCGGCGTGCGCGTCTTCTCCACCAAAGACAGCGACTCGTACTTCGCGCGCAGCGACAACCAGCCGCTGGCCGACGCCGGCGTTCCGTCCAGCACGGTGGCCGTGGCCTATACCTTTCCCGACTACCACGCAGTCTCCGATGAGTGGCGGAAGATCGAGTTTCCCAACATGGCGAAGGTCGATCAAGCCATTGCCGCGGGCATCCTCGCCATTGCCGATCGCGCCGCGCCGCCGCAGTGGAGCAGTGACGCGCGCACCGAGCGTTACCGGCAGGCCTACCTGCGCCTGCATCCGGCGGAGCCCACGCATTGATCGACCGGCGCACGCTGGCTTACATAGCGCCGTTCGCCGCGTTCATCGTGCTGCTGGCGCTGCAGCCGCGGCTGCCCACGCCGGCTTGGGTGCGGCTGCTGGTGTCGCTGGCCGTGATCCTGATTTTTTCGCGCGGCGCGCTGGCGGAAGGGCGCCTGGTCCGCCCCGTGAGCAGCGTACTGATCGGCGTCGCGGTCTTTGTGATCTGGGTCGGTCCCGACTTCCTGAGGCCCGGCTATCACGATCTGCCGATCTTTTCGAACTCTCTGCTGGGCCACGCGGTCAGCAGCCTGCTCGCGGCGCAGAAGTCGAGCCGCTGGCCCTTGCTGTTCCGGGTGCTGGTCAGCGTGCTGGCCGTGCCGGTGCTCGAAGAGCTTTTTTGGCGCGGCTGGCTGATGCGCTGGATCATCGACCGTCATTTCTGGCGCGTTCCACTAGGCGCGTATCAAGCCGCCGCGTTCTGGATCGTGGCCGTGCTGTTTGCTTCCGAACACGGGCCGTACTGGGATGTCGGGCTGGCGGCCGGCATCATCTACAACTGGTGGATGGTACGCACGCGCAGCTTGTGGGACTGCATTTTGGCGCACGCCGTCACCAACGGACTGCTGGCCGCCTGGGTTATCACGCGCGGCGAATGGCAATATTGGCTGTAGCC
>DOZZ01000132.1:1256-5941 GCA_003517725.1 Bryobacterales bacterium | reverse complement strand
GCTCTGGGACCAGGGTTTGCTTGCCCCGGTAAACGATCTGTTTACACCGTTTGACCGCGACCATCGAAGTGACCGCATCGCATCGATCACTCGGTCACTTTTCAAGTACGGAGCACCACGACGTGCCGAATCCGCCTAATCGGCAAAGCAGATCCACACGTGCGATTCTGGTGATGGAAGGGGTCGGCCGGCGTTTGGCGCGAGCCTCTCACGAAGGTGGACTGAGCGCCATCGAGTGCACAGAATTATCCAGACTATGTGCTTAGACACTTCTGGATGTCGACGAGTTTCCACTGTTGACCGACTCGCAGCGAGAGGCACTACAACGATGGCGAAACAAGTAAAGGAGCACCACGACGTGCCGGCTCAGGTCGCGTCGCCCGCTGGCCGCGACCGGTTCTGAACCATTCACGACGTGGTCATGGTGTTCCCAGGTGTGCCGTCCCTGACCTAAGTTGCTTCATGGCGTGGGCGCTGGTGAATCGTCCAGGCTGCTCCCAGCAGAACTATCGCTGTGAGCGCAATCATCGTGACTATCCAGTCGAACGGCTCATCTGGCATGGGGGTATCAATGTCGGTCCGCGCTCCGATGCCCAGCAAGGTGTGGCCCATCCCGCCAAGCGTTAGATAGAGGCCAGCCCACACCCCTCCGCCGACTGCCGCTGCGGGAACGAATCGCTCCGGCGCAAGATCGAACAATCCCGCCACCATCGTCGATGGAATCCGCAGCCCGGGTATCAGCCGTCCTGGCACGATCGCTCGAATCCCATGGCGCTGCACCCACCCCTCCATCCAGTGCAAGCGTCGCTGGTTCAGGTGCACCAGGCGACCGAGGCGCAGCATCGCGGAATCGGCTTGTGACCATGTACAGAATGATCGACATACCCACCCGAGCGGCCGGGATCTCGCACACGCCGTAGAGCGGCTGGAGCAGGGCGCTCTGTAGGAGAACGACCTCACCACGTCATGGCAACGCCGTGCAGAGAAGTTGCACGCCGAACCGAGCGTGGTCACGGAGCTTGCGCCGTGTATGAAAATTCCGCAAGCATGAAAATTCAGGAATCGAGCGTTTGGTCTGGCGGTGGCGGCATGGCCTCGTGGCCTGACACTTCCGCCAACGTTGGCGGAAGTGTTGACCGTCCCCGACCGGGAGGGATTTCCCACGCGCGCGAGGCTCGGACGAGCGATGCCATCCGCCTTGATCGCGGCGTTGCGCTTTTCCGTCTCGACAGCGATGGCGGCGGCAATGTTAGCAATTGTTAACAGTACCGTCGCCTTAACCCGTGCCGTCCGCTCCGAGTAGCCGGCCGTCCGCGCCACCGCGCTTCGTGTAGCCCGCCGCGCGCGAGGCTCGGACCCCAACATATCCCAACAATCGGTCCGTGATGCGGGGTTTCCCACGCACCCGCTCCCGTGCGTTTCAGTGGAGAGCGCCGCAGCTTTGGCGGACGCCTTGCCTTGGCGGACGCATATGGACGCGTTTTTCCGGTACTCTCCTTCATGAGAGAAATCTTGGGAAGGATCCCCTTTTACGCGTCCTAATGCGTCCGCCTGGTCCATGCGTCCGCCATCAGTCGGGTCGGTATCGCTCCGCAGTCCCATGCCCTGCCATGTCCGCGTGCGCTCTTTGCCCAAACGGACAGATACAAAACCGCGTTCTGTCAACAGGCTCGCAAGCGCCTTCTGTGTTACCGGCTTTTCGCCGCTATTCGCGCACCAGCCTGCGTACTCGTGGTAGAGCCGGCCGCTCGGGACTTGGGCCTGCGGGTGGAGGACGCATGCATCGTCTAAAAAACCGGCGATCGTGTCCTGCTCAGTGCGATATTCGTCCGTCGCTCGCCGTACTTCCTCCGGTACGCCGAGCCCGTCCTTCCGCCACTGCAGGCAGCCGCGCACGGCCCATGCCAGGATGCCGGACAGTTCGCTGCGCAACTTCTCGGCCAGGTGCCGATCCCGTTCCGCTTCGGGGATCGTGACGTCGAAGGGAATCAGGCGGACGCGGCGCCAGATTGCTTCGTCCGTCCCCTGAATCGTGGGCTTGACGTTGGCTGCGAGCCACACCTTGAACTGCGGTAGGTACTCGAAGTATTCGCGGAACAAGTAGCGGGCTTTCACTAGATCGCCGCCGGTTACTTGCTTCGTCACCGATTCCGAGAGCTGCTTACCGGCGTCGGCTTCGGTAGCAGAGACGAACCGGGCGCCGCTCAGCGCGGCCAGGTCGTTTGTTGCCCGGTCCCCGTCCCCGCGGCTAAGAAACGTGCTGAACGGGGTTGCTCGGGCATAATCCCCGAGCACTCCGCGCACCGTCTCCAAAAGCGTCGATTTACCGTTCGCCCCTTTGCCATGCGCCAGAAATAGAACCTGCTCACTCGCATCCCCGGTGAGCGAGTATCCGATGGCACGTTGTAAGAACCTGATCAACGCCTCGTTGCCGCCCATGATGCGGAAGAGGAACGCATCCCACATCGGGCAACCTGCGTCGTGGTCAAACGGGGCGCCAGCAAGCTTCGTGCACAGGTCCTCGCGCCGGTGTTCGTGCAGCTCGGCGGTGATGGTGTTCAACGTGCCGTTGGGGCAGTTGAGCAGCGAACGGTCAGCGTCGAAGGCGTCGGCCCGTACACGCACGGCCGGGTGTGTCTTCGCCAGTGCCACCATGGCGGCCAGACGTGGGGCGGCCTCGCTTTTCAGCGCGTGTTTCCCGAGCGCCTGACGCCGTTCGGGGTCTGCTTCGGTGTTCGCCTCGTGGTAGATGCTGCGCGCCGTGGCGGCCGCGAACTGGGTAACGCAGGCGTCGTCTTCGTCACGCTGATAGCGTTGGCCGTCCCAGGCGAAGAGCCCACCGGCCGTTGAGCTATAGCGCATGTCGTTGCCGTGCCGCTGCACCAGCCGCAGGGAATTACCGTGATCGGAAAGGTGGTGCTTTTCGTCGGCGGTCAGCGCGACGGTTCCTGCTTCGCTGACGTCCACTTCCGCGCGCAGCGCCGCCGTTGCTTCGCTGTCAGGTGTGCTGCCGTTGCGCCGCTGTTCACCGAAGCCATGCGCCGCCAGCACCTTCGCCGCAGCCGTGAAGTCGCCGCCGTGGTTCAACAGCGCAAAGGCCGAGAACTTGCCGTAGCCGCGTTCGGGCTCGAAGGCTGTCGAGCTGCTAAAGACGTACAGCAGGTTGCTACCCTGGTAATCGACGCTCGCTGACCAGCCCCTTTCTTTTCCGGGGCGGCGCCAGAGCTTGCCGTAAACGCGTCGCCATCCGTGCGGTTCAAGAATCTCCGGCCAATCCACACGCGCCGCGAAGTCGTCACCGGGTCTGCCGCCGGCCGCTGCTGCACTGCGGGCCGTGGCGTGCGGCTCGATCGGCTTCTCGGGCATCTGGTCGAACGTGCGCGCCAGATCCCAGAGCGCTTCTCGCTCCTGTGGCGAAATGGTCGCGATCGTGTCGAAGCCGCCGCTGACCAGCACGTAGGCCTTGCCGGTCGGGTGGACGCTACCGGCGGATGGGGCCGTGATAATGAAACCGCCCTCACCGCGGGTTTCGATCAGCACCTTGCGCTTATCGTTTGGGTGGCCCATCTCGTTGGGGCGCTTCGGCCTTTCGGCAAGCTTCGTGTTGCCGCTGATCTCCGCACATCGGCAGGGCCAGTGGACGCCACCGCCAGGGGTCGACTCCTCGTAGCCGGCGCGAATGCGGGCGATCAGCGATGCCAGACCGACGGCCTCGGCAGCCATCATGAAAGCGTCATAGGTCGGGCGATCATCAAACTCGAACACCTCCAAGCCGTCGATGTTCTCGCCGTCTTCGTTCCAATGGCCGCTGATCTTCCCGGTTACGATGCCCAGCCCCGTACGTCCGTTTGCATACCACTCCGCGATATGCGCAGGGGTTGCGTGGGAGCGCTGGTAAGGCTCCCATATGCGTCGGCCCTTTTCATCTTCGTATTCAGCAAGCGGTGCCTTGCTCCCATCCTCACGTGGCGGAAGGATGCCCAGCCCGCAGCGATGCCCGATGAAGGCCAGGTGTTCAGCGGTGGGGGCAGTGGTCGACGCAGTCATCGCGGCGTTACCGCCCGGCCGCGGTAAGCGCAGTATCACGCAGGGTCAGCAGCCAGCGTTCCAAGTCCGCCGTAAGAATCAAACGCCGGGATCCGGCGCGGAGCGATGGCAAAGACCCATCCGCGATCGACTTGTAGATCAGCGAGCGTCCCAGAGACGACCGTTCCACGGCCTCGGGAATGGATAACGCGAGTTTTTCCAAGACTGGGCCTCCGTAGCGTTTCTGCTACGGACAGCTTCACGTGGACGCGGTAGGCGGTCCACAAGTTTTCAGTGTGGAAACTCAAACCTTTGGTAGCTCGACCCCAAGCAGCTCGGCCCATTCATTTATGGTCTGACCGATGGCTTGCTCCGACGCGCTTTTATCGTTCTCAAGATGCTCGTCGTCGGCAATATCTCGATATCTCATCCTCAGAACGGCACGCTGATACAAGCGGCGAGCGCCGCGGGCAATCTCGCCAGGATCTTGGTAGCGTGACCCGCGGGGTGCGAATCCCATACGCTCAGCTCTTTTCTCGATTGCAGCCGCCTGAGCCAGAATGTCGGCCTTGACGGCGGCAGCGACGGCACTGGCCCGACGTTGCAGCTCCTTCGGCTTCATCGCGCCACGGGCACCGGGCAGCGCGGTGGGGTCGTAG
>DOZZ01000132.1:363-1033 GCA_003517725.1 Bryobacterales bacterium | reverse complement strand
GGGTCCGGCCGTGCTCCGACTAGCAGCCGGCGGAATTCGCCGGGAAGCCGAGCCGCGCGCCGGACAGAATAGCGGTACTGCATGTCATCGAAGCCGTAAGCCTGCCCGCCCCTCAGGCCGTCAGGGAACTGTGCCGGCTTCGTCGGCAGCCGCCACTGCCTGACAAATGCATCTACGGCCGGCCAGACGGTCGCTGCTATGTGCCCGTTCATCGGATACAGCGGGCAGTGAGGTTCTACGAAGTCATCGAGCACGTACAGCGCGGCTTGAAAGGCGGCGTCGGCGTTGAGCACTTCGTAGTAAGCCTGACAACGCGGCCAGTTCAATTCCTCCGGCGTTTGGAGCGGGCGCCGGCGGGTATACTGTCCATGTGAACGGCTCCTATCCAGTCGTTTGCCATCCGCCCGGCTGTTGGTGCAGCGCGGGCGGTTCTATTCTATCGCGTCACCGTTCCGTAACAGTCTTGACACCACTTCTGACACCAATGCGGGCGNNCGTCCAGCGCGGCTTGAAAGGCGGGGTCCGCGTTCAGCACGTCGTAAAAGGCGTGACAGCGCAGCCAGTTCAAATCCTCTGGCGCTCGGAGCGGCCGCCGGCTGGGTATACTGCGCATACGGGCGCCTCCATCTCAGGTGCTCGTCATCCGCCCGGCTGTCGCAAACAGCGCGGG
>DOZZ01000132.1:0-199 GCA_003517725.1 Bryobacterales bacterium | reverse complement strand
TTCGAATCCCACCCGGCTCACCAGAATTTAGGCGTGCACAGTAGCCACAGGCTTCAATCGCCGATTCATCACCAACACGATCGAAGCAAGTTCCGACGCGGCTCGGCAAACAAACTTCGCTTGACGGTCTCGAACGAGGTGGTACAATCGCGTGGATTGTGCGAAGGCCTGGGTCATTGGGAAACACATTCAGCGAAAA
>DOZZ01000212.1:3008-3579 GCA_003517725.1 Bryobacterales bacterium | reverse complement strand
ACGGTGCAGGAGACTTTGGACCTGTGGGACATGCCCATCGTGCTGCTGCTGGCCTTGAGCATTCGCGCCGCGGAGTGGCTGCTGCGGCGGCGTTGGGGGGCCGTGTGAGAGCCGCGCGCGTGGTTTTTTTGACGCTGAGCTGTGCCGCGTTCTTGAGCGCGACCACGTTTTATCTGACCGTGGCCGGGCTGGGCGGCGAGGCCGACTACGAGCAGCGCTTCAAGCTATGGGCCGGTGATGCCGAGAAAGCGCTGAAAGCGGGCGGCGGCGGCGCGGACGTGCAGACGCTCGCCGGCCCGGCCGCTACGAAGACGGCGGTGCGCGCGGCGCTCGAAAGGATTGGCCGGCAGGCGCGTTCGGAAGACGCGCTGGTGCTGATGTTGATCGGGCACGGCAGCTTCGATGGCACGGACTACAAGTTCAATGTGCCGGGGCCCGATATCACGGCAACCGAACTGGCGGCGCTGGTGAACGCCGTGCCGGCGGGACGACAGCTGGTGGTGAACATGACCAGCGCCAGCGGCGCTTCGCTGGCGGCGCTGAAACACGCCAATCGCATCGTGATCACGGC
>DOZZ01000212.1:2559-2753 GCA_003517725.1 Bryobacterales bacterium | reverse complement strand
ACGGAACACGCGCAGGTGGACGATACGGCGCGCGCCGCGCAGTTCGTGCTGCTGCGGCGCGGCGCGATGGCCGAGGCCGCGGTCAACCCGGCCAAGCGCGAACTGCTCGAACGCAAGGAGAGCATTGAGAACCAGATCGACCAGCTGAAATTTCAGAAGTCGCTGCTGCCGCCCGAGCAATATAAGCAGCAGTT
>DOZZ01000212.1:1537-2367 GCA_003517725.1 Bryobacterales bacterium | reverse complement strand
CTGGCCGAAAAGCTGTGGCAGGCGCACGACTATCGCGGCGCCAACGATGCGTTCCGCGCCTTCACCGCGGCGCACCCGGCCGACGCGCATGCCCGCGTGCGCTGGGGCCTGCTGTTTCTGGAGCGCTTCCAGCCGGATGAGGCCATCAAGCTGTTGCGCGAGGCTCTGACGCTGAATCCCGCCAGCGCCGAAGCCAATCTGGGCATGGCGCAGGTGCTCGAAGAAGATTTCTCGCCCGAGGCGGCCAAGTTCGCGCGCTTCGCGCTGGATCACGATCCGAAACTGTTCGCCGCGCATGAATTGCTGGCCCGCATCGCGCTCGAGGACAACGACACCAAGACTGCGCTGAACGAAGCCGATGCGGCCCTGGCGCTGTCGCCCGATGCGCTCGATGCTCTGGCGGTGCACGCGGCCGTCGAATACCTGGCGGATCGCGACGGCAAGCCCTGGCTCGACCGCGCTCTGGCGCGCCACGCGCATAACGGCAAGCCGTTCGAAACGGTGGGCCACTTTGCCGTGATTAACCGGCGCTATCGCGAGGGCATTAAGTTTTACCAGCAAGCCGTCGCCACGCAGCCGGACCTGTGGAGCGCGCATGCCGAGCTGGGCCTGAACCAGATGCGGTTGGCCGACGAGAAGCAGGCGCGACAGGAACTGGAACTGGCCTACAACAACCACTACACGCCTCCGTCGGTGGTCAACGCGCTGCGCTTGATGGATAGCTACGCGCGTTTCGAGACCTTTGCGAACGGCAACACCACGCTGCGCTTCGATAAGCGCGAAGGCGCGGTGCTGCGGCCTTACTTCGAAGCCGAGCTCAAGCGCTCGAT
>DOZZ01000212.1:0-1417 GCA_003517725.1 Bryobacterales bacterium | reverse complement strand
GAAGATTTCGCCGTGCGCACCACCGGCATCCCGGGCCTGGGCGCGCTGGGCGTGACCTTCGGCAACATTGTCGCGATGGACAGCCCGTCCAGCCGGCCGCCCGGCAGCTTCCACTGGGGCAGCGTGATGCGGCATGAGTTGAGCCACGTCTACACGCTGTCGATGACCAATTTTCACGTGCCGCGCTGGTTCACCGAAGGCGTGGCGGTGCATGAAGAAAGTGCCGAGCGGCCCGACTGGGGCGACCGCCTGACGCCGGATATTGTCATCGCGATCCGCGACAAACAGTTACTGCCGGTAGCGGAGCTCGATCGCGGCTTCACGCATCCGAAGAATATGGGGCAGGTGCTGATCTCGTATTTTGAAGCCGGGCAGATCTGCGATTTCATCGCCAAGCAGTGGGGCGAGGCCAAACTCACCGAGATGACGCACGCATTTGCCGGCACTGCGACCACGCCCGACGTGGTGCGCCAGACGCTCGGCATCGCATCTGAAGAACTCGACAAGCGTTTCCTGAAAGATCTGGAGAGCCGGAACAAAGCCGTGGTCGATAATTTAGCGCAATGGAAGAAGCGCGCAGTCGAACTGCATGAACTCGCCAGTAAGGGACAACACGCGGACGTGATCGCGCGCGGCCCGGCGGTGCGCGATCTGTATCCGGAATTTGTCGAAAGCGGCAGCGTCTACGAAACCATCGCCGCCTCCTACACGGCGATCCACAATGACGCCGGCGCGCGCGAAGAGCTATCGCGCTACTGGCACGCCGGCGGACGTTCGCCCGCGGCGTTGAAGCAACTGGCCGATCTGTTGACCGCCGCAAAGCAGGAAACCGAAGCCGCGCGTGTGCTCGAAGCGCTGCTCTATATCGCGCCGCTCGATGCCGAGGTGCATCAGAAACTGGGCAGTTTGTATCTGGCCGCGAAGCAGGGCGCCCCGGCGGCGCGCGAGTTCCAGGCGCTGCTGGCGGGCAAGCCTGTGGATGAAGCCAGCGCCCACTTTCAACTGGCCCAGGCCTATCGCGTGGAGGGCCGCGCCGCGCAGGCTCGCGAGGAGTTGCTGGCGGCGCTCGAAATCGCGCCCGGCTTCCGGCCCGCGCAGAAAATGCTGCTCGAAACTGAAGGAGTGCCGGCGCGCTAACGCCCGAGGAGATCATGTCGACCATCGTCATCCCGCAACTGGAACCCGAAGTTCTGAAGCAGCGCATCGCGCGCTTTCGCGAAACCGAGGCCGGCATCGTGCGGCAGGTGCGGCGCGTCATCATCGGTCAGGAAGAGGTGCTGGAACAGGTGCTGATTTCGCTGTTCGTCGGTGGGCACTGCCTCATCACGGGCCTGCCCGGCACGGCCAAGACGCTGCTGGTCAAGACCCTCGCCCAGTCGCTGGGGCTCGACTTCAAGCGCATCCAGTTCACGCCCGA
>DOZZ01000233.1:5025-5810 GCA_003517725.1 Bryobacterales bacterium | reverse complement strand
CGCTGGAAATTTGGCGGCTACGTGGTCTCCGATTGCGGCGCGGTCGGCGATATTTACCGGACCCATAAGACGGCGGCCAGCGCCCCCGAAGGCGCGGCGCGCGCGGTGCTGGCCGGCACGGATCTGGACTGCGGCACGGAATACCGGGCGCTGCTGCCGGCCGTGCAGCAGAAGCTGCTGCCCGAAGAGGCCATCACCAATGCCGTGCGGCGCCTGTTCACGGCGCGCTTCCGGCTGGGCATGTTCGACCCGCCGGATGCCGTGCCGTACGCCAGGATTCCATACGACGTGGTGGAGAGTTCGGAGCACAAAGACCTGGCGCTCGATGCCGCGCGCGAGTCGATTGTGCTGTTGAAGAACGAGACGCTTAGCAATGGAGCGCCGCTGCTGCCGCTAAGCAAAGACACCAAAACCATCGCGGTGATTGGTCCCAATGCCAACGATGTTGACGTGATGCTTGGCAACTACAACGGCGAGCCGACACAGCCCATGACGCCGCTCGATGGCATCAAGCTGCGCGTGTCGCGCCACACCACCGTGCTGTATGCGCGGGGCTGCGACATCGCGGCGAATCTGCCGGCCATGCAGGTGGTGCCGAACACCGCGCTTTACACTACCAACAATAAGCGCCGCGAGGCCGGGCTGAAGGGGCAATACTTCAACCGCGCGGATTTCAACACCGCGCACTTAGTCAAACCGCTGTTCACGCGCATCGATCGCCACATCGACTTCCACTGGGCCGACGCCGCGCCGCGTGATGACATGGATGACGACAACTTCGGCGT
>DOZZ01000233.1:0-4815 GCA_003517725.1 Bryobacterales bacterium | reverse complement strand
GCGATTGGCCTGAACGGCTTCGAGGTGTATCTGGACGGCCGCAAAATCGCCGCGCGCTCCAATATTCATGAGCGCGGCTACTCCACGGCCCCGGTGCAGTTGGAGGCCGGCAAACTCTACGCCCTCCGCGTCGATTTCCACGAGACGGTGAACGATGCCGACATACACCTGGTGTGGGCGCCGCCCGAGCCGGGACTGGAGCAGGAGGCGCTGACGGCCGCGCGCCAGGCCGACGCGGTGGTGCTGGTGATGGGCCTCTCCCCGCGCCTCGAAGGCGAGGAGATGGATGTGCCGGTCGAGGGTTTCGCCGGCGGCGACCGCGTCACCTTGGATCTGCCCAAAGTCCAGCAGGACCTGATGCAGAAGATTGTGGCGGTGGGCAAGCCGACGGTGCTGGTGCTGCTGAACGGCAGCGCGCTGGGTGTCAACTGGGCGCGAGACCATGTGCCGGCCATACTCGAGACGTGGTATCCGGGCCAGACTGGCGGCGCGGCGATTGCCGATGTTCTGTTCGGCGACTACAACCCGGCGGGCCGGCTGCCCGTGACGTTCTACCAATCGGCGCAACAGCTACCGCCGTTCAGCGACTACGCCATGAAGGGCCGCACCTATCGCTATTTCGAAGGTCAGCCGCTGTATCCGTTCGGGTACGGGCTAAGCTACACCACCTTCCTCTACCGCAATCTGCAGGTAGCGCCTGAGGTGTCGGCCGGCAACGCCGTGCGGGTCTCGGCCGACGTCCTGAACTCCGGCCAGATGGCGGGCGAAGAGGTGGTGGAGTTGTATGTCCGCCGGCCGGGCGCGATGCCGATCCGCTCACTAGCCGGCTTCGTCCGTACGCGTCTGCAACCGGGAGAGCGCAAGACGGTGGACTTTCAGATCGCGCCGGCGCAGTTGGCGACCGTCGGGGCGGATGGGACTCGTACCGTGAATCCTGGGGATGTAGAGATTAGCTTCGGGGGCAAGCAGCCGGGATTTGAAGGGGCGGCTAATGCGGCGACGACGGAAGTGCTGACACGAGTCGTGAAGCTGACCGGGGCGGCGGTGGTGCTGCCGTGAGATGGGATCGGGCGCGACATCGCGCCTACGCCGTATACTATCCCTATGCGGGCACTGCCGCTGCTCGGTTCAATTCTGGCGCTATCAGCGGCGTTCGGTGCTGACTTGCGCGACTCCGCGCCTCCCGCGGGCTGGACCGCTGAAGCCACACGCGCTGAAATTCGACCCAAGTTCGCGTACGCCGCCCGGGGCGGACGAGATGGAGTTGGAGCTTTCGTCATCGAAACCGACGCGCGCGACGGCCTGGACGGTTTCTGGAAACGCAGCTTTCGCGTCGAAGGCGGCAAATATTACAGCTTCAACGCCTATCGCAAAGTCGCCGGAGTCGAATGGCCGCAACAGTGCGCCGTCGTTACAGTGCAATGGGTCGATGCAGCCGGTCAGCGAGTTATCGACGACCGCAAGCAGGTTGAGCGATATCTGACCAGGTACAACCCGCTCGCCCCGCTCGAATACCCCGTTGAAGGCATCCCCGCCAAGGATGGATGGACCCGGTTATCGGGGACTTGGCAGGCGCCCTCGAACGCCATGCAGGCAGTTGTTGAACTGCATGGCCGATGGGCCGCGAATGGCCGAATGGAGTGGAGCGATGTGCAGCTTACCGCGGCCGAGCCACCCTCGCCCAGAATAGTTCGCCTGGCCACCGTGCATTACCGGCCGCAAGCGGGCAAAACCGCGGCAGAGAAACGAACGCAGTTCGCGCCTCTGATCGCGGAAGCGGCCCGCCGCAAAGCCGACCTCGTGGTCCTTCCCGAAACCCTGACTTACTACGGCACGGGTCTCAATCCCGTAGACGTCGCCGAACCCGTCCCGGGGCCTTCTACCGACTACTTCGCGGGTTTGGCGAAGCGGCACAATCTTTATATCGTGGCGGGCCTCTTCGAGAAAAGCGCTTACAAGGTCTACAACGTAGCCGTGCTGCTGACGCCGGAAGGGAAGCTTGGCGGCGTCTATAGAAAGGTCACGCTACCCGATAGCGAGGCCTCCGCCGGCGTGGTGCCGGGCGCCGCCTATCCCATTTTCCAAACGCGCTTCGGCGCGCTCGGCATCATGATCTGTTATGACGGATTCTTTCCAGAAGTGGCGCGCGAATTGACCAAGCGCGGGGCCGAAGTGATTGCATGGCCGGTTTGGGGATGCAATCCCGAACTGGCGCGCGCGAGGGCCGCCGAGAATCAGGTATACCTGGTCAGCAGCACGTATGAGGATGTCTCGAGCAACTGGATGCTCTCCGCCGTCTGGGACCATGCGGGCCAGACCATTGCCCTGGCCAAGGATTGGGGCTCGGTGGCCGTGGCCGAGGTCGATTTGAACGCCACCACCCGCTGGCGCAGTCTGGGAGATTTCCGCTCGAAGATCCAGCATCACGTGCCCATGACGCCCGCTGCTCACGACTGGCGCCCGGACGCGCCAGAAACACTGCCGGCTAACGACACCCCCTAGATCGGTCCGCATCGCCTAACAGCCCCGGAATTTCCAGCGTGTGAAGCAATCCCCTTCACGGATTGAGCAGTATGTGGGGCGGACGCCCTCGTCCGCGCCGGACCCCCTGGTCCGGCTATTCGGTTGCCATCAAAGGCCGACGACGGCGTTGGCCGCGGACCAGGGGTCCGCCCCACCCTTGCGCTAAATGGTTCAGGATTTAGTGCGCCGGCGCCGCGGTGCATGCGGACGGGTAGCCGGGCACGGCGTTTTTGTAAGTCTCGCAAAGCGAGGTCCGCAAGGCCTCGTGTTTCCGGACCATGCGGGGATCGCGCACCGCTTGCGTGGCCAGCGGTTTGGCCAGACGCGGCGGCTGCGGCAGAGCCGCTACTCTCGCGCTGGAACGCAGGGCCAGCCGCGGGCGGTTGATGCCCACGCGCGCCACGGACGCTGCCTGTAACCGGGTTCGGAGCATCTGGAGTTGAGGCGCCGTCATCTGTTTGACTAACCCGGAGACGCGCATTTCCGGTTTGTCCTTTTCCGGCTCAGCCCGGTTGGGATGGATGATTGCAAGCGGTAGCGCGGGCCGCAGAATGCGCGTGGTGGTTCGCGCTCCACCCGCCAGCGTCCACTGCAAATGGACCTCGCCTTCTATACCGACCTGGGCGGAAGGCGCCGGTAGATTAAAGTCGAGCAGCACGCCCTGGTTCGCCGCATACGTAATCTGCGGGCTGGAGGCTGTTGCGCTGCTGTCGGAGTTCGTAAACACGTAAAATTGCGTGTCTGGTCCCACGGTTACGGACGTAGCGCCAGCAAGCCAGGGAATCATGAGCTTCACATTGTTGGTGGGCAGGTAATGCTGGTCGCTGCTGCAAAAGCCCTCGTCGCCCCAATTACGCGCGAATACCGTCCAGCGGTCATCCGCAAGGTTGGAGTTGTCGACGTTGACGGCCATGCCGTAGGCCGGATGCAATTCCGAGCTACAGCTCGGGTGGCCGCAATCTAAACCAACTAATCCCATAACTACGGCCGTCCGGGTTTTCACTTGCGTCTGTGCGGCGCTGTTATTGTTGTCCACCAGGTGGTGGAATTGAGTCCACAGAGGCGAACTGAAATGGTCGATCGTCTCGTCGGAGTCGAACTCGATCTCGATGCCGTTGATAGTGCCGTCCGGGTGGGCTACAACACCGGCGTCGCGGGGCGTGAAAAATCTGTAGTTATAGTCGTCGTCCGTTCCCACATCGGACTTCTCCTCCCAACTTACTAATCCATTGTAAGTCGCGGCAAACCAGTTCACATGCGGGCCGCACAAAGTGCCGGAATCCGTGGTCACGGTCCATGCAGTACATGGGTTACCGTGCAGCAACGAAGGGCACAGCGTAGGAGGTGCCGGTGGCACCTGCCCGTTGTGCGTAACCTGGTAGCGCCACTGCGGATTCTTGGGATAACCGTTCGGATCGCAGTCGCTCCAGACCATGTCGAGCGGGTTGTTGCCGGTAGTCCCCCCGCATCCGGCGGTGGTCCCGGGCTGGTGGTCGATCGTAAGGATTACGAAGGCGTTCACGGACCCCTTACATTGGTTCTCGGTGCCGTCGTCGTGGTCGTTATAGCCGTTGTCGCCGTAGCCATCGTCGACATAGCCAAGCCCCAAGTAAAGGTCGGAATCGGGGAGGCCGGCCGGGACCGTTAACTGGCGGCCCAGAACGCTCGACACCCGGACGACCCCCTGGGTCGCGCCCGGGATGGATATGGTGCCCCAGTAGAGCCGGTTGGAATCGGGACCGCTGGGATTGACATAGCGCTTCCAGGTGGCGCCGTGACCGCCTGTTTGAACGCAACCGCCCGCGTTGACGATGACACGGTCGCCGGCATGGAAAGTAACTTGCCGGTACGGCGTCAACTGCTGCCTGACGTTGGGTTCGTCGATCCTGCAGACCGTTCGGCTGGGTCCGCTGGGCCTGCACGCGACCGTCTGGTCCGCGCGCAAGGTTGGAACGTTAACGGTCGCGGCGGCCAGTAAAAGATTGGCAACCGAAAATAGGGCGCTCCGCTTTCGCATGCGAGCTATGCTAGATCACCTGAATTTTGATGTAAAGGGGCGCGCGGCCGCGGCTGAGCTAAAATTGGAAGCGCGATGACCCTCGAAGAACTGGAACGAGAATACACGCCGCTCCGCGAACAGGCCCTGGCCGTGCGGAGCTATCTTTGACTCGGCTCAAAAACAGAATCAACTGAAACAACTGGAAATCCTGATCGGCGACCCCTCTTTCTGGAGCCAGCCCGAAAAAAGCCAGAAGGTAATGCAGGACCGCAAGCGCCTGGAAGAGGCCATCG
>DOZZ01000264.1 GCA_003517725.1 Bryobacterales bacterium | reverse complement strand
GCCGAGGACATCGGCTTCGCGCCGAAGGATGTGATCGTGGCGGCCAACCAGCAGCCGGTGAGCAGCACGGACGATTTCCAGCGCATCCAGAAATCGCTGAAGACGGGCGATGCCGTGGCATTCCGCGTGTACCGCAACCTGGGCACGGGGCGCAACGGAAGCGGCTGGCAATCGCTGTTCCTGGCCGGCACCATGCCGCCGCAGTAACGGCGGGATCATTGCTAAAAGCTTATTGATAAAAGCTTCTTGATAAAATCAGTGGGGCGCTGGTAGTACCGGCGCCCTTTTTTTCTTACGCTTTCAAACCATGAGAAATTTTTTTTGCGGGCTGGCGATGCTGGCCGTGATGGCGTGCCTGGCAAGCGCCACGCCTAAGAGTAAAGCTAAACCCCACGGCAAGGCTGCGCCCCATAGCAGCAAGGCGCCGGGGCACGCGATCCGAAGGAGCGTCACGCGGCGGTCGAACAGCACGGCTTCACGTGGCATGAGTTCGCGCGGGCGTTATGTGCGGGGTAAGGCTTCGGCGCGCGGCCGCAGGAGCGCTCCGCGGCAAGCCGTGCAGGCGGCGCCGAGTTCGGACCGCTACCGAGAGATCCAGGAGGCGCTGGCGGCCAAGGGCTACCTGAAGACGGCGCCGAGCGGCGGCTGGGACCAGGACTCGATGGATGCCATGCGGCGGTTCCAAGAAGACCAGAAGCTGACGGCCACGGGCAAACTGAACTCGCTGTCGCTGATTGCGCTGGGGCTGGGCCCCAAGGACCCCGAGGTCAAGACGCCGGAGCCGCCTCGGCAGTAGAGTGTAAGGGACATGGTCATCGGCGTCCCTAAAGAGGTGAAAGATCATGAGGCGCGGGTGGCGCTGGTGCCGAGCGGCGTAACCGCTTTGCGCGAGGCCGGCCATGAAGTGCTGGTAGAGACGCACGCCGGCGAGGGCAGCACGCTGTCGGATGCCGAATACCACGAAGCGGGCGCCACCATCTGCCGATCGGCGGCAGAGGTGTGGCGGCAGGCCGACCTGGTGGTGAAGGTGAAGGAGCCGCAGACGTCCGAATACGGCTTTCTGCGCCCGAACCTGACGCTGTTCACCTATTTGCATTTGGCACCGCTGCCGGAGCTGACGCAGCGGCTGCTCGATTCCGGAACCAATGGCGTGGCCTACGAGACCATCGTCGAAGAAGACGGTTCCCTGCCCTTGCTGACGCCGATGAGCGAAGTGGCGGGGCGCATGTCGGTGCAGGTGGGCGCGCAATATCTCGAGAAGCCCAACGGCGGGCGCGGCGTGCTGCTGAGCGGCATTCCGGGCGTGGCTCCGGGCAACGTCACGATCATCGGCGGCGGCGTGGTGGGGACCAATGCCGCCAAAATGGCCGTGGGCATTGGCGCGCGCGTGACCATCATCGATCGCAACCTGAACCGATTGCGGCAGCTGGACGACATCTTCGGAGCGCGCATACGCACGCTGGCGTCGAACTCGTGGACCATCACCGAAACCCTGCGGCATTCGGACCTGGTGATTGGCGCGGTGCTGATTCCGGGGGCTTCGGCGCCGAAGGTGGTGCGGCGCTCGATGATCGCTAACATGCGGCGCGGCGCCGTCGTGGTGGACGTGGCGATTGACAAGGGCGGCTGCTTCGAGACGTCGCGGGCGACTACGCACACCGAACCCATCTATTTCGTGGATGGCGTGCTGCACTACTGCGTGTCGAACATGCCGGCGGCTGTGCCGCATACGTCGACGTTCGGACTGACGAACGCGACGTTCCCTTATCTGCTGGCTCTGGCGAACAAAGGGCTGGAGCGCGCGGCTGACGAGAACCATGGCCTGCGGCAGGGCATCAATACTTACAACGGGCAGGTGACGCACGCGGCGGTGGCAAGTTCGCAGGGCCGCCCGTTTCACGCGCTATGACGCCGCTGACCGTTCTGAGCGAAGAAGACGCGCTGTTTCGCGATTCGGTGCGCGCCTTCGCGCGCGAGCGGGTGGGGCCGCACGTGCGCGCCATGGACGAGGCCGGCGCCTTTCGACCTGAGCTGCTGCGGCAGATGTTCGCGCTGGGGCTGATGGGGATCGAGGTGCCCGAGGAGTATGGCGGGCAGGGCGGCACATTTTTCCAGTGCGTGCTGGCCGTGGAGGAGCTGTCGGCGGTGGATGCTTCGGCGGGCGTGATCTGCGACGTGCAGAATACCATCGTGAACAACGCCATCCTGCGGTGGGGCAACGCCGACCAGAAGCAGCGCTACCTGTCGCGGCTGGCGCGCGACACGACGGGATCCTATGCGCTGTCGGAGGCCGGTTCGGGGTCGGACGCTTTCGCGCTGGCGACGACGGCGGTTGAGAGCGAAGACTGTTTTGTTCTGAACGGGCGCAAGCTGTGGATCACCAACGCCGCCGAAGCCGGCGTGTTCCTGTTGTTCGCCAATGCTAATCCGGGCGCCGGATACCGGGGCATCACGGCGTTTCTGGTGGAGCGCGAATTTCCGGGTTTCAAGGTCGGGCGCAAGGAGGACAAGCTGGGTTTGCGGGCGTCGTCCACGTGCGAGTTGATTCTAGAGGACTGCCGCGTCCCGAAGAGCAATGTGGTGGGCGAGGTGGGCAAGGGTTACAAGATCGCGATCGAGACGCTGAACGAGGGGCGTATTGCGATTGGCGCGCAGATGATCGGCCTGGCGCGCGGCGCGCTGCAGGCGGCCACGGCCTATGCCCGGCAGCGCAAACAGTTCGGCAAAACCATCGGCGAATTCCAAGCGGTGCAGTTTACGCTGGCCAAAATGGCGGCCGAGATTGAAGCGGCGCGGCTGCTGGTGTACAACGCGGCGCGGCTGCGGGACGGCGGCCATGCGTTCGTGACGGAAGCCGCCATGGCCAAGTATTTCAGCGCCGAGATCGCCGAGCGGGCGGCGTCGCAGGCCATCGAGATATTTGGCGGCATTGGCATCACCAAAGACTGCCCGGCGGAGAAGTTCTACCGCGACGTGAAGATCGGCCGCATTTACGAAGGTACGACGAATATGCAGTTGATGACCATCGCGAAGAAACTGTTGGCGTGAGGAAAACGTCTAGTTCAGGAAAGAATATGCGATTAGCGTGTTTGATTTTGTTCGGTGCAGCCATGTTACCGGCGGCGGAGCCCGCGGTGGATCCCAATGAAGTGATTCGAAAGTTTGCGGCCAAAGAGACCGAGTTTCAGAAGGCGCGCGAGAATTACACCTACCGGCAGAC
>DOZZ01000162.1 GCA_003517725.1 Bryobacterales bacterium | reverse complement strand
GAGCACAGCGCCCCGGCCACGAACGAGATGGTCATGCGGCGGGCCAGTAGGCTGTCGCCCTTGCCGAAGTAGTAACCCAGGAAAATGATCACGGCCAGCACCGCGGCCAGAATTAGGATGGTCTTGTTCTGACGCCGCATGAAAGCCTCGGCGCCCTGCCTGATGGCGTTCGAAATCCTCTGCATCTGGGCCGTGCCGGTGTCCTGGCTGATGACGTAGCGCGCCAGCAACCCGGCTACGAGAAGGGAAAGAACGCTGATTCCGAGCACGGCCAGCAGATAGTTCTGGCCATACCCGGCCGGCTCGGTGGCGGGTTGCCACAGGGCGGGCAGTGCGATGAGAGACGGCATCGGGGCTTTGATCCTCCTGAAATTGCAGCGAACAAGGCCGCAAATCTGTAGGAGCATATATGAGCCGGTCACCCTGGCGCAACAAAGCAAGGACGTTTCAGCCCAAGGGCCGCCGGGCGCCATCTACAATAAGGGGGAAGCCGTCATGATTACGCGCAGCCAAGCTCTGGAGATGTTCGAATCGAACGACCTGATCGGCGTGGGCATGGAGGCCGACGCCGTGCGCCGTCGCCTGCACCCGCACGGCGTGGTCTCCTACATCATCGACCGCAACATCAACTACACCAATTTCTGCACCGAATACTGCAGCTTTTGCGCATTCTACCGGCCCATGGGTCACAAAGAAGGCTACATCCTGTCGAAGGAGACCATCTTCGGGAAGATTCAGGAGACCATCGACCTGGGCGGGACCGGCATCCTGATGCAGGGCGGGCTGCATCCGGACCTGAAGATCGAGTGGTACGAAGACCTGCTACGGTCGATCAAGCAGCGCTTCAAGATTCACAACCACTGCTTCTCGGCGCCCGAGATCACCAACATCGCCGAGGTGAGCGGGCTGAGCCTGTATGACACGATCGCGCGGCTGCGGGATGCCGGGCTGGACTCGATTCCGGGGGGCGGCGCCGAGATTCTGGACGACGCCGTGCGCTACCGCATCAGCCGCCTGAAGTGTTCCACGCAGGACTGGGTCGACGTCCACCGCACCGCGCACGCGCTGGGGATGCGAACCACCGCGACCATGATGTTCGGCTGCGGGGAGACGCTGGAGCAGCGCATGAACCACCTGGAACTGGTGCGCCAGATTCAGGAGGACACAGGCGGGTTCACGGCCTTTATCCCGTGGAGTTTCCAGCGCGAAAACACTTCGTTAGGGCGATTTGTTAAAGAAGAAGCCACGGCCGTGGAGTACCTGACAACCTTAGCAGTTTCAAGAACTTACCTGGATAATATCGAGAACATTCAGAGCTCCTGGGTGACGCCGGGGCTGAAAACGTGTCAGGTGGGGCTTAGATTTGGCGGGAATGACGTCGGCAGTATCATGATCGAGGAAAACGTAGTGTCGGCGGCGGGCGCGCACCATCGCGCTACGGAGGAAGAACTGCGGCGGCTCATCCGGGATGCCGGGTTTGTTCCGAAGCAGCGGGATACGCTGTATCGGACTTATTTTCTGAATTAGGTCATGAGCCGCGTTCGCAAACAACTTCGCCAATGGCTCGCCCGTTACCAGGCGGAGCTTTGGGACCGTCAGATCGAAGCCGACGCCAGGAACGGGAATTTGCTCTCGCTGGCCGCGCGTGCTTTACGCGATCACGCTGCTGGCGACTCGACGGAGCTATAAAGCACACAAGCTCAAGAAAAATCTGAAAACAGCCGGCTCAGCGCCGAGTGCCGAGTGGACACAGCTCCTTTTTAACGGCAAAGCCGCGAAAAAAACCGCTATGTCCCCGAAGGGCTTTGGTTACGACAGGCGAAAACATCAGAGTCGTGTGCATACACCGCCAGACTCGATCCGTAGCTGCGTTGCCATGTGGAGTCGAGCGGAATAGCCCGGAACCACCGCGAGCGATTGCGCAGTCGGCCGAAGGCGATCTTGAAGATGCTCCGCATTCTCAAAATCTCGGCCAGCGAATCTCCATCGGATTGCCTGAGCAACTCCCGCAGCTGTTCCAAAGATTCGGGACAGCGCCCATTGCGGAGATGAAAAATTAATCGATTGCGCCTTAGTATCCGGTCGATTTCCGGTTCAGAAAAGAACCTGCGATTGGTTTGCCGATGCCCGTGCCAGGCCTTCGACGTCGGGCAGTACAGGCTCTCATAGCCCAGTCGCCAGGCGCACGCGCCCCATTCCACGTCCTCCCAGTAGAATGGCGCGTAAATCGAGCAATTCTGCGCCAGACGCGCCAGCAGCTCCCGCCGGAACAGTGAAGCGCCACCACCCGCATAGAAAGTGCCGCGAACGGTGACGTCATCATCCGCCACTTCATCCAGAATCTCGACCATGCCATCAATTTCGCGGCAGATGGTCCAGCCCGTCTCCTCGCGGCGCCTTTCGGAGTCCTGAAAATAGATCTGCGAGGCAATGCCGAACACGTGCGGCGCGCGCCAGGGAAGTAGCGCGGCAAGCGCGCCTGGGTCCAACAGCATGTCGTTGTTCAGCAGGTATACCCAATCGTGCCGCGCGGCACGGAGGCCGAGTTGGATCGCGCCTCCGAACCACAGCGGCGCTTCGGAAAAAATCCAGCGGACCCCCGTGTGGCGTTGGACCAAATCGCTGTACAGCGACGGCGGCGACCCACTCGCAACCACGATCACTTCGCACGGCTCGGCAACTTCTCGGCATGCGGCGTTCACGTTCGCCAGGCATGCACTCAACAAAGCCGGATTGGCGCGCTCTGGAATCAGAATGGAAATTCCGGGCTGTAACGGCTTAGGAATGTCGGGCCATTGAACGCTGTTCCAGAGGCGTCCCGCCAAGTCGCACACCCGCAGCATGCGATACAGCCCGCGAATGGCAGCGTCGCGATCGTTCACCCTAACCGAAGGCCTCGATTCGTTGGAGGGCAAAACCCAGATCGCGCGAATCGGCGCTGGAGCCGTGCAAGCAGGGGCGATGCGGATAAGTGGTGACTAACTCTAGGTAGAGCCGGTCCCACACCTGCGGCAAAGGCAACGTGGTTTCGAAATTCAGAAAATCTTTTGTGTCATTGCGAATTTCGCCCACAGTAACTCGGTTGCAACGGATCTTCAAGAGGTTGCTTCCGCCCATGAATCCCGGAGGCAGTGCGCCGGCGATACGGATCTTTTTCTTTCTCCCCGAATTGCTGAGGGCCAGAAGAGCCTGTTTCTTGCTCCAGATGATTTCGTTGCCTTCGTGAGCGTGCCACCCTAAAAGTAGCTGAGGACTCATGCCGTCCGCTACGATAATCGCGGAGCTCCACGCTCCCGGTATATAGGGCTTTTTCCAGACGCAGGAGCGGCACTCCGGGACGCCGCCATTCACATACTTACGCCGAAACTCGCGATAGCCCTCGCCGTGCCAAATTTCGCGCAAGGACTGGTCCGCCAGATTACCCATTGGGATCTCATCCAGAACTTCGCAGACCACAACGTTGCCGGTAGCCAAAATGTGCGCGCTCTCGAAGGGCGATTGGTCGCAGGTGTGAATGCGGGCGTGCTCCGGAAGCAGCGGCGAGAAATAGCCGGGGGTGTGGCTCAGGCGCGGTGCGGGGTCCAGATCCGGGTTCAGAACGTTCAACGTTAGCCCTGGTTGTGCAGCCTCCACCGAGGCGACGGTGCGCCGCAGAGCGTCTTTGAATTCTTCGCGCAGGCGATTCGCGGCAAGCTCTTTGGAGAAGTCCTGCGCCACCAGGTGCCGGCCGATGATGGGATGGATCCCGAGTTCCACGGCGCCCACGCTGCGCGCATATTCCGCCACGGGCCCGAGTTGGTCCAGATTATCGTGCATGGCAACGAAACAAAAATCCAGGCGTGGCTTGACCTTCCCCAGGTCTGACCTCAGTTTCAGGAATTCGTCAACGCGCTGCTTCAACCGATCCAGCGAACCGAACTTGTAGATCTGCTGGTACTGCCGCGGGTCCATAGTGTGCAGCGAGACTGCGAGTCTGTCGAGATCGCTTTCCACAATTTCCCGCAGCACGGACGGAGAGATGCTTGAAAATGCCGTCACCACCTCGGTGCTCGCGCCCGTCGCCGCGGCCAGTTGGATCGCCTCCGGCAAACGAGGATAGTAGATCGATTCCCCAGAGTAGTTCAGGCTGATAAAATCCGGCGCATCCAGTTCTCCGATCACGCGCCGGAAGATCTCGAAGTCCATGTTGCGCCCGGCGCCGAAGCGCGTTCTTCGCGTGCAGAAAACACAGTCGAAGGGGCATTTCGACGTCAGCTCGATCCACAGAATTCTAGGGGCGGGAGCCGTGACGTATTCCGGATCCATTACAAAAGCCGAAGCCGGGAGCTCGCGCTCACGCGGCCGCCACATCGGCAGCAATGTTTTCAACATGGCGGGCCTTCATGCCTGAGCATCGGCTGCGATGCGTCCACGGCACTCACAATGGGTTTAAGGGACAACCCGCGATTATTCGGGCAGCTGTCCATCTGCCCGCGGCCAAAAATCTCCCGCATGCCGCTGCGTGGAGGAATAATACTGGCACTTCGAAAGAACACGCTTCCATAATCGGGAAAATTTCTCGCGATGTCTAACGAAAATTGCGTTATTTATGGCTGCGTTGCCTTGCGGGCTTCCGCGGAGTCGAAGCTTTCGCCGTAAATCGCGGGTACTTTCGCGCCGACCGGCCGTAGGTACATCGTCAACTGGCCGCGATGGTGGATCGAGTGGTTCACCACGAACTGCAGGTACAACATGGCCGGCAACTGAAACAGGCCTCGGAAATCAACAATCTTGAGTAGCTGCTCGCTCGATAACTTCGTCAGTTTTTCGAAGCGCGGCTCGAAGTTTTCGGTGTACCAGCGCGAAAGGTCTCGTGAATTTTTGATGGAATCCGGGCGAGGCCTTGGGCTGAAATCGAACTCCCCGGCCGGCACTGCTTCCATGAAACGCATTTCGGTGGCGACGATGTGCCAGGCCAGGTCCAGCGCGCTTTTCGAGATGCCGTCGGGCCGGTAGTCACCCTTGTCTAATGGGATCGCTTCGATAATGCTCTTCGTGAGGCGGTGCTCGTTTTTGAGACCGGGTAGAAAGACGGCATGGAGCAGGAAATCGGCTTGGTCGGGTTGGATGGGCTTCATGGGTATAGGGTAACTCCCATCGGCTGAACACTCGCCGCTTCCGGCACACGCAGGGTCGAACAAACTGGTGAACACTGCTGGGAGCGGCAGGTCGGCTGAAGCCGCCCGCAGCTTAA
>DOZZ01000117.1:5015-8457 GCA_003517725.1 Bryobacterales bacterium | reverse complement strand
CGCCGCAGTGACGCGCCGCTGGTGGTGGCTCCCGCTGCGCGACCTGTTTGGCACGGCAGTTTGGGTGGCGGGCCTAATCGGCAGCGAAGTAGAGTGGCGCGGGAAAAAGCTGCGGCTGACGCCGGATGGCCGGATTCACCCGTCCAAAATCGGACAACAATAAGACGCCTTATTTTTCGCTCTTGTGGACGTTGCGTGAAAATCGGCAAATATCCGGTTACCTTAAGCCGGTTCTCCGTTCCACACCTCCATGAACACGACGGATGAAGTACAGCGGGCGACGCTTGACCTCATCGAAGACCCGTCCTAAATATTCTCCAAGAATTCCGATACCGATAAGCTGCACGCCACCAAGAAACAGGATGGAAACGAGTGTGCTGGTGTAGCCGACTACCACCGGCCCGCCAAAGATGCCAACTCCCATAATGCGGAACGTAGTGAGAACTACGGCGGCAATCATGGAGAATATTGCCGTTGCAACACCCATAAACAAGCTGAAGCGGAGTGGCTTATAGCTGAAGCTGAAGATCGCATCGAATGCATACCGGAACAGCCGGCCAAAATGTTGCTTGGGTTCACCCGCGGCCCGCGACGAGCGGTCGTACATCACGATCTTCGTGGGAAATCCGATCCAGGCACGCAGACCCGGGAGGTAGCGATTCGTCTCGGAAAGCAGGGTGATGGCGTCGACGGCTTGTCTGTCCAGAAGACCGAACATTCCAGCGTTCAATGGAATCGGAAAATCGGACACCCATCCGAGTAGCCGGTAAAAGCAGCGAAAGCAGATACGCCGGAACAACCCCTCGCCACGCTTGCCTCTTTCGGCGATAACGACCTGAAAACCCGACTTCCAGGCGGAGACTAAGGCGGGTATAACTGCGGGCGGGTCCTGCAAGTCGCCATCCATGACGACGACGGCGTCACCGCGAGCATGTTCCAGTCCGGCGGAGATTGCGGTCTGATGTCCCCAGTTTCGTGAAAGTTCGATAACTACGATGTTGGGGTTTCGGGACTGCGCGTGCAGCAGAGCAGCCAGCGAGCCGTCCACGCTGCCATCGTCGACGAAGAGTGCCTCCCACTCGGTCTCCAGCCCCGCCATTGACTGCTCGATCTCATCGATAAGAGTTGGAATGATCTCTTCCTCGTTGTAAATCGGGATCACAATACTGATCATCCGAGATCCGCCTTCCGGAACGAAGGAACGCGAATTGGCCGTTTCCAAAAACAGGCCATGTAACACACCAGCAGAAGCGACCCTCCGGAAACGATCGATCCACAAGTAAGGATGCCGGGCCTGAACTCCATACGAAGCGTGTGGCTTCCGGGCGGAATCACGACTCCTCGAAACGCGATGTCCGTCAGATAAATTTTTTCCCGCTCGCCGTCCACCCAGGCATCCCATCCCGGATAAAACTGCTCCGACAACACAAGGAGCGAGTTGACGGGAGTAGTTACGGACAATTTAAGAGCGGTCGGCTCATATTTCAACACCTCGACCCGGTCGAAGGCGCCGTCGTTCGTTTCAATGCCGGGTGGCGGCGTGTCAGTGACCAAGGCAGCCTTATGCAAATCCACTTCCTGCCGCTCGATCAATTGCCTGGCTTCTTCGGGCGATATTACCTGTCTGACGCCGTGGACTAGAAAAAAGCGGGGCAATACTGTCAGGTTCTCGAAGACCTCATGATTCTGGAACGACGCCACGTGCCTGTACTTGGGAAGGGATTCCACCTTTCCCCTGCCTTTTGGCCCCACGAGAAGGTACTTCACATTCATCACATCGAGGATCGGAGACTCGGCGTTTGCGACGGGATAATACCAGCCCCACTTATGTCCTTCATGAAGCAACAGTCTCGCCTGGATGATGTTCTCCAGCGCAAGCGGACTGCAACCATCCGCGGTTGGCACGCGAGTTAGCGGAGCGCATTCCGACCAGTTAATGCTCGCGTCCAAAGTGTCGATGCGGGCGGGCGGGATCTGCCGGTTCACTAGTTCACGGACGCCTCTCAGCAGACCTCCATCTCCATCGAACGAAAACCGCGTCAAGCCTGGCTCGTCCAAGATCGACGCCGTATTCATCGGCCGGTTGGACCCAACCAAGAGCAGGTCGAGGCCGATGATTAGCGCGATCATCCACTTTATAGCGTTGCGGATACGCAAAGCGTCGAGACCCAGAGCGGCAAGCGCCGCGACCGAAAGAGTGAAGATGCTGTATGTGTATTCCGGATGAATTCCTATCCGCACTTGAACCGGCAACGAAGGGTACATCCATCTCCATAGGGCGGTGCTTTCGCCTAGCATGAAAAACGCGCCAAACAGTCCAAGCGAGGCAAACACAAACACAGTCCGAGTCCGCGAGACGATCACGGCAACAAAAACAAGCACCAGCCCCGCAATGCTGCTGTACAGATAGAGAAAAGTCGGGTCTCCTGGGCCTGTGAACTTGGCTAGATCGAAAATATTAAAGTGATTGGGAATAATTAGAGACACCAAGCTTTCCCAGTGGAGCCCGCCTCCAAAGGCGCTAAGCCAGCCCGCGCGGTACTTGCCGACGCCATTTTCCGTCACCTGGACAGTTGGAAGAAACTGAACCGACGCTAGTGCAATTGAGATCGCGCATCCAACCAACGTCCAAAGCACTGTGCGCAGTTGCGACATCCGAAAGCTCCACAAAACAATCGCCAGAACAACAGTCGAGACGTATACGGCCAAGGTAGCCTGAGGAAACCCTCCGAGTAGCGACAAAGCCAATGAAACAGCGAGCCCGCAGAGGCTGCCATAGGTTACCGTATCACGCAAGCGAAAGACGAAGAGCCATGCGAGCGGCATCCACGCTACGGCCATCACGGTACCGATGTGCTCCATTCGGGACGCGACAAAACTGCCGGTCTGAAATATCAAAGCACCAGCAAAGGCGCTGGGAATCCCTGCACCAATTTTTCGAAACAAGAACCAGGCCGAGATGCCGCCAATCCAGATCTGAGCTACAACCGCCCACTCTAAAAGCAGGGGAAGCAAATCGGGCGCAAAGTGTCCGCTGATGAAAGCCGCGGCGAAGACAAAAGGATGGAAAAGACTTGCCTGGATGTTAGCGAAAATGGGATCGCCGCAGTAAGTAAAGGGGTCCCAAATCGCAAGCCGCCCGAGTCGCAGCTGATCTGCCAAGAAAGAGATTAGCGGCACCTGAACATACCGGAAATCCCAAGGAAACATGTACGTTTGATCGAACAGAGGCCGACGAAAAAAAAGAAGCAGGTCTGCGAGTAGACCCACGCAAACAGCCAATACGCGTTTGTTCATTGGTAGCTGAACATGATAAGCGTCATTATTCTAACCCCTCAGTCAGGCAATCGCAACGGCTGCTTATCTAGAACATTATTGTGCGAACTAAAGCAGGCCTCCACACGGCGCACTCAGCAGCTTAGTCCAAGCCCTGTATCACCGC
>DOZZ01000117.1:0-4885 GCA_003517725.1 Bryobacterales bacterium | reverse complement strand
CCCGCAATCACGCGCTGCGCATCGCCCAAACTGCAGGCCAACTGCAGCGCCACGCGCGACCCAAACGAAAACCCTGCCAGCGAGTAAGGCAGCGCCGGATACCGTGCGCGCGCAAACGCCAGCACAGCGCGTGTGTCTTCGATCTCTCCNNCTCGAGTTCGGCGCGCGGTCCGTGCACGTCATTCGTGCTCTGGATGAAAATCTTGCGCAACGAGCAGCTCTCGATCCCCGGCAGTTCGCCACGCAACGCGGGATAGCCCACCGCAATCACGCGTTGTGCATCGCCCAAACTGCACGCCAATTCCAGCGCCACGCGCGAGCCGAAGGAGAAGCCGGCTAGAGAGTAGGGCAGGGAGGGATACCGGGCGCGCGCGTAGGCCAGCACCGCGCGGGCATCTTCCACTTCGCCCACGCCCTGGTCGTGCTTGCCCTGGCTGCGGCCCACGCCCCGGAAGTTGAAACGCACTACCACGGCGCCCGCATGCCGCACGCCGCGCGCGATGCGGTAGACCACTTTGTTCAACATCGTCCCGCCGTACAGCGGGTGCGGATGGCACACGACGCAGACCGACGTCGGCGCCGCGTCCTCCGGTTCTTCCATGAGCCCTTCGATGTCACCGGCGGGGCCGGCGATCTGGTGCGACTCAATGCGCCGCGGCATCCGCTAATTGGTGCGGAAATTGGTGAATTGCAGGTCGAGCCCGAAATCCGAACCCTTCAGCAGCGCGATGGCCTGCTGCAGGGTGTCGCGGTCTTTGCCGCTGACGCGGATCAGGTCGCCGTTAATCGCGGCCTGCACCTTCAGCTTGCTGTCCTTGATCTTCTTGACGATGTCACGGGCCTTTTCGGCGGGGATGCCGGAGATCAGCGTTACTTCCTGCTTGACGCTCGAACCCGCGGACGTAGTGACCGGGCCGTAGGTCAGGTTCTTGATCGGCACGCCGCGCTTCACCAGCTTGCCCTGCAGGATCTCGACCACCGCTCTCAGCTTGAAATCGTCGGAGCTCGCCAGTTCCAGCTTCTTGTCTTTCTCTTTCAGCTCGATCGAGGATTTCGAATCCTTCAGATCGTAGCGCGTGCCAATTTCCTTCATGGCCTGCTGGATGGCGTTGTTCACCTCCGGCATGTTGACTTCGGAGACCACGTCAAATGTGTTGTCGGGCATATCAGATCTATTGTGGACCGGATTGACGCGTCGCGGCAGCCGTGCGCTTGGCGGACAGCGCTTCCAATACTTTTTCCGTGATCTGATCCACCAGCACCGGCCAGCTCTGGTCGAGCGCCACCGTGACGGCCGCGCGCACCTGTTCGGGATCGACCACGACTACCGTGCGCAAGGGAGATGCCGCGGCGCGCGGGGCCGATGCCGGTACCGCGCGCGTCGCGGCCTTCGCGGCGCACTCGATCAGGGCCGTGGCCTCGAACGGTTTTTTCAGAAAACCGTCGGAGCCCGCGCGCTCGGCCTCTTCTTCATCGAAAGGCTCGACCGCGCCGGCTGTCAGCACCACCATAGCGCCGGGATGCTGTCCGCTCGATTTGACGAAGCGGCACAGCTCGTAGCCCGAAACTTTGGGCATCGAAATATCCGCGATCACCAGATCCGGCTGCACGTCTTTCAGGCGCAGCATGGCGGTCTCGCCGTCGCTGACCGTCACGACCGAGTGGCCTTCATCGCGCAAAATGCGCTCGCCCATGCGCTGCGCGTGCGGACTATCGTCCGCCAGCAGAATCCGGCTCATTGCTTCGTCGCGGGAGCAGCTTCGGCGGCCGGCGGCGGCGTTTTAGATTTCTTCTGCTTCGGCTGCTTTTGCTTCTTCTGCTTCTTGGCTACCGGCGGGTGATTGGTTGCGTAGGGCTGCTTGGTGGCCGCATCCTCCGTGGGCTGGCTCTCGGCGGCGGGCGTTGCCGCCGTGCTTCCCGGCGTGGTTCCGGCGGCCGGGGCGTGGTCGGGCAGCGCCTGGCGCGCGTCCGGTTTGGAATCGAGCTCCGACGGGTTGGCGGTACCGGCCGTGACGTCGGTCACGCCGCCGCTACCGGTTCCGGTGCCCGCGCCCAAGGCCGCCGTGGCCGGAACGCTGACCGGTGTCGGGGGCCGCACGACAGTCATGGCTGGCGCGCCGGTCTTGGCCGCGGCGGCGGTGCTGGGACCGCGCTTGAACATGCTCAGCGATTTGGCGAGCATGCTGTCGCTGGTTCTGTTTTCCTGCTCGTATTTCATGCGCGCATAGGCCGCCGGATCGGCTTCCGGAATCGGACGCTTCAGCGAAGTCAGCCCTTCCTTGGCGTCATCGACTCGATCGCTCAACGGATATTCGCGCACCAGTTGGGTCAGGGCCGCCGCCTGGCGGTCTTCAAAGCGGTCGCCCATGCTCTTAAATGCCTGCGCTTCCTGCCACAGCGCCTGGTCGGCCCCGCTATACAGCGGATACTGCTCCGCCAAATACTGCTGGCGATTGGCCGCCGCCGGGAACGAGCCCTTGTTCATGTAGAACGCGCCGGTGCGAAATTCCTTATCGCCCAGCACCTCCTGCGTGTTGCGCAGCATCTGGCGGGCGCGGTCCACGTACTTGCTGTTGGGATACTGCACCAGCATTTGGCGGCACTCGTCTTCCGCGCGCTGCGCCTGGGTCGGGTCGCGGTCGGCTTTATCCATCTGCTTGTAGTGGATCTGGCAGACGCGCCACTGCGACTCGGCGGCCTCTTCCATCTGCGGGTAGAACAGCTCGAAATCCTTATACTCGGCTTCGGCCTGCGCCAAGCCGTGGGAGCCGCCCTCGCGATACCAGCTGTCGGCGATGGCGAGCTTGGCTTTGGCCAGATATTCGCTCGAATCGTAGGTGTTGATGAGCGTGTTGAGGGTCAGACGCGCGATCTCGTAACGGCCGTGCTCGATGTCGTCGATGGCGCGATCGAACAGCACTTTATCGGGCTGCTGTGTGTCTTTAGTAATTGGCGTGTCGTACTTTTTGCGCCGTATGCCGCAAGCAGTCAGAAGTGCCGCGACCAGGCAAAGCGTAGCGAGCCTGTACCAGAAAATTCGTTTTGATGCCATTGTTTACCTTTTATTTGTACCGATGTCCGGGCAGACCTGAGGCCGTTTTAAGCGAGCGCGCGGGCTCACACTTTTACGGCGGTGGCCTCCCCGGCCAGTTGTTGCATTTCTTTCACGGTAGCGGCCGGATCGGCACTCTCGAAGACGGCCGATCCGGTCACCAGCCAGTCACACCCGGCGCGCACGATGTCGCCGATATTGGCGCGCGATACGCCGCCATCGATCTCAATTTGAAAATCTAAATGCCGCTCGTGCCGGATCCGGTCGAGCTGCCGTATTTTATGCAGCGAGCGCGGCAGAAAACGCTGGTTCCCGAAGCCCGGGTTCACGCTCATCACCAGCACGTGGTCCACAATATCCAGCACGTCTTCGAGCGTGCTGACCGGGGTCGCCGGGTTGATCACCACGCCGGCGCGGGCGCCGCGTTCCTGGATCAGCCGCAGCGTGCGGTCCAGATGCGGACAGGCTTCCTGGTGCACCGAGACCTGGTTGGCGCCGGCCTCGATGAAAAGCGGCGCGAACTGGTCGGGATCGGTGATCATCAGGTGCACGTCGAATTCGAGGTTGGTGGTTCTCCGCAGCGACTTGACCAGCGGGGGACCCAGCGTCAGGTTGGGGACGAAGTGGCCATCCATTACATCGATGTGGATCATGGCGATGCCGGCGCGCTCGACGCGGGCTACTTCTTCGGCCAGGCGCGCGAAGTCCGCGGACAAGATAGACGGAACAATCTGAACCATTTACGCCTTTTGCTTAGAATATCACAGCGGCTTCGAAACCGTCCCCTGGATCGCGCCCCGGAAGGCGCTCGGCGCGGGCCTGGACCCGCCCCGGGCATACCTCTGAAAGCACGTCCTGATTCTCTTCGGGTTCCAGGCTGCAGGTGGAATAAACCAGCCGTCCTCCGGGCTTCAGAACCGTCAGGGCCCGCCGCAGGAGGGCGACCTGCGTGCCGTGGTAAACCTCGAGTTCGGCCGGTTCCAGACGCCACTTGATCTCCGGATTATGCGCCAGGGTTCCGGTGCCGGAGCACGGCGCGTCCAGAAGGATGCGATCGAACTGGACTCCGAACGGCAGTGGCCGGGTGGAATCGAGGGCCACCAGCGGTATACCGAGGCGTTGCAGCGGCTGCAACCGGCGCATCCGCAGATCGCAGGCGATGGTTTTGGCGCCCGCTTCGAGCGCCTGCGCGGTCTTGTTGCCAGGCGCGGCGCACAGGTCCAGAAAAGTCATGCCGGGTTCCAGCGCCAGCAGCGGCACGATCGATTGCGAACCGATATCCTGCACTCGGAACCCGCCGGTGTCGACCGTCTGGTAGCAGCCGGCGATGGCCGTGGGTTCGGCTCCTTCGGGCGACTGCTGGCCGGGCGGCACGCGGATGTATGTCGTCGGAGTCTCGAGCGCGGCCAGCGCCATGGCGCGGGCCGGTTCGGCGCCGAAGTTGCGGGTCCAGCGCTCCAGCAGCCAAGGCGGCATCGAGAGTTCCACGCTCGCGTTGGGCCAAGCCACCTCTTCGCGTCCGGCCTTGCGCAGGATGGCGTTGGTGAAGCCGGCTGCGGACCGCAGCCCCGCGCGCTTCACCAGGTCGACGCTTTCGCTGACCGCCGCGTGGTTGGGAACGCGGTCCATCCAGCGCATCTGGTACAGGCCCATGCTGAGCGCCATGCGCACTTCCAGGTCCAGCCGGTCGGGATCGCGCTGGGAATAGTGGCGGATCAGAAAATCGAGGCTCAGCCAGCGCCGCAGCACGCCCAGCGTGATAGCCGCGGCAAGGCCCGCGTCGCGCGTTTCGAGCGGCTTGGTTTCGTGCGCCAGAAGGTCGGCCGCAAAAGC
>DOZZ01000076.1 GCA_003517725.1 Bryobacterales bacterium | reverse complement strand
GATGACGAGGAGGCCGGCTTGGCCCGGCAGGCTCAAATTTGCGGGAGATATTTCGGCTCAGAAAAACCGATAATGGTCCGTCTGTCCCGGATTGATTGTCCCGGATTGATTAACATTCTGAACGGACCGCGTTGACACCAATGATTCGCCGGAATTGGCATATCCCATTCATATGCCATTGCCCGTTTAACGGAAGTCAACTCCCGACGAAGCGGCCCAACACACAGAGCTGGCATAACGGAAACAGATTATTGACTCTATTTTCCAGGTGCATATAGTTGTTCATGAAGTAATGTAATGAACAATGACCTCGGCAACTGCGGAACACGTGTGGGGAGCCGGTCGGCAAACTGGCCACATCCAGAGGCAGGAGGTGGCAGCGATCTGGCCTCGCTGGAACAACACCGTGCGATTCCCGGTTTGTACCTGCATTCCGTGCTTCGCCATTCTTCGGCCCGCAGACGGACCTTCTTGTGTTCAAGGCGTGTTCCATGAAGCCAGGTATGGATTCATCGGCTCAGCGTTACCGAAGAGGCTGGGCTGCCTGGCTTGCGCGCGCGGCGGCGGCCATTCTGCTGTTCGAGTTGATCTCCGGCCTGGCCGTCACCGTTGGTCCGTTCCAGCCAGCCGTCGAATGGGGACTTCTCCTGCACACCATCGCAGGCGTCCTCGCCACTGCGCTGCTTACCGTGTATTTCGCGCGGCACTGGAACAACTATTCGGGCCAGGCCCTGTCGGACGTGCTCCTGCTGGGTTACGTCGGTCTCGGCGCACTGGCGATCTGCCTGCTCTCCGGTGTTGCCGTCACCTGGCAGGGACTCTTCGCCCTCAAGACCGCGCCCTGGCTTCGCTACACCCATCTCATATCGACCCTGCTCGCATTCGCTGCTTCCATGCCCCACCTTTTCATCGCATGGTTGCGGCGGCGTGCGGAGGTCACGCGCTCCGCTGCCGGATGGCTGGGAAGTTCCGTGGCATGGTCTCTCATCGCATTCGCCGCGGCCGCCGTTCTCACAGTGGCCTACTCCGGCACGAAATACAAGAACGTGTTCCCGTCCGACTACAGCTTCATCTATGGGAAAGGTCGCCCGTTCGCTCCCAGCCTCGCGCGTACCTCAACCAACGGCGCTTTCGATCCCCGCTCACTCGGCGGTTCCGAAACCTGCGGCTCCTCGACGTGCCACACGCAGATCTACGAAGAGTGGAAGCCGAGCGCCCACCGCTACGCCGCCATGGATCCCATCTTTCAAGGAGTCCAGACCGTCATGGCGAAGCAGAACGGTCCGGAATCCACCAGGTACTGTGGTGGCTGCCACGATCCCATCTCGCTTTTCTCCGGCACGAAGAACATACTTGTCGAGAACCTGACCGGATTGACCGGCTATAACGAAGGCATCTCCTGTGTCTCCTGCCATTCCATCCAGAAAACCGATATCCGCGGCAATGCGAACTACACCATGACGCAGCCCGTCGATTACCTCTGGCAATGGAGTCCCGCTGGCACCGCCGGCGCAACGGCCCGCAATTTTCTGATCCGCACGTACCCCAGGCAGCATGCCCAGCTCAGCAAGCGCATGTACAAGAAGCCGGAGTACTGCGCCGCTTGCCACAAGCAGTTCATCGATCAGGAGGTGAACCGCGTTGGCTGGGTTCAGTTACAGAACCAGTACGATAACTGGGCCGCCAGCCACTGGAATAAGAAGGGCGATGCGCGCGCCACGGTGGAGTGCCGCGAATGTCACATGCCTCTGGTGGAATCGAGCGACCCCGCGGCCGGCGATACCTCCGATTACAACCGCACGGCGGACGATCACAAGCACCGCAGCCACCGATTCCTCGCGGCCAATAATTTCGTGCCCGCCTTGCTGCATCTCGATGGCAGCCAGAAGCACATCCAGTTGACGGAAAAGTGGTTGCACGGCGACATCGATATCCCGGAGATCCGCTCGAAGTGGGCCGACGGGCCAATTGTGAGAATTCGCCTGGAAGTTCCGCCAACCGTGGCGCCCGGCCAGAAACTGCCCATCCGCGTAGTTCTCGTATCGAATAAGGTCGGTCATGATTATCCAACCGGTCCGCTCGACATGATCCAGAGTTGGGTGGAGATGCGCGTCCAGGACGAGCATGGAAAGACTATCTTCTCGTCCGGGCAGCGCGATGACAGGAACTTTCTCGTTCCCGGCACCTTCCTGTTTAAGGCGGAACCGGTCGATCAGTACGGCAATCTGATCGATCGCCACAACCTGTGGGAAATGGTGGGTGTCCGCTATCGCAGATCCCTCTTCCCCGGTTACTCGGACACAGTCGAGTACAACGTGTTATGCCCTTCCGGCGCCCCGAGCGTGCAGGTACATAGTGGAGACGACGTGAAGGAATTCTCTGTCGCGACCGCGCGCCCCGGCACGTTGCGTATCGATGCCACCCTGCAGTACCGCAAGATGGACCAGTTTCTGCTGAACTACGTTATGGGTGAAAAGGCTGGTCTGACTGCCCCGGTGGTCGAAATATCCGGCACGACGGCCTCGGTATGTGTGTCCAGATCGGGAGACGCTTCGGAGTGTCGCTAGAACCGCCTCCGCACGATCGCCGCCCGCTGTCCCGGCGTCTTCGCAGAGTGTTGTGGACGGCATCCACCTTAGTGGCGCTCGTTCTGATTGCCGCCCTGGTCGCCTGGCGGATTCGCAAGGATTCCGAACCTGAGGAATACAAGCCGGGCGAGGCTTCCTCGGACGTCACCACCACGATCAGTGACCAGGCCGCCCGAAAGGCCGTGCCCGCCGCAGGCCCCACGCGAGTGTCCGACGCGTCGCGCACTACTGACGCACTCCGCAGTCCCGGCCGCAAGCTCCCGCCGGGCGCGCCCGAACCTCGCTTCACCGATGTCACCAAACTGGCCGGTCTCTCGGCCTTCCGCCAGTTCCAGGGAGGACGTACTTCGCAGTTGCCTGAGGACATGGGTTCCGGCGTCGCGTGGGGAGACTTCGACAACGATGGCTTTGACGATCTCTTCGTAGCCAGCGGCGGCGGACCGCTCGACCTGCCCCCGGAGCAAAGAGCGCCGTCCATCCTCTACCGTAATCTCGGAGACGGGCGATTTGAAAAGGTGCAGGACTTTCCCGATACCCGCATCCTCGGCATGGGCGCCGCGTGGGCCGATTACAACAACGATGGCTGGCTCGATCTGGTTGTTACCGGCTACGACACCATCCTCCTGTTCCGCAACGATCACGGCCACCTGGTTCGGGATAAGGCCCTTCCCTCGCCCAAAGGTTTCTGGACCGGCGCATCGTGGGGCGATTACAATCGCGACGGCTACCTCGATTTGTACATCTGTGGTTACGTAAAATACGTTCCCGGCAGGGCCGATGCCTCCGCCAGTTCCCAACAATTTGGCACGGAAGTGCCCTTCACCCTGAATCCCGCCTCTTACGAACCAGAACGCAATCTGCTTTTCCGCAACAATGGCAATGGCACGTTCACCGAGGTGTCGAAGGAACTCGGCGTGGCGAATGCAGAAGGCCGAAGCCTCAGCGCGCTGTGGCACGACTTCGACGGCGATGGCTGGCTGGACCTCTATGTCGCCAACGACATCTCGGAGAATAAGCTCTACCTGAACGACCACGGCAAGTTTGTCGACGCTGGCAGAAGCGCCTGGATCGAGGAGTATCGCGGTTCCATGGGCCTTGCTGCCGGCGACTTCGACCGCGACGGTGACGACGACCTCTTCATATCCCACTGGGTTGCGCAGCAATTTGCTCTGTATCGGAACCTGACATCGGAGCAGAAAGCAAAGCCCGGCATGAAATCCGACCTGCATTTCACCGATGTCGCTGAGATGGTCGGTATCGGCCAGCCCTCTTTGCAGATGATCGGCTGGGGGGCGTCCTTCATAGATATGGATTCTGACGGCTGGCCCGACCTGGTCGTAGCCAATGGCAGCACATTTGAGGAAAAGGAAGCCTCGCCGCGCAAACTCACCCCCATGTCGTCATTCCTCTTCTGGAGCGCCCGCGGCGAGTTCTTCCACGACCTCGCCCCGTGGAACATGTCTCTGGGTGCGCCCCACGTCAGCCGCGGCCTCGCCGTGGCTGACTACAACAACGACGGGGCCATGGACATCGCCATCGTGGACCACAGCGAAGGCGTGCGCCTGCTGCGCAACGACGTTCCTCACGGCAACTGGGTGGAATTTCGCCTCCACAGCCATGTCCCCGGCAATGCTGCGCCGCTGGGCTTCGGCGATGGCGCGTCTGTCGTCGCCTGGGCAGGGAATGTTCCTCTTCGCCGAACTGTTTCGAGCTCTTCCTATTTGTCCCAGGACACGCGCCGGGTCCACATCGGACTCGGCGCGGCAAAACAAATCGATCGCCTGGAGATCCAATGGCTCGGTGGGCGCACGGAGACCTGGACCAACATAGAGGCCAACCGCATCTGGGACGTGACCCAGGGCGACCCCAACCTGAAACCGTTCACCACGGGTACCGCACCACAGCTCGACAAAACCACTTTGGCCAGTTTCTGGTTGAAGGAGCGCGCCGCCATGGACGCCATGAAGCGCGAGCAGAATTTTACCCGGGCCACGAAGTTATTCCGCGAAGCTCTCGCCATCAACCCCACCCACGAGGATTCGCATTACTATCTCGCCAACTGCCTGGCGGCGGCATCCGACGTGACAGGCGCGATTTCCGAATTAGACACTCTGATCCGCATCAACCCGCAAAGCCACCGCGCATTCCAGCGTAAAGGCGAACTCCTCGCCGCCTCCGCGTCGTCTAAGATTCAACTCGAAGCTGCGCGGCAGGTGTTGAATGACGCGCTGAAACTCAATCCGGAAGAGACCGGCGTGCTTGTACTGTTAGGTCAGGTCGAACTCGCCATGGGGCAGTCCGCGATGGCGGAAACAACGTTCGCCCGCGCCTGCCAGGCCAATTCGCGCGCCGCCAACGCCTTCTTTTTTCGTGGCTATATTGCCCAAAGCCGGCACGACTCAAAAACGGCAGCGGCCATGCTCGAAGCCGCGCGTAAGGCAAGAGGGCCCGATTGGAAACCGGCCGGATCGGTTCTCGAAGGAGACGTGAAGGCTCGTATGTACAGCGAGTCCGGGTTCCTGGGCGTCTTCGAACGGCAATGGGACGGCGTCTCGTCGCCGGATCGCGCGTTCCGGGATCTTGCGGCCTGGCTCGCGACTGTCTCGAAATAGCTTTTCTGCGCGCCGCGATCCAGCCCCGCCGGAATCGCCCGAGCACCCCATAATATCCAATAACTGGAACTGATTGAAAGCAAGGGCGAAACGGAGTAGCGTGGACAACAACGCAGGTATGGGATGAGAGTTAGAATGCTGAAACGATGCCGAAGACATTGGAGCCTTTCTGCTCTTTGCGGTTGCGGTCGCTGGTTGTGGACTCTGCGCCCAACTTACACAGGGTATCCAGAAACAACTGGCGACACTATGAAGCAGTCTGATTGGCTCGGAACACTTTACACTCCCGCTCACGCACTTTCGCAATCGAAAGTCGACTCGGCTTCAAGAATTGGGAAGTGACTCTTGTGAGCTTTCAGCGGTTGTTTCTTAGGTCCGGTCCGCTGCGCGAGAGCTTTGCCTGCAAGCACCAGGTATTCCACGCACGAGTGGCTCAGAATATTGGCCAGAGGCTCCGCCATGGAGGCAAGATGATCGCCGATAAACTGTGCGGCCGCATCGTGCGCCAGGGCTGCTTTGCCGGGATCGGAAGTCGACAGCGCGAAAGCCTCTTTGAGCTTCAGATATGCGACGAACCCGGTCTCCACAGCAACGTGATTTACCTTGCGGCGCGTGCATGGGCGC
>DOZZ01000230.1:21214-21975 GCA_003517725.1 Bryobacterales bacterium | reverse complement strand
TCAACGCAGTAAGAGCCGTCACGGTAGCGGGTAGTCCGGTCGCGAGGTTTCAATTGCCTTTCGGAGTTGACTCCCACGGGGCAGTCAATGGTCGAAAAAGTCCCGGGGGCGCCCCCGCGGAGCAGTTCTCAGGACATCCATGCCTGTAGAAAAGCTTCAACGCTTTGGAAAAGCTTTGAAACGAAGTTTACTCGAAATCCAGGAGCCAGCCGAACGTGCCGATATTTTCATACTTTTGCCTTATCCCTAACATCGTCGAGAGGCACCCCACGCCTTGCATCAACCTTATCCGCGGCATTGGGTTTGTTCGTCAAAAAAGCATTGGCTTCTCAAGCCAATCTCACGTAGACGCTGAACAAAACAAAAGAGATACTTGTCTTTCGGACCTCCAAAAATTGGCTTTGCACGTCAACGCGTCACCTGCTGTTCTGGCGTGAGCAGCCCGCCTGGTGACGTCCGATTAGTAACGACAAGTCCGTCGTGGAATTCTATTTTTCGCTGGGGCTATCGTCGGTCTTTAGGTCGCCGAGCGCGTACTGAATGCCCGCGAGCATGTGGGCCACAAAGGGTCGCGAAAAGTAGACCTTCTCATCGTGGCCGTGCGTCTCGTAAAATACGCGGCCATTGCCAACGCGTTGGATATAGCTCAATGCGTAGTCGCCGTCGGTGCGCCTGGTAGCGGCGGGTTCCTTGGCCTTATCTTCCGCGCTCATCTTGTTGTAGTTGATGCTGGTCAGCACGTGAACCCGTTTGCGGCTGAA
>DOZZ01000230.1:9296-21145 GCA_003517725.1 Bryobacterales bacterium | reverse complement strand
AGCGGGCTGCTCGGATCGTCAATCTTGACCGGAATCAGAGTCGGGTAGCTCCAATGAAACTTGAAAAAGCCGCCGATCATTTCGTTGAACTCAGGCCAGGTACCCGTGGGCGCGGTGCGGCCGCTCGTATGGTACGAATCCGTCGCCGCGTGAATACCCGCCAGGCCCTTGCCGCCCTTCACAAAGTTGAGCAGTGCCTGCCGGCGCAAGTCGGACGCCGCTTTATCGTTGGGATCGTCGAGAAACTCGCCGGTGGTGCTGGCCAGAAAGAGCGCGTCATAACGCTTCAGATTCTCAGGCGTAATCATGGCGGCATCGTAGGTGATATCGGTCATCCACGCGCCCGTCTTGTCTCCCAGGTACTCCACCATCTTCGCCGCCAGCGGAATGGAAGTATGTACCCAGCCGGCCGCTCTGCACAATACGAGTACATGGCGAAGGCTCTGCGGCGTGGCGAACGGCTTATCGGGCAGCGCCGCCATCATCGCCGAAATGTCGGCTGGGTTAGCCAACTGTTTCTGCGGGCAACCGCGGCTGAATCCTCCGCTGAATCCCTCCGGCGGGCAAGGTCGCGGCGGCGCCTGCTGCGCGAACAGCACTCCGCCAAGCAACATCACTCCACTGCATACGGCAACTCTGAATGTCTTCACCATGTTAGAAACTCTCCCGTCTTTTCAGCCCGGCAAGGCTCAGTGCTTGCCGGACGTCTGCGTGCCGATCATCTTCGGCTGGCTCTGGAACAAACTATCCGGATCGCCCTTAGCCTCGATCACCAGCTCCAGAAACGCGATGTGCATTTCGTTGAAGGTCTGGTCGCCCCACTTGACCGTGTCGTTCGGATCCGGATTGAACGGGTTATCGGGCGAGTTATCGTAGCCCGCGACCGACTCCAGCACGGTACCGGCCGGCAGTTCCAGCGGTTGTTTCAAAACATAGGTGGTCTGCCACAGGAAATCGTACTTCGGCACGTTCAACAGCTCCGACTGCGTGCCGTCGGGATAGATCGCGCGGATGGCCATGCTCTTGCCGCGAAAGTGCATGTGCGGCTGGATCGAGAGCAGCCGCGCGGGGCGCGCCAGCGTCATCGTGGCTTTCGAATGGTAATCGCGATCGCGCGGCGGTATCTGCAAGTCCAGATCGCGCAACGTGTCGATGGCCACCACGCGTTCGGCGGGCGGGGCTTTGGCGAAATACAGCGCCAGCTCCGAGTGGTCGGTCACCTCGGTGCCGTTGGGGTTGTAATGCATCTCGAAAACCAGGTCGGAGCCGGCCGGGATGAGCTTGGCGCCGTCCTCCAGCCAGGGCATCGGGAAGTAGCCCGGCTCATAGCCGAGCAGCAACTGGCGGCGGTCGAACAGGCGCTCGCCCTCGCGCGTTTTGCCCCGCTCCGCTACGGTCGGAACGAAGATCGGGCCGATTGGAAAGCCTGCCAGGAAACTGGATCCGGGCGACCGGATGAACGCGTTGATGTGGTGGATCACGGCGCGATGTTCGATGCGGAACTCGGCCGCGCGGACCCACGTGTCGTGTTCAAAATGCAGCGGGACGATCAGGAACGAATACGGCAAGGGTCCAGTCTTCGGAACCGGAAAGCCCGGAATGCCGACCACTTTATCGGGCGAGCCCAAGACCCAGCCTTGCTGCCGCGGGGGCGGCGTATAGGCGGGCAGCGGGTCGCCTTCCGGAGCGCCGCTCTCGGCCCACGCCGCGATGGTTTGGATCTCCGCGTTCGACAGCGAGCGGTCATTGCGGAAGGCGTGCGCGGCGTTGGGCGCGGCGTGCCACGGCGGCATTTTGCGCGAGAGCACCGCCTCGCGAATGGCCGCGGCCCACGGGCGGGTTTGCTTGTAGCTGGTGAACGCCATCGGGGCAATTTCACCGGCTTGATGACAGTTCACGCAGCGCGTTTTGAGAATGGGCCAGACGTCGCGCGAAAACGTTTTGGGCGCGGCGGAGGGCGCGGCGGCCACGATCACGGCCAGCATAGCGGCGACAGTTAGCATGCTAGTCAAACCTATGCTGAGGGGACATTCAAGGCAGCTCGGGCAGTGCCGGGAGATAATGGAGGCGGGATCGCAGCCAGCGGGATCATATATGAATATTAACTTTACCAAGCCCCTGCTGGCGCTTTGCCTGTGCCTGCCCCTTGGCGGCCAAAATGTGGCGTCTCCGCCCGCGGCCGAGGACGCCTACGAGTGCCCCATGGATCATGACGTGCGCTCGCCCAACCCGGGCGTGTGCCCGCGCTGCGGCATGACCCTCATCCCCTGGGTAGCGGATCCACGGGAATACGCGGTCAGGATCGCGACGCAGCCGGCGGCGCTCACACCTGGCCGCCCCGCGCGGCTGTTTCTCGAAATCGTGGATCCGGCAACCGGCGCCCGGGTTAAAAGTTTCCGCGAAGTACACACCAAGCTTCTGCACCTGTTTCTGGTGAGCGACGACCTGCAGTGGTTCGCGCATGAGCATCCGTTGCTCGACGCGGATCATCGTTTCCATCTCGACGTGACTCTGCCGAAGCCGGGCATCTATCGCGTGCTCGCCGATTTCTACCCGGCGGAGGGCACGCCGCAACTGGCGCCGCAAACGTTGATCGCGTCGGGCGACGCAGGAACACCGGCCCCGATCAGCGCCGACCTGCAGCCCAAGGACACGGCCAATCTGCACGCCGAACTGGTTACGGATCCGCCGGTCCCGATCGCGGGTCAGAAGACGCGTCTCTTTTTGCGCATCAAGCCGGGCGAGGGGCTGGAGCCGTATTTGGGCGCATGGGCCCACCTGCTGGGCGCCAGCGACGACCTGATCGACCTGATCCATGAGCATCCCTGGAGCGCCGGCGGCGGCCCGGAGATGCAGTTCAACCTGGTGTTTCCGCGCGCGCGCATGTACCGGCTATGGATTCAACTCCAGCGCAAGGGAGTGGTGAACACCGCCGTCTTCACGGTGCCGGTGAAGAACCTGGATTGACCAGCAGAATCATCTTCCGCGATGCGTCAGGCACGCCGTCGATGACGGTGCCGGCCGGGAGCGTGAGGGGCGTCGCGAGATAAAAATCGTGCGCGAAGCGTGGGTCGTAGCGATATAGCCAGAGCAAAGGCTCGGCCCGGCCGCCGGGCAGCCGCGCGATCAACTGCAGCGAAGTGCGCTGGGCCACCGCCGGGCGAATGCCCACCAGGGTCACGCGCCGCGCCAACTTGAGAACGCCCGTGACGGCAATCTCTTGCTCGAATCGCGGCTGGACGGCAGCGCGCGCCGGCGTTGGTTTAGGCAGAAAAGCGGGATCGCCCAAAGGCGCGCCGCCTTCCACCCAGTCGGCGATGAGCTCGAGTTCGCTTTGGGTCAGGCCGGCATCGTCCCGGAACGCTCCAAACCCTTTCACCGCGCCCCACGGCGGCATGGCGCGCGAGAGCGTCTGCTCCTTGATGGCCTTAGCCCAGGGCCGCGCTTCTTCGTACGTGACGAGGGACATAGCCGTGCCTCCCTCGCGATGACACGACCAGCAGCGCCGGGCCATGATGCGGGAGATTTCGCGCGACCACGTGACTTTGGTCGTGATGGGATCATGCGCGGCCAGCGACAGGCAGGCCAGCGCGAAGAAAGTTACCAGGCGCCGATACACATTGCTGTTATCTTGCCACGAAGGCTGGCGAGATCTGCTGGCTTCAGGCTGGGATATGATGGCCACCGAACCCATGCGTACTTTATTACTGTTGATTGCCGCGGCGCTCGGCCCGATGCAGGCCGCTCCGAAACATCTGCTCTACGTGGCCAGCCCCGGCACGCGCAATTACGTGGAGTACGGCGGCGTGGGCCTGCTGGTCTTCGACATCGACCACGGCTATAAGTTTGTGCGGCGCATTCCCACCTGGGACGTGCCTGCCGGCAAAAAACCGGAGAACGTGAAGGGCATTGCCGCTAGCGCGCGGACCGGCCGCGTCTACATCTCCTCATTGAGCAGCGTCATCGCCATCGACGCCGTCAGCGGTAAAAAGATTTGGGAGAAGAAATATGAGGGTGGCTGCGACCGTCTGGCGATTTCGCCCGACGGCGGCACCTTGTATGTGCCGCAGCTCGAAGGTCCGGCGTGGCACATCGTCGACGCCGCCACGGGTGACGTGACCGGCGTGATTGAGCCGAAATCCGGGTCGCACAACACCATCTACTCGGCCGATGGCACGCGCGTTTATCTGGCCGGCCTGAAGTCGAAGGTGCTCTCGGTCGCCGATCCAAAGACGCGCAGTGTGGCCTCCACGGTGGGCCCGTTCGATAACCAGATCCGGCCCTTCACGGTGAACGGCGCCAACACACTGGTGTTCGTCAACATCAACGCTCTGCTGGGTTTTGAAGTGGGCGATGTGCGCACCGGCAAGAAACTTTACCGCGTGGAGGTGACCGGCTACCAGCAGGGCCCGGTGAAGCGGCATGGGTGCCCCAGCCATGGCATCGCGCTCACGCCGGATGAAAAGGAGCTGTGGCTGGCCGATTGCGCCAACAGCGCTATTCACATCTTCAATGCCACGGTGATGCCGCCGAAACAGGTGACCAGTATTGCCGCGCGCGACTGCGTGGGCTGGCTCAGCTTCAGCCTGGACGGTAAGTCGGCTTACTCGTCAACCGGCGAAATCATCGACACCGCCACCAAAAAAGTGAAGTACACGCTGCGCGACGAGGCCGGGCATGACGTCCAGAGCGAAAAGATGCTGGACCTGGTTATCGACAACGGCCGGGTCGTCCGCGCCGGCAATCAGTTCGGAGTAGGTCACCAGCCGATTTGAAGCAGCGAGACGGCCTGCCGCGGCAGCGCGAAGCTCACCTCTACTTGGCCGCCGCCCGCGGCCAGTGACTGCGGCGGCCCAAGCATCTGCAGTTTGCCCGCGGCTTCCAGGCGCCGGTATTGCTCCGGCGTGGGATTTTGCGGCGAGCCCATGGCCTGCCACGCGGTGTAGGCATTGCTGTGATCGCGATCGATGCGATAGTGCCGCAGTTGCACACGCTTCGCGGCAGCGGGAAGGCCGGTCACGGTCAGCCGCACGGCGGCCTCGGGCCCCGCGACATCGTCGTCGTGATAGTTCCAGGCCATCACGGACACGCCGCGCGCCGATCGCGTGGCCATCGCGTTCACGTCAGCGCTCTGCCGCACGCCGGATTGGAGAATCTGCTCCACGCTGAGCCCGGCGCTGCTTTCGACGGCCACGCGGTCGCCGCCCATCCGCGCCGCCATGCGGAAGACGTTCAGCACCGGTTTGTCGATGCCGTTGCTCGCGAGCGTTCTGAAGCCCTCGAAATAGGGCTGGTCTTCGAACTCGAAGGCCCACGTCAGCATGCCCTCGATATTGGCGTGATATCCGTCGGCCAGTTGGAAGATGTTGTTCATCGCGGCGGCCGTGTAACACGGATAGAGCGGCCCGTTGCGGTAAGCGTTTTGCGGGTACGTGCGGGCCGAACACGCCGCGCAGCCTTCGGGATCCGACTCGCTCAGGATGATCGGCAGATCGTGAAATTTCGGGAACGAGGTCACGATGCGCATGCCCTGCTCGACATCGTCCAGGTTCTTCGCCAAGCCCATCTGCACGTGGGCCGCCGCCACATTGGGGCGGCCCTTGGCATGGTAGGTGATGAAATCGAGCGGGGCGCCGGTTGCGCCCGTGGCGAAGTTGCGGCCCGTCGCGCAGTGCTCCAGGAATTGCCGCAGGAAGGCCGCCGCCTTGGCGCTGGCCGGCCCTGTAGTCGCCGGTCCGCCCACGCGGGCATGCGGCGCGGCGCGCTTCACGGCATCCACCGCGAAGTCGTACAGGCGGTCGTACTCTTCGGGCGTGCCTTGCCAATATTCGATATCCGGCTCGTTCCAGACCTCCCAATACCAACGGCTCACCTCCGCCGCCCCATGGAGTTCCGTCTCGTGGCGCACCCACTGGTAAATCAGTTCCGCCCATTTCTGGTAATCCTTTGGCGGATAGGCCCAGCCGGCCGCTATCTTCGTCTGTGGCCATCGATGCTGGTAAGGTTCGGGCTTGGTGGAGAGCGCCCGCGGCATGAAGCCGATCTCGACAAAGGGCCTGGCATGCACGTTGAGATACGTGTCCAGAATGCGGTCGACAATATCCCAGCGATACACAGGCCGTCCGGCGGCGTCTTCGGTGTAGGCGTTGGTCGAGCCCCACTTGAGCGCGGGCGTGCCATCGCCGGTGGTCAGCAGGTTATGCGCCCGAATGTAGACCGGCGTGCGCAAGGCGGCCAGCTCCGAGATCAGCTTGCGGCCATGGGCGGTGTAGGTGTAGTTCGGCTCGTCATAGCCGAAATAAGACCAGATCGGCTTCGACGGCCCAAGGCTGCGGGCAGTGTCGACGCGAATCGTGACGCTCTGCTGCGCGATGGCCGGCAGGAGCAACAGGCAAAGGCCCACGGGAAAATGAAAAGGACGCACGGTATTCTCGAAAGTATCAGAGATGCGAATGCTATTGAGCAGAAGAGATTGCCTGAGCCTTTTGCTGGCGCCCGCCGCGCGCGGGCTGGCGCAGGGCGTGTCCACCCGGACGGTGAAGCCGACACCGCGCGGCAAGCCTTCCGGAGTGCCATTTCACGCGCGGTTTACCGATATCGCGGCGCAGGCGGGGTTGTCGGCGCCGGTAATCTACGGCGGCGTGGATCACAAAGACTACATCGTGGAAACCGTGGGCTGCGGCGTGGCTTTTTTCGATTACGATCACGACGGATGGCCCGACATCTTTGTGCTGAGCGGCTCGCTGCTCGAAGGCGATGCGCCCGGCGCGTCGAACCGGCTGTACCACAACAATCGGGACGGCACCTTCACCGACATCACGGCCAAGGCCGGTCTCTCGAGCGCGGCGTGGGCGTCGGCGGTGTGCGTGGGCGACTACAACAACGACGGCTTCGATGACCTGTTCGTCACATACCGCGGCCAGAACGTGCTCTATCGCAATAACGGCGACGGCACCTTCACCGACGTCACCAAAGAGGCCGGTTTACTGCACCCGGCCTCCCGCTGGTGTTCCGGGTGTACCTTTGTCGAGTCCAGGCGCAACGGCCATCTTGACCTGCTGGTGGCAACCTATCTGGACTTCGACGCCGCCCGCGTGGGGAAGCCCGGCCAGAACACCAACTGCAATTGGAAAGGCATTCCGGTCAATTGCGGTCCGCGCGGGCTGCCTCCGGGGCGTCTCTACTTTTATCGCAACAATGGCGACGGGACGTTTACCGACGTGAGCGACCGCGCGGGCTTGTCCAAAGCCAAGGGCAGCTACTGCATGACCGCCGTCGCGGCCGATTTCGATAACGACGGATGGCCCGATTTATATGTCGCCTGCGACTCTTCGCCCAGCTTCCTGTTCCACAACAATCGTGACGGCACCTTCGCCGATGTGAGTCTGGAAAGCGGCGTCGCGCTGAATGAGGACGGCATGGAACAGGCTGGAATGGGCGTCGGCGTGGGGGATTGCCACCTGACGGGCAACCTCGACATTTTCAAGACCCATTTCTCGGACGACACCGATATTCTGTATCGGAACGACGGGACGGGTAATTTCGAGGACGTCACGGTGCGCGCCGGGCTGGGTGTTGAAACACGCTACGTGCGCTGGGGCACCGGGATCGTCGATTTGGATAACGACGGGCTGCCGGATCTGTTTGTGGTGAGCGGCAGCGTGTATCCGGAAGTAGAAAAGAAACTTCCGAATTACCCGTTTAAGACGCCCCGCCTGGTCTTTCGCAACTTAGGGAACGCGCGGTTCGAAGAGTTGATCGAGGAGGCTGGCCCGGGAGTCGCGGCGCCGCACGCCAGCCGAGGTTGCGCTTTCGGCGATTTCGATAACGACGGCGATGTGGACGTCGTGATCATCAACTTGAATGAGCCCCCATCATTGTTACGCAACGATGTGTCGGGCGACGCCCACTGGATCAAGGTGAAGCTGATCGGCACGAAATCGAACCGCAGCGCGATTGGCGCGCGCGTCACGCTGCATTACGGAGGCAAGGTGCAGGCGCAGGAGGTGCTGAGCCAGTCAAGCTTCTATTCCGCCAACGATTTGCGGCTGCATTTTGGTTTGGGGGCGGTGAAGACAGTGGATCTGGAGATTCGCTGGCCCAGCGGCGCCAAAGAGAAGCTGACCCATGTGGCGGCCGATCAACTGGTGACGCTCACCGAAGGGCAGGGCGTCAAGATGGAGCGCTTGACCAAAGGCCGCACTACCGGAGGCTAGGTGACCACCATTTCGAGATCGATGCGTTTCTTTTCCGCGTCGAGGCGCGCGATCTTGAAGCTGCGGACCTGGCCCGCCTTCAGCACCTCTTTGCCGCCCTTGGTCTCCTGCGAGGCTTGCCCCGCCGGACCGCTCTTCCACTTGGCGGCCAGCATGGAACTGAGCGCCGACACGTCGGTGGCGCGCGGGGCCGACGCCGACTTCTCTTCCCGGGCCTCTTTCTCGGCCAGCGGGCAATAGGCCAGCACGCCCTCGCCCAGTTCGACCGTGGCGCGATTGCGCGCGACGTCTGCCACGCGGCCCGTCACTGTATCGCCTTCCTTGTGCTCGGCGATGTACTCGTCGGAGGCCGTCGGAATCAACTGCTTCATGCCCAGACGCAGGCGGCGCCGCTCGCGGTCGAATTCCAGCACTTGCGCGCGCACCACTTGCCCGACCTTCAATTCGTCCTGCGGGTGGTTGATGCGTTTATCGTTGCTGATGTCGCCCACGTGAATCATGCCTTCGATGTGCTCATCGAGCTGCACGAACGCGCCGAACTTGGTCAAGCTAATGACCGGAGCCTCGACCGTGGCGCCCACCGGGTATTTCTTCTCGGCATCTTCCCACGGGTCGCCCAAGGCCTGCTTTAATCCGAGTGAGACACGCTTGTCTTCGGGCTTGACGGCCAGCACTACCACTTCCACGGTCTCGCCGGGCTTGACCACGTCCGACGGTTTGCGCACCTTCTTCGACCACGACATTTCGGAGAGATGAATCAGGCCGTCGAGACCTGGCTCCAACTCGACGAACGCACCGAAATCGGCGACGCGCGAGACTTTGCCGTGGATGCGATCGCCCACGTGATAGCGCTCGGCCGCGCCGACCCACGGATCCTTTTGCAACTGCTTCATGCCGAGCGAAACCTTCTTGCGGCTGCGATCGACTTTTAGAATTTGAACGTCCACCTGCTGCCCGATGGACAACACGTCGGCCGGTTTGTTGATGCGGCCGTAAGACATCTCCGAAACGTGAAGCATGCCGTCAATGCCGCCGATATCGAGGTACGCCGCGTAATCCACCAGGCTGCGCACCGTGGCGTGCACCACCTGGCCTTCCTGCAGCTCGTTGTAGCGGCTTTCGCGCGCGACCTTGGCCTGTTCCTCCAGAATGGCCCGGCGGTCCACCACCACGTCGTCATCGTCTTTATCGAGCTTGATGACGCGGCACTCAATCTCCTGCCCAACCAGCTTGGCCAGGTCGGCGGCGTCGCGCGTGCCGCTGCGCGAGGCGGGCATGAAAGCGCGCGTGCCGACGTCTACCGTGACGCCGCCTTTGATCAGGCCGGTGACGCGGCCCGCGATGGTGCGCTTTTCCTGAAATGCGGTTTCGAGCGCGGACCAGTCTTTGGGCTGCTCGATGTGCAGCAGCGACAGCTTGTAGTAGCCCTCCTCGTCGCGGCCGCTGATGTTGACCTTTAACTTCTGGCCGGGCTGGACGTTGGTTTGCCCGCTCTTATCCTGAAACGCGGTTAACGGCAGGCGGCCTTCGATCTTCTGCCCGATGTCGAGAAACACGGACTCCCCGCTGACCGAGACAACGGTCGCTTCACGGCCCTCCGCGCTGTTTTCCTGTTTCTCCGGGTGAGTCTGTTCGAACTGGCTGAGGAGCTCGCCGAAAGAGGTTTCTTCGCCGCTCGCCTGTTCAGGCGTGGCGGGAGCCTCCAACGCGCGGTCCAACTCTGTTTGATTGGGCATGGGGAGTACGCTTTTATTTTTGCACAACGCGGTTACCATGGCAGCGTGAGGCTTCCGGTGGCGCGGCGCGTCCGCGTGCAGGACGTGGTGTTGTTACTGCTGTTCGCGGCGCTGGCGGCGACCGGCGGGGATGACCGCTGGGTGATCGCCATGGTCGCGGCTTTAGGGCTGCTGCAACTGGCCGAACCGCGCGTGGTCTTCTCGCAACCGGCGCACGTCAAAGCCGTATGGATTCTGATCAAAATGGCGATCGGCTACGTGCTGATCGGCTATACCGGCGGGCTGAGCAGCCCGTATTACCTGATCCTGCTGCTGCCGGTGGTCTCGGCCGCGACGGCGCTGGGCGTCTTCGGAACGCTGGCCTTCACGGTGGGCTCGTGCGCCACGTATTTATCGTTCCTGCTATTCATCGATTGGACGCGATTCGCGATCGAGCCCGCGCAGACCGTGGAGCTGGTGCGCCGGTTGCTGTTCCTGGCACTCTCGGGAACGCTGGTCAACACGCTGGCGGGCGCGGTGCGCGACCAGTATCTGAACTATAAAAGAGTGGCCGAGCAGTTGGAAGATGCCAACCGCAGTTTGAGTGAAGCCGAGGCGCAGGTGCGCCGGTCGGAACGGCTGGCGGCCTTGGGACAACTGTCGGCGGGCCTGGCGCATGAGCTGCGCAATCCGCTGGGAACCATCAAAGCCTCGGCCGAGATGCTTTCGCGCGGGGTGAGTGGGAATACCGGCGATGAGGTTGCCCGCGAGGTCGCCGGCTTCATCGTGAGCGAGGCGGATCGCACGAATTCGCTGGTGTCGCGTTTCCTCGATTTCGCGCGGCCCCTGCAATTGAGGCCCGAGGTAGCGTCGCTCTCGGACGTGATCGACCGCGCGGTGGCCGAGGTGCGGCGCGAGGACGCCGCGCGCAAAGTATCGATTTACCGCAACGACTCGCCCGATCTGCGGCCGTTTGCGATGGATGCCGAACTGATGCAGCGGGTGCTGGTGAATCTGCTGCTGAACGCGGTGCAGGCGAGTCCCGAGGGCGGCACCGTGACGATCAAGACGCGTGACGCGGGCGATCGCGCGGAGATCGACGTGATCGATCGCGGCTGCGGCGTGGAGCCCAAGATGGCCGACACCATCTTCAACCCGTTCGTGACGACGAAGGCAACCGGTACGGGCCTGGGACTGGCGATCGTGTCCAAGATTGTGGACGAGCACGGCGGCAAAATAGTCTTCGAGAGCGCGCCGGGCCAGGGCACTGTATTCCGCGTGCTGTTACCTTTGCGATTAGCCGGAGAAACATGAAACAGCGAATTCTGATTGTCGAGGATGAAGACAAACTGCGGAGGGTGATGCAACTGCAGCTGACCGGCGAAGGCTTTGAAGTGGAGCAGGCCAGGACCGCCGAGGAGGCCCTGCCGCTGCTCGACCGCGCCGACCTGATCCTGACCGACCTGCGCCTGCCGGGCATGGATGGCCTGGAACTGCTGCAGTTGATACGGCGCCAGAACTCGCATGCGCCGGTGATTGTGATGACGGCGTACGGCACGGTAGAGAACGCGGTGCAGGCCATGAAATCCGGCGCGGCGGACTTCCTGTTGAAGCCGTTCGTCTCGCTGGATCACCTGGTGACGGTGGTGCGCAAAGCGCTCGAAGTCAGCAGCCTGCGCGATGAAAACCGCAAGCTGCGCGAGGAGTTGGGGCAGCGCTACGATTTCAAAAACATCGTGGGCCGCAGCAAACCGATGCAGGAGATCTTCGCGACGGTGCTGCGCGTGGCGCCGACGCGTTCGACGGTGCTGCTGGCGGGCGAGAGCGGCGTCGGCAAAGATTTGATCGCGCGCGCCATTCACTTTCATTCGCCGCGCGCCGAAAAGCCGCTGGTGAAGATCAACTGTACGGCGCTGCC
>DOZZ01000230.1:8867-9192 GCA_003517725.1 Bryobacterales bacterium | reverse complement strand
GGCGCGCTGAACAGCAAGCCCGGCAAGTTCGAGCAGGCCGATCGCGGTACGGTGTTTCTCGACGAGATCGGCGACGTGCCGGCCAATATTCAAGTGAAGCTGCTGCGCGTGCTGCAGGAGCGCGAGTTCGAGCGGCTGGGCAGCAACAAGACGGTTAACATCGACGTGCGCGTGATCGCCGCTACCAATCAGGATCTACGCGCGGCCCTCGAACAGGGCACCTTTCGCGAAGATCTATACTACCGGCTGAATGTGGTGCCGATCGAGATTCCGCCGCTGCGCGAGCGCCGCGAGGACATTCGCGCACTGGCGCTGCACTTCGTGA
>DOZZ01000230.1:4632-8672 GCA_003517725.1 Bryobacterales bacterium | reverse complement strand
CAGGAGCTGATCCGGGAGGCGCTGAAACAGGCCGATGGCAATAAGAGCCAGGCGGCGCGGGCGCTGGGGCTGACGCGCAATGCGCTGCGGTATCGGCTGACGCAGATGGGGATTGAGTAAAGCCACGCTTAGGTTTGGACATGCAAGCGGACATATATCCGGACTGGCTTGCTCTTTGTTTCTTTATATATATATGAAATAAATAGTGTTATATAATTAACGTAACGGCCATGAAAGCGGACATCAAAGCGGCTGACCGAGGCGAAGTAATCGCGCTGATGGAGCCCTTGCTCCTGGGTGAGGGATCCCGCCATCGGGGGCCGTTGACGGACTTGGCGCTCGAGCTTACCCACAAGTCCGCGGGATTTCGCCGCAGCCTGCCCACCAGCGTGCTGGTTTCCCTCGCCGATCTGGTGCGGGCGATGAACTGCTACTACTCCAACCTGATCGAAGGGCATAACACGCACCCGGTGGACATCGAACGGGCGCTGAAGAACGAGTACAGCCAGGACGCGCGCCGTCGCGATCTGCAACTCGAGGCCAGTGCCCATATCGCGGTACAGCAGTGGATCGATTCCGGAGGCTTGCCCGGCCGCGGCGCCGTCACCATTGCGGGTATCCGCGAGATACACCGGCGCTTCTGTGAGTTATTGCCAGAAGATCTTCTGTGGGTGGAAGACCCGTTTACCAAAGAGCGCGTTCGGGTGGTGCCGGGGGAATTACGGCACCGCGATGTTCAGGTGGGACGGCACACGGCCATCAGCGCCGGCACCCTGACCCGTTTCCTGGAACGTTTTGAAGCGGTCTATTCGCACGGGGGCAAGACTGAGTCGATCATCTCCACCGCCGCGGCGCACCATCGGCTGATGTGGATGCATCCGTTTCCCGATGGCAATGGACGCGTGGGGCGGCTGATGTCGCACGCGACATTGCTCGATGCGCTCGATACCGGGGCGGTCTGGTCCGTTGCCCGTGGCCTGGCGCGCAACCACGCAGAGTATAAGCGCCACCTGGCCGACTGCGACCGACCTCGCCGCAACGATCTCGACGGGCGCGGCACGTTGAGCGAGGAAGCGCTGGCTGAGTTCACGCGGTTTTTTCTTACCGTGTGCATTGACCAGGTAACTTTCATGGAGGGCCTGGTCCAGCCGGACCGCCTGCGGGCGCGCATCCTGATGTGGGCCGACGAGGAAATCAGGGTGGGCGCCCTGCCGCCCAAGGCCGGCAGCATTCTCGAAGCCGTGCTTTATCGCGGTGAGCTGCCGCGGGGTGACGCCGACGCCGTGGTGGGCACGGGCGAGCGTCAGGCACGGCGCATTGTGGCGGGTCTGGTCGACAAGGGCGTGCTGGTCTCCGACAGTCCGCGCTCTCCACTCCGCCTGGTGTTCCCAGCGGCACTGGCGGCTCGCTGGATGCCGGGATTGTTCCCCGAACAGATTATCTAGGTCGTTACCTTTGGCGCCGGCAGCATCGTACACGACCTGCTGAAAGCCCTTTGACCGTCTACATAACTCCAGCCATCCACCCTAATTCCGGCGATATACTAGGGGGTAAAGCGACACCTATGTCTGGGGAATACGTCGAGCAGCGAAACGGCGGCTACTACATAGCCGGAACGCGCATTTCGCTGGACTCCGTAGTGTACTCGTTCAATGAGGGCAACTCACCCGAAGCAATTCAGGAGAATTTTCCTCTGCTGAAGCCCGCGCAAATCTACGGCGCAATCGCGTTCTACCTGGACCATCAGGCGGAACTGAATGAATACCTGGCGCAGTCAGAGCGCGAATTGGAAGCGAACGCTGTTGCGCTGGAGCGGGCTGACCCCGCGCTTTGGGAAAAGCTTCAGCGCGCCCGGGCCAAAATCGGTGAGCCGCGCGCTTGAGCATTCGCTTTCAGGCGGATGCCGACCTTAAATTTGCCATCGTCAAAGGCGTTCGCGAGCGGGCACCTGCAATCGACTTTACATCGGCAATCGATGCCGAGCTGGAAGGCGTAAGCGATCCTCAAGTCCTTGCATGCGCGGCCCGCGAAGGCCGGATTCTCGTCACCCACGATCGCCGGACGATGCTCGCCCATTTCCGCGCACGTCTTGACGCGGGCAAGTCCAGTCCTGGTTTACTAGTTGTCTCTCAGGGAGCGCCGTTAGGGCCGGTAGTCAGCGCCATCGTTCTCGCATGGTCGGCCTCCGTGGCTTCGGACTGGCGGAATCAGGTTCATCATCTGCCATCATTCACCCGCCACATCTTCACGCGCTGATGTGGACCGGATCTATCATGACCGCGGCAGCATCGGAAACAACTCTCGAATCCGCGTGAGGTCCGGTTGCGCCCCGTATTCGCAGATCTCAAACGCCTCGTAGTACGTGGGGCGCTGGCCAGGTCCGTACCACTTCGCGTAGGCCTTCTCGATTTCGGGCGTGAGACTTGGTTTGCGGCGCTCAGCCAGCCACTTCTTGCGCTCCTCTTTGCCGCTCGGCACGGCGACGCTGGCGTTGACGTTGGTTTGGAATTCGTAGAACTGCGATTCGTTGGCGTCCAGAGCATCGATCTTCCTGTTCCAAACGGAAGCGATGTCGACCACGATATCGGGCTGGAACGGCGTCGGCTTCTGAAAGTGATCCTCATAGTAGAGGAACGTTGGATTGCGGTTCACGATCGGAACATTCGGCAGCACCGCCGGCACCGCCACCATATACGCGGCATCCTGCACCAGGACGCCGGTATAGCGGTGATCCGGATGATAGTCATTGGGCCGGGGACTGAGCACCAGGTCGGCTTGCCACTCGCGAATTTTACGGATGATCTCAAGCCGGTTCTCGAGGCTGGGCATCAGTTCGCCGTCGTGCACGTCCATGATGTCGTATTCGATGCCGAGGATTTTCGCGACTTTATTGGACTCCTGACGCCGTCTGCGCGCCAAGGGAGCGCCGCCCTGTACGGGGTGCCCGGCATCGCCATTGGTGGTCGCGACGAATTTGACGGCGTGCCCCAGGCTGGACCACAGCGCGGCAGTGCCCGCGGCCTTGATCTCGCAGTCATCGGGATGGGCGCCAAAAGCAATGACGCGGAGCGTGGCTTTTTTCTGGGCCAGGGCAACAGTTGCGAGGGCTGCCCCCAGCGTCTTCAGAAAACTTCTTCTGGCAGTCCGATACGGTTGCTTTTGCATGAGCCTCAACGATTTTACGCTACGCGGCTAAGGCCGGTGAAGACGTCGCCGCTGCTTTTGAGGATCGTGGTTGCTTTCATGCCAGCTTTCAACTCTTCTGGCCTGCGCCTTGACGCGCGGTTTGCGTTGCCTCATGCTGCCCAATTTTCGACGGCGAGGCCTTTCACAATTTCAAAGTGCTTCAGATTGTTGGTGACCAGGATCGCTCGGGTCGCTTTGGCGTGTGCCGCAATCATCGTGTCCATAATGCCAATGGGCGTGCCGCCACGCTCAAGACCGGCTCGGACTTCCGCAAATTGGTCGGCGGCCGTCTCATCCCACGGCAAGGTATGAATGCCGTTCAGAAACGTCTCGATGTTCGCAGCTAATCGAGTCGCACCTCGAAGCCTCTGAACTCCAAACCGTAGTTCCGCGCGAGTGATGGCTGAGATGCAGACTTGCATCACATCAAGTTTTCGCAAACGACTGTCGATCTTCGGCGCACTGCCTTTGATCACGTAGCTCGATATATCCGTATCTAGCATAAAAAGGCTGCTCACAGTTTATTCGCCGAATAGCGGTTTTTCTTCCGGCGGGACGTTCAGCGGCCGGTCGGCCATGAAGTTTGCCGGCACAGCCGCGCCGGAATCCCGCAGCTCGAAGTATTCGTCCCAGGTGCTCCAACCGGTCTTTCTGGATAGAATCACGTCGCCTGTACGCTCGTCCTTACGGACAAAGACTTCGTCACCTTCGAAGCGGAATTCCGCCGGCAACCTGACAGCCTGGCTGCCGCCATTGTTGAAGAGTCGAGCAATTTTTGCCGGCATGTCCACTCCTGTATATACATAGTCTATATTTTCTTGTTAGGACTGGGCAATTCCCAGATAAGAACACGC
>DOZZ01000230.1:2305-4476 GCA_003517725.1 Bryobacterales bacterium | reverse complement strand
GCTTGCCGAATCACATAGTAGGGCTGGTTGTTCAGCTCCGGCGCGAAGCCCGGATGGAGGGCGGCGCGCTGACCCGCCTTCCGCACCTCGAAGTAATACTGCAGCGGGAACGGTGACTGCGTGTAGTCCGCCGGAACCAATGCGCGATAGTTTCCACCGCGGGATTCCATCGGCGTGCTGACCCAGCGCTCCGCCTGATCGACGCGCCGATGGAACAAGTGCACGGTGGCGTCATCCGCGGGCGGCAGGGACGCTTGAATTTCCAGAGGGCGCCCCGGCCGGAACGGGGCGGGTGGCTGGTGCCGAAGTGCCGGTTGAACACGATGCGGTCGGGCCAGAGCCTCGCGGATCGCGACATCGGTGTGAACACCCGGATCGCCTTCGCCGGCGCTGTCGAGCTTCCTCCTCATGTTCTCGATGTCGGCGTCGATTGCGGGCAGCCGATCGAGCCAGTGTCCGCGCAGTTGGGGATGCTCGCCAACAGTAATGTCGGCCACGTAAACGCCCTTGGCGCGGTTGGCGAGTTCCGCCCACGCGGCGCGCGCCTCGCGATATTGGTCCAACGCTTTTTGAAGCGCCGTACGGCTTTGCGTCAGCTCGTGGATGCGGTACAGCACTCCCGCGCGCAGTTTCGCCGCGAAGAACTTCCCCAGGCCGGCCTGCAGCGAGACGTCGATTGCCAGCCGGCGATATTCCGGACGGTTTTCGCCGCTGACCTTGGCCGCGGCCTCTTGCAGGTTAGCCATGGCTGCGGCGGCGTAGTCCTCCAGCCACTGCGCGACTTCGACCGGCGAGTATTTTCCATCGAGGCGCCCGGCCAACAGGCCGTCCGCAAAATCGTTCACGCGCGAGAACAGTTGCGGATCGAGAGGCGAGGCGTTGCCAAACACTTTGGGCGACGGCGTGTCCCCGTAGGGCTCGCCTTTGGCCACGGTAACGATGGACTGGTTGGTGTAAAGCTCTGGCCAGTATATGTTGTTAGCCGCGGACGGGCAGTAAGCCGTGGTCACAATCGGAAGAATGCGGCTGGCGTTGGCGAGCGCCAGTTCGGCGGGGCGGGCGGCGTCGCGGAAATCTCTTCGAAGCATTCGTTGCCATTGATCCGGATCCGCTTCGGGGTTGTAAATCAGGCGGCCCCAGACACGATAGGTGTACTCGTATTTCTGCCAGTCCCAGCGGGTTTGCAAAGACGCATCGGCGTAACCGCAGCGATCGCCCGCAACGCCCGATCCGCGGCGGCCTTTGAAGGAGAGCGGCTCGCAAATTTCCACCCCATCGCCGCCACAGAAACCAAATGCCTTCGCGTGCGCCGCGGCAGTGACGGGATCGCCCCACAGCAGCAGCCGCTGCGTACCCGGCCAGATGCGGGTGAGGACGCCCCACTTGCGGTCTTCGCGAAGAAGGTCTCCGTAGCCGTACCGCAGGAAGCTGCGGGAACCCGCGCTGTACTTCATCAGCGCGCTGCCTGCCTGCCCTTTCGGGCGTTCCAGTTCGCGGATCTCGGCCTGGTTGTAGGGCATGCCCAGGTGCTCAGCCCAATATTTGGGCGAGACCTTCACCGGCATACCGGTCGCCACGGCAATCTTGAGCATGCCTTCGTTCATGCCCTTGGCGTGCATGTCGATTTCGACCTTGCGGCCGCACGTCGCGACCCCGTCGAAGACCTTCTTCCAAAAGTCGAAGCTGCCCTCTTCGACGCCGCTCTCGCCGTGGATGCGGAAAGTAACGCCGCTAATCGCCGGGCATTTTGTCAGCAACAATCGCAGCGCATCGCGGCAATACGCGCCGTGGTTCTCCGCGTCGAGTCCTTCGATGGTGTAGTTCGGATGGGGGCTGTTGAGCCACTTGTAGCCGTGCATCCACAGTCCCAATTGGAAATCCATGCCGCGCGCAACGGTCTGCTCGCTGATGAACTTCAGTATCGCCAGATTGCTGTCGCGTTCGGCGTCCGGAAGTTGCGGCACGCGAACGTTGTACCCAGGCACCGCCAGCAGGAACGGATACGTGAACAGAAAGTACGCGTCCGTGACGTTCTGCAGGAAGTCATAGCCGATCCCGAAGCTCAGGTTGAATCGATTGAAGCGATGCATGGCGAGCATCGTGAGGTATTGCGGCCACATCTCGCGGTCGTTGTACCAGGGCTTATCGTGAACCTCGCTGGTGAAGAGCCG
>DOZZ01000230.1:0-2167 GCA_003517725.1 Bryobacterales bacterium | reverse complement strand
GGATCCGTCGCGTTCTGGACGCGGTCGGCCAGTTCCAGCAGGCCGTAACAAGCGCCGCGGGCATCCCCTGCCAAAACGGCAATCCCGGGGCGTTTGCCGAGCGGCGCGATGCGAACACTCTCCGGCGTGCCTGTGAGCCGATCGACCAGGATTAGAAACTGATCAGGCGGGGCGCTCGCGCCGGAATCGTAGCGGCGCACGGAAATGCCTCTCGATGTGAGCGAATTCTCCAGTTGCTGCATGGCCCACACCACCGGTGGCTGAGGAGAGTAGCCTTTGCCTGTAGCGATGCCGACTGAGGTTGCCGCGGCCGCGTGAATGTTGGGCGTCGCGGCAGTGGCGCCGATGATCTGGACAAATTGTCTGCGGTTCATAACGCGGGTTGCCCCGCGCTTTGGATTGTATCGAAGTTGCACTTTGACTAAAGTTGCGAAGATCGGTCCCAACCTGGCCCTTAGACTTTGATCGCGCATGGCCGGTAGTGCACACGCACAGTTTCAATTGGTGGACCCTCAGCGTATCGCCGAGAGGACGCTCGCTCTCCAAATGGCCTCCTTTGCCACAGACTGACGGTAAGCTAACGATTGGCGGTATGCTTGAAAGCTGATGGGGGACCAAGCCACCTAAGCCCGCCGGATCGATGATGAGCGCCACTAAATCATACGAGGAAATTATCGATTTCATCGCAGCGGGTACAACTCCGGAGGCGGTGGTCGCGTTCCATCCTTCCGATAGCGTGCAGCAGCGCGTGGCGGGGTTGATCGAACGCTCCAACCAAGGCAGCATTTCCGCCGAAGACCAATCTGAACTCGAAGACTACCTGCAACTTGAGCACATCATGATCATGGCAAAGGCGCGGGCACGTCAACTCACCCAGCTTGGGCAGTGATGTAAGCGAGTCGCTGCGGCGATTCGTCGCGGAACGAGCCGCCTACTCATGTGAGTATTGCCTTCTTCATGAAGACGATTCGTATTCGCCGCACCAAATAGACCACATCGTCAGCCGCAAACATGGCGGGCTATCGGATTCCCAAAACCTTGCGTACGCCTGTCTTCGATGCAATGCATGGAAGGGGAGCGATATCGGCTCGCTCGACACTCAGAGCGGCGCATTCGTGAATCTATTCAACCCAAGGCGCCATCGCTGGGATGAGCACTTCGTATTTCGAGGAGCCGTGATCGAGCCACTCACGGCCGAAGGGAAAGCAACGGCACGACTACTCAAGCTCAACCTCGACAAGCGGGTCGTGGAGCGGCGACTGCTGGCCGCCGTAGGTCGCTACCCACGTTAGATCGGGCGGTACTTCCCCGCAATGAACCTGAAACGGACCTGAAATCAAAAGGCTCGCCAAGTGATCGCGTTCTCTGCCGCGAGTGCGGTAGACGCAAACGTCGTTTCGCCGAACAAACTCGTTCTGGTTGGGCTGTTTTTGCGCCCGCCGCTTGTAAGATATTGAAAGGATTGGTCGGGGCGAGAGGATTCGAACCTCCGGCCTCCTGGTCCCGAACCAGGCGCTCTACCAGGCTGAGCCACGCCCCGAATCGAACGGTGAGAACTGATGTCCAGTGTAGCAGCTTCGGACGTTCACTTGCCTCCCCGCCGCCGTGCCAGTACCATCGCGGTGTGACACCCGCGGATTTACGCCAGTTGCCCTCCGTGCATGCGGTGCTCGAACGGCTCGAAGCCGCGCTGCCCGATGTGCCGCGCGCCCTGCTGCTGGCCGAGGTAAGAGCCGTGCTGGCCGAAATTCGGCTTGCGCCCGCCGACATCCCGGACGCCGCTGCGCTCGCCGGGCAGGTGGCCGGGCGTATCGCGGCGCTGCGGTCGCCCTCGCTGGTTCCCGTGATCAATGCCACCGGCGTCGTGCTGCACACCAATCTAGGGCGCGCGCCGCTGGGCGACTGGACGCCCATTTCCGGATACTCCAACCTGGAATACGACCTCGACGCCGGACGCCGCGGGCGGCGGGATCAGCACATGCGGCCGCTGCTGGACAGGCTGTTCGGCGCCTCCGCCATGGTGGTCAACAATGGGGCCGCCGCACTGTTTCTGGCCTTGCATGAACTGGCGCGCGGCGGCGAGGTGATCGTCTCACGCGGCGAACTGATCGAGATCGGCGACGGCTTCCGGGTCCCCGACGTGCTCGCGCGCTCGGGCGCGCGGCTA
>DOZZ01000015.1:4898-15780 GCA_003517725.1 Bryobacterales bacterium | reverse complement strand
CAATTCGACGAGGCCGTATCGGAACCGGTCGTCGGCATCATGCTGCGCACGCGCGCCGGCGTGAATGTCTACGGCACCAATACCGAACTGGAGAAACTGGCGCTCGGGCCACGCGCCGCCGGTGATCGCATAACGGTCGGCTTCCGCTTTGCCGCGGCGCTGTGCCCCGGCTTCTACACCGTCACGGCAGCCTCGCACGATCCCGACGGCGAGTGGCACGAATGGCTGGATGACGCGATCGCTTTTTCGGTTATCGACGCGCGCTACACGGCCGGCATCGCTAATCTGCGCGCGTCGGTAACTCTGGAATAAGCCTTAGGCCAGCCATTTATAGAAGTAGAACAGCATCGGCGTCGTGCCGGTGTTCTTGATCTCGTGCCATTTGTTGCCCGCGCAATACATCTGCGAGCCTGGGCCCACTTGCGTGGTCGTGCCGTCCACCATAATTTCGCCGGTGCCTTCGGTCACCAGTAGAAACTCTTCTTCCGGGTGCTGATGCGGCGGGTGCGGGCTCATGCCGGCCTTCAGCAACAGGCTGCCAGCGGTCATGGATTGCAGCAGATCGGTGCGGCCTTCAAAATAAATGCGCAGATCGCCGAAAGGCTCACGCGTTAGCGTGGTCTGGTCCGCACTGAGCGTCACGTTGGGGAAAATACCGTGCTCCATATTTCGAGGATAGCTTACGCTTTCGGGCTCCGCCGATGGCTCCACATGCACCAGCGTGTCGTACACCCAGGGCAGATCCAGGCGCAGGCGCTCGCGCACCGAGCGCGCGATTTCGTGCGAGGCGCGCACCGTAATCCGCGGGTCCACTTCAATGTGAATATCGACGTGGTACTTCAGGCCGGTCTTGCGCGCAAAGCATTTCTCCACGCCGCGTACGCCGGCCACGGCCAGCGCGGCGCGCCGGATCTGATCGAGCAGCCGCTCCTCCGGCATGGTGTCCATCAGCTGCGTGGCGGTGTCGCGCGCCACCCGCACGCCGGTGCCGGCCATGATGATGCCGATGGCGCAGGCGCCGTAGTGGTCCGCGCGCAGGAAGCGCACGGGGTCGAACAGGGTCAAGCTCAACGCCGTGATGGCCACCAGCGCCGACAGCATGTCGATGCCGTCGTTCCACGCGTCCGCCACCAGCGCGCTGCTGCCCGATTGGCGGCCCACGCGCAGCTTCACGCTAACCATGACGGACTTGGCCGCAATCGAGATCAGCAGCGGCACGATGGCGTAACGCGCCGGAACGCGCGTGACATTGCCAGCGCCCACGATGGCGTGTGTCGCGATCGCCGCGCCGCCCGCGAACAGCAGCAGGCCCAGCAGAAAGCCGCTGAGTGTTTCGGCGCGCCCGTGGCCGTAAGGATGGTTCAGGTCGGCGGGCTTGGCCGCGACGGTCAGGCCCACAAACACCAGGCCGCTGGCCAACACATCGCCGGCCGATTCGAAGCCGTCCGCCAGCACCGAGGTGGACGCGGCGAAAAGTCCGACCACGATCTTTAGCGCGGCCAGGGAACCACTGATGGCCATGCCAACCAGCGCCACGCGTGGTCCGGACTGCATGCCTTCAGTGTATCGGCTAAGATGCCAACGCGGCGCGTACCAGGTTTCCGAACGCCGTTGTATCCAAGCTGCCGGCCTTGATTAAACGCGGATCGTCAGACCAGCTCCAGGCCGTCCAGCCCACGCCGAGTGCGGTCAGATAACGGTAGAGTTCCAGGCCCCAGGCGATATCCCGATCGCCGCCGCCCCACTCGGCGGCAAACACGGGCCGGGTACGTGCCAGATCTCCGAAGGCGGCATCCCAGTCGGTGCCCTTGCTGCTATAAACGTGGGTCGCGTAGACCACGCCCGTATCGTCTGTTAGTGGAAAGCCGCGCAAATCGTAGCCCCAATCGACGCCCGACACAAAAATCAGCGCCCCCGGATTACGCTCGCGGACGGCGTTGATCAGATGCGTGGCCCATGGCTGCCACTCGGCCATCGTGACGCGTCTCGAAGGCAACGGAAATGTCCGGCCGTTGGCGTCGATTCCCAGCAGCGGCGCCGCATCGTCCTCCAGCACGTCATGCGGTTCGTTGAAGATGTCGTAGAGCACCGAGGGCTCATCGCGATAACGCTCGGCCAGCTGACGCCAGAGCGCGATGCTGCCCGTATCGGGCAGCGGCGGCACGTAGTTCATCCGGCCGTTGGTTAACGTGCCGCGCGGCGTCACCGCGTCCAGCCACTGTAGATCGAGCAGCGTATAAGCGCCGGCGCGGGCGGCGGTCTGGATCACGAAATCGAGCGCGTCGAGATAGGGCCCGGCATCGTAGCCCGGCCGCTGCAGCGCCCAGGCCTGGTTGAATGGCAGCCGGATCACGTTGGCGCGCCACTCGTTGACGATGTACTCGATTTCGCCCGCCGTGATGCGCGCCTCAGCGCCCTGGGGCGAACTGTATTCGAGGCCGGATCGATTTATGCCCCGCAGCAGCACCGGCCGTCCGGTCAGCGCCTCCACGATGGATGCGCCGGTGGTGGTGAGTGCGGGGAGGGACACGCTTCCATCGTAGTGCCCTTCAGAGTGCCCTTCAGACTTAATTGAGCTTGTAGCCGTTGGCCGTGCCGGTGCACTGAAAACTGACCGGGAAATACGGGTTGGATAAAAGTTTTAGGCAAGTCGGTATTGCTGGCTCTCCAAGTGTTGCACCGACGTTCCCATTCATTAGTTCACTTCGCCCGGATGATGACGACGGTCACGTTGTCCGGCGCACCCGCGGCACGCGTGGCCTCCACCAGGGCTTCGCACTTCTCTGACAGGTTCTTTGCCGAATCGCCCATGATGGCCGAGATCTGTCCCGCATCCAGCACGCCGTGCAGGCCGTCGCTCGACAGCAGCAGCATGTCGCCGGAGTTCAGCCGTATGGAGTAATAGCGAATCGAGAGCGGCATGCTGACGCCGATGGCCATGGTCAGCACGTGGCGCATGGGGTGACGCCGCAGGCTCTGGTCATCGAGCCCCATGGGCCGGCCCACCTCTTCAACCCAAGTCTGGTCTTCGGTGATGGCGCGCAGAGCACCGTCTTTAAAAAGGTAGGCGCGGCTGTCGCCCACGCTGGCAATGGCGATCTGCTGGCCTGCTTTGCCGTCGTGATCCAGCCGGTTAACCGCCATGGCGGCGACCAGCGTGGTGCCCATGCCTTCGAGCTCCGGTTGCTCGGCAGCCTTGTCGTAGACCCGGTGATTGGCGTCTTCGATGGCGCGCAGCAGGGTGGCGGCATCGCGCACTGGAGCAGCGCCGATCAGCTCGGCCACGGTGTCGACCGCGAGGCGTGAGGCAAACTCGCCGCCGCGGGCGCCGCCCATGCCGTCCGCCAAGACGAAAAGGCCCAGCTCCGGGAAGATCCTACAAAAATCCTCGTTGTTGGGCCGAACGCTGCCAACGTCGGAGAGGGAGGCGGATTCGAGCATCAAAAACCTACTATAGACCGAAATGTGTCGCGTTCATCTCTACTAAAACTTTGGAAAGATCCGGGAACATTGGACAATTGAAACGGCAGGCGACGCACATTCCATGAGACGCACCCCTTTTGCGGTCCGGTTCACGCTGTTGCTGGCGGCTTTTCTTGAGGGCGTTTATGCCCAACCCGTGAACTATCGGCCACCGGCGGGGGCGCATTACTCGGTGCCGGCCGGCCCGGCCGGAACTGCAGGGGTGTTGCCCGGCGGCCGCATTCTGGCGCCAGCCGGAGTCTCGCTCACCACCGGTCCGGGCGCTTTCGGGCTGGCCATCAACGCCAAGGGCTCGACTCTGGCGACCGCCAACATTGGCCGCGAAGTGCAGACCATTAGCGTGCTCGAGCAGGACAAGAAAGGCGCCTGGACCATCCACAACTTCGGCACGGCAAAAAAAACCGCGCCCGAGAGCGAGGACTGGCGCAGCCTTTTTATGGGCATCGCTTTCTCGGGCGACAAATCGCTGCTGGTGTCGGAGGGCGAATCCGGACGGGTGCGGATGGTGGATGCCGCGAGCGGAGCCAAACGCCGCATCTGGGACCTTAACCAGAATGGCGCGACCAACAGCTTCGCGGGGGACTTGGCGCTGGATCAGTCGCGCGGCATCTTCTACGTCGTCGACCAGGCCAACTTCCGGTTAGTCGCTTTCGACTTGAAGCAGAGCGCGCCGCTCGGTTCGGTCAAAGTGGGGCGTCTGCCGTTCGCCGTGGCGCTGGCCCCCGATGGCAAGCGCGCCTTCGTCACGTGTCTCGGAATTTTCCAATATTCGGCCGTGCCCGGCGCCGACACCAAGAAGCCGCAAACCGGTCTGCCCTTTCCCGCGTTCGGTTACCCGTCGCCCGAAGCCGTCGCCGGCGTTCAGCGTAAGACGGGGGCGGCCACGGACGTGGCGGTGCCCGGTTTGGGCGACCCCAATGTGCGCGAGGCCAACTCGTTGGCCATCGTGAATGTTGAGCATCCGAACAAGCCCGAGCTCGCAAACCTGGTGCGCACCGGGCCCCCCATCCAGGACAAGGTTCACGGCGGCAGCAGTCCCTCGGCGGTGCTGGCGGTTGGTGGCGTGGTGTATGTGGCCAACGCGCATTCCGACAGCATCAGCATCGTGGACGCGGCAGCGGCCACGGTGACTGGCGAAATCCCGATTCGCATCCCCACGCTCGAAACATTACGCGGCATTTTGCCGCTGGGGATGGCCTGGGACGAGACGCATAAACACCTGCTGGTGGCTGAAGCCGGCATCAATGCCGTGGGCGTGCTGGACCCGGCGTCGAAGACCGTAGTGGGCCACATTCCGGTCGGCTGGTTTCCGGTGAAGCCGCTGGTGGATGGCGGCACGCTCTACGTCGCGAATGCCAAAGGCCGCGGCGCCGGCCCCAGCACCCGCGCGATTGTGCAAGCCTGGGAGGGCAGCGTGATGGCCGGCGTGATGCTGCGCGGCACGGTGTCGGTGCTGCCCCTGCCGTCACCGGAGGAACTGACAAAAATGACCGTGCGCGTGTATTCCGCCAATGGTCTGCTGCCATCCCCCGGCGCGGATCCGGCGCTGCCACCGGTGAAGCACGTGGTCATCATCGTAAAAGAAAATCGCACCTTCGATGAAGTCTTCGGCGATCAGAAAGCCTCCAACGGCCCGGTCGCCGGCATCCCGGCGCTGGCGCGCTACGGGCGCCTGGGCTACGCCGACGGGAAGGGCGGCCGGCTCAGTCTGCAAAAGGTCGACATCACGCCTAACCACCACGCACTGGCCGATCAGTTCGCCTTCAGCGACAACTTCCACGCGGATTCCGACGTCAGCGTCGACGGCCACCACTGGCTGGTCGGCGCCTACCCCGATGCCTGGACCGAGTCTTCGCTGCTGGCCTCCTATGCCGGGCAGAAATCGTTCCGGCTAACTCCCGCGGCCCCCGGCCGCCTGCTGTTCGCCAACGGCAATTCCTCGGTGCATCCCGAAGAGATGCCGGAAGCCGGCACCATCTGGGAGCAGTTCGAAGCCGCGGGCAAGACTTTTCGCAATTTTGGCGAGGGCTTCGAACTCGCGGGCGTGCAGGAGGAGCCGGGCGAAGAACCCACTGGCGCGCGCTTCATGACGAACGTGCCCATGCCCGACGCGCTCTACCGCAATACTTCGCGCGAATATCCCGGCTTCAACATGAACATCCCGGACCAGTATCGCGCCACGCAGTTTATCCAGGAATTCGATCGGCTTTACGGACCCGGCCAGCAGCCCATGCCGGACCTGATCTACATCCATCTGCCGAACGACCACACCGCCGGCGCGCGGCCCGCCGATGGTTATCCGTATGAGGCATCCTTCGTCTCGGATAATGACTACGCGCTGGGCCGCATCGTCGAACACCTGTCCCAGACGGCGTACTGGCCGGACATGGCCATCTTCATCACTGAAGACGATGCGCAGAGCGGCCGCGACCACATCGATGCGCACCGCACCGTGCTGCTGGCCGTGGGCCCGTGGTGCCGCCGTAACTATGTCTCGCACGTCAACAGCAGTTTCCCGGGACTCATTAAGACTGTCTTCCGCCTGCTTGGGGTGCCGCCGCTGAACCTGTTCGATGCCGCGGCCGCGGACCTCTCGGATGTCTTCTCGACGACGCCTGACCCGGCGCAGTACAAGGTGCTTCCGGTGGATCCGCGCGTGTTCGATCCCGCGAAAGCGCGCGCCGCCGCCCCCGGCACCCCGTCGCCGACGATGGATGGCCCGCGCTAAAGGAGTAGTAGCGAAGCGCGCTATAATCCTCGCCATATCCGCTACAGGAAGCGGACCGATCTCAAAGCCGCGAAATGAAGCGGACAGCCGCTCGCCAGCTTCTGGCCCAACGCCGAAACACCCGCCTGAGCTCTCCGGCTAAAGCGCTCTATGCGGCGCTGTTCGTAGCCCTGTTTGCCATCCCACTGGCGGCCTGGGCCAGGGCGACCGCCGACATCGTGCGGCTTCCTGCCGTGACTTCGTGGCCTGTCGGTTTAGCGGCGGCTTCGAGCGGGATATTGCTTCTGCTGCTCGGGCAGGGAATCTTTCGGCTGCTGCCGCACCCCATCTACACCGGTTTCCCCATGCTTTGCGTGGGCATCTCGATCGCCGCCGGTTCCGCCAGCGGACTGTGGCTGATCTCGCCCATCGTCGCGCTGGGTTGCGCCGCCATGGTGCTGGGATATGAGCGGCGCCATCGCAACGAGCGATTCGATGCCATCCCGCGTGTGCGGTTGCCCGCAGCTGGCACGTCATCGCCCGCGGGCTTGGAGCGCGTGGCTTGCTACCTCTTCGTGCTGCTGCCCTGGCTGGTGATGTACGAAGCCGTGGTGGCCATGGGAACTCCGCCCGATGCCGTCTCCGGCGCCTTGCCGTTCGAACAACGGCTGCCGGTGCTCGAATGGCCGGAGATCTTCTATTTCAGCACCTACGTGCTAACCGCGTTGGCGCCGCTTTTCGCCCGGACTCGAAGCGACCTTCGCACCTTCTCGGCTCGCGGGCTGGCGGCCATGCTGGTGGCTTTTCCTCTTTACCTCGCGCTTCCGCTGATAGCGCCGCCGCGCCCGTTCACGCCCCATACGGTGCTCGGGCGCCTATTGCTCTGGGACCGGAGGCTAGATAGCCCCGGTGCGGCATTCCCGTCGTTCCACGTCATTTGGGCGGTGCTCACCGCGCAAGTCTTTTCGCGGCGGTGGCCGAGGCTGGCATGGCTTTTCCATGGCTGGGCGCTCATGGTTGCGGCCAGTTGTATCGCCACCGGGCAGCATTCGCTGCTCGACGTGCTGGGCGGAGCCGCCACCGCGTGGCTGGTGGGCCGAGGCCCTGCTCTATGGCAAGCCGCGCGAACGCAAGCCCAGTGCAGCGGCAACTCCCGGCGGGAGTGGAGAATTGGCCCCGTGCGGTTCTTTAACGGTGGCATTTATGTCTTTGCGGGCGCATCTGTGGGAATGTGGATCGCCATCAGCATGGCGGGTCCGGGACATCAGGCGCCCGTGCTCGTGTCTGCCGGCCTGATCGTCATGGGCGCTGCGCTGTGGGCGCGGTTCGTTGACGGTTCGCCCCGTTTTTATGGCGGCTTATTGGGCGGTGTGCTAGGAGCGCTGAGTGCTCCGCTGTTTGGAACCAGCCCATGGCTGGCACTCGCGGCTCTTTCGGTTGGGGGCCCGTGGGCCCAGGCCATTGGCAGGCTGGGCTATCGCTTGACCGCGCGGATCGGCGTGCCGCTCCATCCCACCCCTGTTTACTCCATCTTTTGGAATGCCTTGGTAGCGCTGGCCGTGACGCGCTTGTGGACGCTGTCTGCGCCGCTGCACCTGATTGCGGGCATCTACTTCGTCCTCACCGGCCTCGGCCGGTTTGTCGAGGAGGCATGGCGCGGCGAGGCGCGAGCGCCAATGTTGTGGGGCCAGTGGGCGGCTGCCGCCAGCGTGATCGGCGGAGCGCTTATGACTGCTCTCGGGAACAGTGCGCCGGCTCCTGCTCCCCTCTTCGCATGGCACCCGCTGCTGTCCGCTCTAGTTTTCGGATTGGCAGTTTCGATGGCGATGGGAGTGGATTTCCCGAACTGGCAGCGCCGTTTCTCGCGTTTGGTGTGAGTTAATCGGCGTTCCAGATATCGACATCCCACTTCCAGTCGCCATCTTCCTGCTTCCACAGCACCACGTATTTGACGGTGGCGCTCTGGCCCTCGGTCATGGTCAGGTCGGCGCGTCCGATCTCAAAAACATTCTCGCCGGCCATCTGCGTTTCCACGCTGGTGAGGCGCGCGGATTCCAACGCCATGCCGGCGATGGCCTGCTGCCAAAACGCGCGGATGCCGTCGCGTCCGGTAATCATGGAGGCTCCGGGAGGCAGCAGGCGCGCGCCGGCTGTATAAATGCGGTCGAGTTGTTGCACGTCCCGCTTGCCTACTACGGCGGTATGGAACAGGTCATTCGTCTTGCGCATGGCAGTCAGAACGGCATCGGGCACACTCATGAAAGTCCTCCCGGCGCGAATGCGCCACTAGCCAGTATAGAACCGTCACGCTATGATCGAGCCTTCATGAAGATTTACAGTGCCGTGATCGCCATTATTCTTTGCGGCGCGACGATCCTTGTACACGCAGTAAGGCATCCCCGCGTTAGTTGTTGGAGGGCAGGGATTCAGCCTGGCTAATGCCAGTAGCTCCGGTCCAAACTGCGGTACTGCACCGCTTCCGCCACGTGCTTGGCGGCCACGGGGCCGGCTTCGTCGAGGTCCGCGATGGTGCGCGCCACCCGCAGGATGCGGTCGTGCGCCCGCGCCGAGAGGCTCATCTTGCGCACGGCCATTTCCAGCGTGCGCTCGCCGCCGGCATCCAGGCGGCAATGCTCGCGGATGCGCGGCGACGGCATCAACGCGTTGGTGAAGCCGCGGACCATCTGCCGCTCGCGGGCCGAACGCACGCGCGCCCGCAGTGCCTCGGACGATTCGCTGTTGCCGCGCTCCCCGCGCAACTCGACATACGGTACGGCCGGCACTTCGATGTGGATGTCGATGCGGTCGAGCAGCGGCCCGCTGATCTTCGCCAGGTAGCGCTGGATGGTGCCGGAGTTGCAGCGGCACTCGCGCGTGGCGTCTCCGTAAAAACCGCACGGGCACGGGTTCATGGCGGCCACCAGCATGAAGCTGGACGGGAAGCACAGCGTCATATTCGAGCGCGCGATGGTGACCGAGCCCTCCTCCAGCGGTTGCCGCAGCAGTTCCAGCACGTTGCGTGGAAATTCCGGAAATTCGTCCAGAAACAGCAAGCCGTGATGCGCCAGGCTCACTTCGCCCGGACGCGGCGCGCCCGAGCCGCCGCCCACCAGACCGGCATCGGAAATGGTGTGGTGCGGCGCGCGAAACGGGCGATGCCGCAAGAGCCCCGCGCGCGCCGGCAGCAGGCCCGCGATGCTGTAGATCTTGGTGGTCTCGATGGCCTCCGGAAAGGTGAGGTCCGGCAGGATGCCCGCCAGGCGGCGCGCCAGCATCGTCTTGCCCGAGCCCGGCGGCCCGATCATGAGCACGTTGTGGCCGCCGGCCGCCGCCACCTGCAGCGCGCGTTTGGCGGTGGCCTGCCCCCGCACGTCCCGAAAATCGGGCTGCTCCTCGGCGTCGGTTGGCGGGCTGGCGGCCAGCGGCAGCACCGGCTGGAACTCGCCCGGCCGCGACAGCAGCGCCACTACTTCGGGCAGGCTGCGCACGCCGTACACGTTGAGGCCCTCCACCACCGAAGCTTCGGCCGCATTCTCGGCCGGCAGCACCAGGTTGCGAAAGCCCGTATCGCGCGCGCAGACCGCCATCGAGAGCGCTCCGCGCACTGGCCGCAGCGCACCGTCGAGCGATAGTTCGCCGGTGGTCAGGTGATGGTCCAGGCTTTTGATGGTTCCCATCGCGCCCAGAATCGCGAGGGCCATGGGCAAGTCGAAGCCCGCGCCTTCCTTTCGGATCGTCGCGGGCGCCAGGTTGATCGTCAGGGCTTTATTGGGATACCCGAAGCCTGAATTGATGAGAGCGCTCTTGATTCGTTCGCGCGCCTCCCGCACGGCCGCATCGGGCATCCCGACCAGCATGAAGTCGCGCGCCATGCCGGATTTGTAGAGGTCCGCCTCCACGTCGATCAGGTGCGCGTCGATGCCGAACACCGCCGCCGTCTGCGTCTTGAACAATGCCATCAGTAAAGCGTGGTGCTCCCCGCCGGCGGTTCCTCTCTGCTAGGATGCAAATTGTCCAGAGTTGCTGGAGTGGCGGAACTGGCAGACGCACGGGACTCAAAATCCCGCATCCTTCACTGGGTATGAGGGTTCGACCCCCTCCTCCAGCACCAAACTCTTCCTTGGTTTGAATTACCAGGAATTTCCCTTGTAAGTCGACCACTTCCTGCTTTGAAATCTTGCCAGGGCCATAGGAACTGGCTGGATATTTGCGCCTAGCTTTTCCGGAATGTCGAACTAAAGTCCCAAAAAACGATTAGATTTGTATAATTAATTGCGTTAATTATCTCGACTTCTCGCAATACGTATGTTAGCGTAAGGGCCACTTTATGAGAAGTTAACATAGGCATTTCGTCGCTGCTTTTTGCATTATCTTGGGCCTCACGCTGACGGTTCGCGCGCAGGGGCAGCCCAACTACACGGTCACCGACCTCGGCACCCAGATGAACGCCTTCAACGCCTCGGTCACCGGCATCAACAGCGCCGGTCAGGTCAGCGGATTTGATGTCCTCCCCGGCAACTTTGGGCCTTCGGGCTTTCGCACCGCAGCCGACGGCACGATCGACTGGAGTCTCGATAACATTGGAACTTTGGGCGGCAGCTACGTCGCGGCCCAGAGTTTGAATAACCTGGGCCAGGTGGTGGGTATGAGCACGGACGCTGGCGGGGTCCAGCACGCCTTCCGCACGGCCGC
>DOZZ01000015.1:4259-4747 GCA_003517725.1 Bryobacterales bacterium | reverse complement strand
TATAGTTTCGCCGCTGCTATCAATGCGTCCGGCCAGGTGGTGGGGGATGCCGACACCGGGCCTGGCGGTCCCAACTTCCACGCTTTCAGGACCGCCGCCGGCTCGGTTGGTCCGCTGGTAGCGGGCAATGATCTCGGTACGCTGGGCGGCGGCTATAGCTCGGCCAAATCCATCAACACGGCCGGCCACGTGGTGGGCTACTCCGCGACCACGGATCCCAACACCAATATCAAACACGCTTTCGTCTACATTGATTCCACGATGTACGACCTGAACAACGCGATTCCAGCGGGCTCCGGCTGGATACTCACCTCCGCTTTGGGCATTAACGATGGCGGCCAGATCATAGGCCTGGGCATTCTGAACAACGCCGTGCACTACTTTCGCCTGGACCCGGTCAGCACGTTCAATGCGCTGGTCCAGCCGCCCATCAAATCCGACGGGTCGAGCGTTTTCAGCGGATCGAGAGGCGTCGTACCGGTGAAATT
>DOZZ01000015.1:0-4131 GCA_003517725.1 Bryobacterales bacterium | reverse complement strand
GCCGACAATGCGTCGAGTTTCCGCATCTCCGGCTGCCAATATGTCTACAATCTGGGCGCCTCGTCCCTGGGCGCCGGCACCTACCGGGTGGACATCACGATTAACGGGTCGGTGGCCGGCAGCGGCGTGTTCTGCTTGCGCTAAAATCAGCGTGGAATGGATCACACACCGGGCTTTCTAAACATTGTGAACGACGCGAAGAGCCGCGTCCGCCAGATCAACATCGACGAGTACCAGCAGATGCGCAACAGCGGCCAGCCGCATCTGCTGGTGGACGTCCGCGAGGAGAGTGAATTCGCCGCAGGCCATGCGCTCGGCGCGATCCACATCGGCAAGGGCGTGATCGAACGCGATATCGAAACCAAAGTGCCGGACAAAGCCACGCCGCTGGTGCTCTACTGCGGCGGCGGGTTCCGTTCGGCACTCGCGGCCGACGCGCTGCAGAAGATGGGCTACCAAACGGCGATTTCTCTCGACGGCGGCTACCGCGCGCTCGAGGCCGCCAAGCTCACTACCAGATAAGGATTCCCCGCATGCCGGAATCCACAAGACGTGAATTCGTAGCCGGCGTTACCGCCGCGCTGTATACCGCCAATAGCCTGACGAAGTCGCCCGAGGCCCTGCTGCTTTGGTACAGGCAGCCTTCCGCCACCTGGACCGACGCGCTTCCCATCGGCAATGGCCGGCTGGGCGCCATGGTCTTCGGCGGCATCCAAAACGAACGGCTGCAGTTGAATGAAGACACGCTGTGGTCCGGCTCGCCGCGCGAGTGGAATAATCCGGATGCCAAAAAGCATCTGCCTGAAGTGCGGCGCCTGGTGCTCGAGCAGGCCGACTATGTGGCCGCCGACCAGGTCTGCAAGCAGATGCAGGGTCCCTTCAACCAGTCGTACCAGCCGCTCGCGAACCTCCAACTGCAATTCGATCATCCGGCGGAAGCGCAAAATTACCGGCGCGAATTGAATCTGGATACGGCAGTGTCGCGGGTCAGTTACCGCGTGGGCGCCGCCGAATACGCGCGGGAAACCTTTGCGTCCGCGCCCGATCAAGTCATGGTTACTCGCCTGACCACCACCGATCCGGGCGGCATGAACCTGACCGTCTCGATCGACAGCCCGGTCCGCTCCACCGCGGAAGCGAGCGATGACGGCGTGCTGCGGCTCGCCGGCAAAGCGCCGTCGCATGTCGATCCCAACTACCATGGCTCCGGGCATCCCATCGTCTACGACGACGCCGAAGGCAAGGGCATGCGCTTTGAAGCTGCCCTCAGGGCTGTCGTTGACACAGGCTCCGTTCGCCGCGATGGCAACCGTCTCCGCATCGAGCATGCACGAACTGTGACTTTGCTGATCTCCGCGCAAACCGGCTATCGCGGATTCGATCGCGATCCCGACGTCTCGGCGCCCGAGATTGCCGCGCGCAACCGCAAGATTCTCGACGCCGCGCAACGCAAGCCGTATGCCGCGCTGCGCGATGCCCACATCGCGGATCACCAGAAACTGTTTCGGCGCGTGAATTTGCACTTGCCCAATCTGAGCTCCTCCAGCCTGCCCACCGACGAGCGCCTGCATGCGTTCAACGCCACACCGGACCCCGCGCTGGCCGCGCTCTACTTCCAGTACGGCCGCTATTTGCTGATTGCCAGTTCGCGTCCCGGCACGCAGCCCGCCAATTTGCAGGGCATCTGGAACGACCAGATCCGGCCGCCGTGGAGTTCCAACTGGACCGCCAACATCAACACCCAGATGAACTACTGGCCCGCCGAAACCTGCAACCTCTCCGAGTGCCACCAACCCTTGTTCGACTTGATCGAGGGGCTTAGCCGGAATGGCGCGAAGACCGCCCAAATCAACTATGGCTGCGGCGGCTGGGTGTCGCACCACAACGTGGACCTGTGGCGTCAATCGGCGCCGGTCGGCAACTACGGCACGGGCTCGCCCACCTGGGCCAATTGGGCCATGAGCGCGCCGTGGTTCTGCCAGCATCTGTGGGAGCACTATGCGTTTTCGGGCGATCGCGAATTCCTGCGCGCCCGCGCTTACCCCGTAATGCAAGGCGCTGCGCAGTTCTGCCTGGATTGGCTGATCGAACGCCAAGACGGCCGACTCACCACGTGCCCGTCGCACTCGACCGAGAACACATTCACCGCTCCCGACGGCCGCACCGCGCAGACCAGCGACGGCTGCACCATGGACCTGGCGCTGATCTCGGAGCTGTTCACCAACTGCATCGAGGCGGCGCGCATCTTGCAACTCCCCTCGGATTTTTCCGCCAAACTGCAAGCCGCGCGCGAGCGGTTGATTCCGTATCAGATCGGCAAGCACGGGCAGTTGCAGGAATGGTCGAAGGACTTCGATGAGCCCGAACCCGGCCAGCGCCACATGTCCCACATGTATCCGCTGTTTCCGGGCCGCCAGTTCACGTCGCGCAGCCGGCAGGAGTTCTGGAAGGCCTCGCGCGTGTCGCTCGAACGGCGGCTGGCCGCGGGCGGGGCCTACACCGGCTGGAGCCGCGCGTGGGCTATCAACTTTTGGGCGCGCCTGCTGGATGGCGATAAGGCCTGGGAATCGGTCGCGATGCTGCTGAAGCACAGCACCGGACCCAACCTGTTCGACACGCACCCGGCCGGCTCCTCCTGGATCTTTCAGATCGACGGCAACTTCGGCGGCACCGCGGCCATGGCCGAAATGTTGCTGCAGAGCCACGCTGGTGGCATCGATTTTCTGCCCGCTCTGCCCTCGGCGTGGGCCAACGGAAGTGTGACTGGATTGCGCGCGCGCGGAGGTCTCACGGTGGACCTGCAATGGTCCGGCGGCAAGGCGAAGGAGGCGGCGGTTCGCGCGGCTCTCGACGGCGAACACGTTTTTCGCGCGCCGCAACGCATCGCCGAAATCCGCACCGGAGGCAAGGCCGTGCCGCTAAGACCGGCTGCGGACGGCGGCACATTGGTACGCGTCGCGCGCGGTCGAGTCTATACGATACGCTTCGCGTAGGAAAACGGATAATGCTGCGACCGGCCGTACGGGTGGCCAGGGATAGCCCGGGTTTTTGCGTCGGGCGGATTCCAGCCCGTTGAGGTGTAGCTGTCCTACAATGCCGCTCAGCGGCCAACCAGCTTTTCGTGAAACTCCGGATATCGGGCCTTCGATTTTGATCCGCGAAGAGGCAGTTTCGATGGCGCTGAGATCGTCAGGCGTGAGTTCGACGTTGAAGGCGCCCAGGTTCTCGTCCAGGCGTTGCAGCTTCGTCGTGCCCGGAATCGGGACAATCCATGGCTTCTTGCCAAGCAACCAGGCGAGTGCAACCTGAGTTATCCCTCGTTCTGCCGCCGCTCGAATGAGAGCAATCATGTCGTACTTGTCTTTCGGCGGTCCATAGGACCAACTCATGCCCATGCACCCACGTCCAATCGCTGACACTTCCAGGGAATTCTTCCCAAGTGTGCGCTTCTGCATACGGTCTCCTGATCAATGCTCGGTTCGATTGTTCAGCGACTACCGCGAACGGTATTGCTCATCGCTGACATGTTCCATCCAGTCGACAACTTTGCCATCCTTTTTTTCCTGGATGGCGATGTGGGTCATGCCGGTGGTCGGCGAAGCGCCGTGCCAATGCTTTTCGCCGGGCGCGAACCAAACGACGTCACCGGGCCGGATCTCCTCGATCGGTCCACCTTCGCGCTGAGCCCAGCCGCATCCGGCAGTGACGATTAGGGTCTGGCCTAGTGGATGTGTATGCCAAGCAGTCCGTGCGCCGGGTTCGAAGGTCACACTGGCGCCTTGCACGAACGCTGGATCAGCCGCCTGGAAAAGCGGATCGATCCGTACACCGCCGGTGAACCACTCGGCAGGTCCCTTTCCGGACGGTTGCGAGCCAACTCGTTTGATTTCCATGTTTGTGCTCCTCTTCTTACGGCTCCTATTTCCAGTCGTTGGTTCTGATCACTTGCGCCAGCAGCAGGCAGAAGGATCTGCGCTCCCGGCGATTTCGCCGCGACGGGGAAGACTTACGGGCGGAGCAGGGTTTCGTGATTTTGGGCTCCGGCCGATTCTCGAAACGAATGTCGCGCCCGTACTACACAGTTCCTTGCATGTGTAATCTCCTTATTTTTGGCCGTCCCATGACAGCGTC
>DOZZ01000129.1:9790-20314 GCA_003517725.1 Bryobacterales bacterium | reverse complement strand
GATGCGGTGACCCTGCTTTTCGGTAATCACACCAAAATTCGGGTTGTTGAGCTTGCCGGTCTTGCCGTCGAAGCTAAGGTTAAGGTTGCTCGAACCGCCTCGGAACGTCGGCAGAGGATGGTTGAGAAAGTTGTAAGTCGAGAAGCGGAACTGCAGCTTCTTGGACTCGCTGAACACGAAGTTCTTGAACAGCGATAGATCGCTATTGAAGAACGCCGGCCCAAAGACTTCTGGCAGCACGATGCCGCCGTTCTGGCCAGGAGTCGTCGGAATCGCGAAACAGTTGCCGTTGACGTACTGGTTCTTACCCAGACCCGAACCCGGGTTGCAGGTCAGCAGCGGCTGCAGCGGCACCGAATCGGTGCCGTTGATGGTCCGGCTGCTGACGTTGTAGCCCGCGGCCGTCGTGTAGCTGTTGGTGTTGAGATTGAAGTTGTTGCCCGTATTCGCCGTCAGATTGATACCGCTTTGCCACTGGGTAATGCCGGAGAGTTGCCAGCCATTGACCAGCCCCTTGGCCAGCATATTGGAGCGGAATGGGCTGCCAAGTTCGATGGAATACGCGGCATTGAAGATGTGCCGGCGATCGGACCCGAGCGGGCCGTAATCCTTGTTGAGATTCAACTGGTCACCACCGACCACACCGAGACTCTTACCGAAGGTGTAGTTCAGTGAGTAGTCGTAGCGGCCTTTGGTGCGCACCAGGCTCGCCTGGAACGCGTTGTAGTTCTGATAGAGCCGGTGGTTCACAATCTGCAGATCCTGGTACAGCGGGAACGGCCGCTTGGCGTCGTAATCGCTACTCGCGATGTTGTTGGGATCGGTTGCGCTGTTCAAGAACGTGCCGTACGGGACGGCGTTGACGTATTTGGAGCCGACGCCGCCGTCATCCAACAAATTGCTGCTCTGGTTGCCCACGTAAGAGAGCTCGAGAAGCGCCGAACCTGGAGCGCGCTGCGACACTGAGAAGCTGTAGCTGTAGGTCTTGGGAACACTGGTGTCGCCCTTGGTGACACCACCGGTTCCGATTGCGCCATTCGCCGGATTGGTTTGGTCGATCTGCGACAGCGTCACGTTTTGAAAGAATTGGGTTTGCACGCCGGCCGGAGCATCGAGGCCCGTGGTGAACTGGGCGTTGTGATAAAAGAGCTCGCCCCAACCGCCGCGGAGCACGGTTTTGCCGCTGCCAAACAGGTCGTAGGCCAAACCGATGCGCGGCGCAAAAAGCAGCGCTTTGTTTGGGAATCCGCCAAGCGGAATGCTGCTGTTGCGTTTGTGCCACGTGAACCCATCGTAAGCGGACGCCGAGCCGGTGGAGCTGTAGGTCGAAGGGTCCCATACAGCGAAACCATTGCCCTGGCGGTCATACCAGTTGCCCAAGTGCGAGGCGCGAAGGCCATATTCGATCGTCAGGCGGCGCGTCGCTTTCCAGCTATCCTGAGCGTAGAACTCGAGGGCCTTATACGCTTCGTTGTGCAGGTTATTGAAGTTTTGCTCGTCGTAACGAGTCACGCGACCGGTCAACAAATCGGCGTAGGAGCTGCCGGTGCTGTTGCCCTGCCAGCCACCCTCGATAATCCGTCCATTGCTAAGGCCGTTGTTAGGCTGGTCGTTGATCACATATTCAAAGTACATCCCGAACTTCATCGTGTGGGTGCCCCACACCTTGGTGAGGTTGTCGCTGACCGATGGCAGATACTTGTCGGCGAACAGACCCTTGGCCCCCCCGCCTCAAAACCGATCCCACCACGTTCGCGCCATACTCCGCGCAGACTTCGGCGATCGCGGCGCCGATACCGGCTCCAGCGCCCGTTACAATGACGACCTTACCTTGTAGCGCCATACCTCACTCCTTGATACCGTAATGCGTGCGAAGGGCGTCAATATGTGAATCCCATGTGGGCTCATTGGCCAGATAGCCATCGGGATAAGTTTCAACAACGATGTAGACGAGCTCGGAATCTCCGATATTCCGGACTGCATGATCGGTAAGCCGGGGTATGTATACGATGCCTCCCTTCTCAAGCCGGTGTACTTTGCCTTCGAGGTTGACCTCGCCAATTCCCTCCAGAAAAATGTAAGTCTGTTCGCACTCTTTGTGCTGGTGGATTGGAAAAGCAAGGTCCTTGGGGAAACGTTCGAGGAGGATCTCAACGGACTCGCTGCGTTCACGCGGTAGTAACACGGAAAACTGCACATCCAGAAAGTTCGTGATCTGGGACGCCTCGATCGTGCTGACTAGCGGTCTTTTCTTCTCTTTGGCTGGCACTTTTAATGCTCTCCTTACAACAGGTTTCCGCTTTCCGTGATACGCCCGGACTATGCCGCTAAAAATCCGCCATCTACCGCCAGCGTATGACCGGTGATCATACTTGTCTCATCCGACGCCAGAAAGATCGCAGCTCCAACAACTTCTTGCGGCTGGCCCAACCTGCCGATGGGAGTCCTTTCCGTGAAGTACCTCAAGGACTGTTCATCCGATCTACTGTTTTTCACCATCGGCGTGTCAAACAGTGACGGCGCGATCGCATTCACTTGAACGTTGGAGCGGGCCAGTTCGACAGCGAACCCCTTGGTTAATTGCATAACTCCCCCTTTGCTGGCGAGGTAAGCAATGCTTCCTGGATATGCAATGAAAGCGCCAATCGACGCCAGATTAATGATCTTGCCTGACTGCCTACTGGCCATGGTTCGACCGACGATCTGGCAGCAAAGAAATGTGCCTTTCAGATTGACTGCGATGATCTTATCCCAATCGGCGTCCGCATAGTCCAGCGCCGTCCCGCGGATCGCCAACCCGGCCGAGTTGACCAGCACGTCAATCGAGCCGTGCGAACTTACGGTCTGCTCCACGAGGCTCTCGATCTCGCTCCTGCTGGTTACATCGAGGGGATGCGCTTCCCCAAATCCGCCCTCCTGTTCAATCGATACGAGTGTCTCTTTCGCGGCTTGGCCTTTCACATCGGTCACGAGCACGCGCATTCCCTCGCGCGCGAAACCGAGGGCGATCGCCCGACCCAAACCACTGCCGCCACCGGTGATGAGGGCAACCTTGCCCCTAACGTTGAACATGTCCTGGGGACTTTGGTTCAGCCCTGCAGTATCTCTATCACTTCACGGTCCGGCCCGAGAAAATAGCAAAATCGAACGCCCGCGAATTGGGGATGTGTCTTGGCGATGGTGACCGGCGTTGACAAAAACGATATTCCCTTGCCTTCCAGCGCTTTCACTTCTTGGTCTACGTCGTCGACTTGAAAACAGATGTGGGTCCATCCCGCATCGTTTGCCTTTTTGTCGGTTGGGAGCGGTTTTCCATCAGCCGGTCGAACGTATTGGAAGGTCTCGATTAGACCTGGATTATTAGGAAGTTGAAAAAAGGTCGCGATTACCTTCGTGTTGGGTAACCCGACGCCGCGTGAAAACTCCGCGTCTTCGATGACGGTCTCGAGAGCTATCGGCAATCCAAGAATCCCGTTATAAAAGGCCTTGGTTTTCTCCATGTCAGAGACGATCAGATTCACGTGGTGCAATGCTTTCAGCATGGTTCTCCTGGTTCCTTGGTGTTGTTTGATGAACGCGGTTGACTCCATGGGGAACACGGTGAACCGCGACTAGCCCACTGTCAACAATACACTAAAGCAAAATCGAGACTTGAGGTTCAATCGCGCGTCCGAGTCGGCGATAGCGGGCCGCGAAAGGGCCATTTGGCAGGCTCCGCGCCATTTTGCCTTCCCGTCCCAAACTCCCAAACCGGACGAGCCTCCGCCAGTCCGGCGCGGTGTAAACTTGGGAGGCTTTGAGTCTCCGATGAACCGCGAGGCCGAGATTCACTTTCACGAGCTGGGCTGACCTGTCACCCGCGCAGCGGGAAAGCTACTTCCAGGAACGGCAAGTGCCGGCTGCCGTGCGTGCCGAAGTGGAAGCACTGCTGCGGTTCGATTCGGGCCGCGGCGAGTCCCTGACAGCGTGCGTGGCTGCCTCCGCGGAACGCGTCCTGCGAGCCGGCGCCGAAGGCGAAGAAAACCGCCGCTGCGGAGCGTACCGCCTGCTTCGCGTTCTGGGCCGCGGCGGCATGGGTTCGGTGTATCTGGCGGAGCGCGCCGACGGCGAAGTGGAGCAGCGCGTCGCCATAAAATTTCTGCGCTACGGCGGTGACGAGCCGGCCTTCGTGGACCGCTTCCTGCGGGAACGCCGAATCCTCGCGGCGCTCAGCCACCCTGGCATTGCGCGCCTGCTGGATGCCGGCCACACCGACGAGGGCCAGCCCTACCTGGCGATGGACTACATCGATGGGACGCCCATCGACGTCTATGCCGAAAGTCTGGATGTAGACAAAAAGCTGGCTTTGTTTATCCAGGTATGCGAAGCCGTCGCGTACGCCCACCAGAACCTCATCATTCATCGCGATATCAAGCCGTCCAATATTCTGGTAGACGCCGCGGGGCAAGCCAAGCTGCTGGATTTCGGCATTGCCAAGCTGCTCGAAGACGAGGAGCACGCCGGAGCGGCGACGCTGCTCACGCGCGAGGCGGGCGTGGCGCTGACACCGGAATACGCGGCGCCCGAGCAGGTGGCGGGCGGCCCGGTGACGACCGCCATCGACGTCTATGCGCTGGGCGTGCTGCTGTACGTGCTGCTGACCGGGGAACATCCAGCAGGTCCGGGCCCCCACTCCTGCGCAGCTCTGCTCAAGGCCGCCGTGGATACCGAGCCCGCCCGGATGTCGGATGTGGGGGGAGCGCGCGGCGCCAACCGCCACAACCTCCGCCGCACGCTGCGCGGAGATCTCGACACCATCGTAGCCAAGACGCTCAAAAAGAACCCGCGCGAGCGTTACCCTTCGGCCGCGGCACTGGCCGACGACATCCGCCGCTATCTCAGGGACGAACCTATCGTGGCGCGGCCGGACACGCTGGCATATCGCACCGCCAAGTTCGTGCGCCGTAATCGCGCGCCGGTCGCACTCGCGGCCCTGGCGTTCACGGCCGCGCTCGGTGGCGCCGTGGGCACGCTGATCCAAGCCCGCACGGCACGCCTGCAACGTGACTTTGCGCTCCGCCAGTTATCGCGCGCGGAGTCGATCAACGACCTGAATGCCTTTCTCCTCTCGGACGCCGCGCCCTCGGGCAAGCCGTTCACCGTCGATAGTTTGCTGGCGCGTGCCGAGCATGTCATCGAACGGCAGCATGGCGACACTGCCAACCGCCTGGAACTCCTCATTTCGATCGGCCGCCAATACACGGTTCAGGACGAATACACGAAAGCGCGCCGCTTACTGGAGGAAGCTTATAAGCAATCGGGCGCGTTGCCCGACCCGTCGATTCACGCCACGGCCTCCTGCGCGCTGGCGCAAACGCTGTCCCGCGCAGGCGATCTCTCGCGCTCGGAGGCCCTCTTTCAAGAGGGAATGCGCGCGCTCCCGGAGGAGCCGATGTACGCGCTGGATCGCATCTTCTGTCTGGAGCGCGGCAGTGAAATCGCCTCGAACCGCGGATTTCCGCGGGATGCCATCGCGCGCGCACAGGCTGCCCAACGCTTGTTGCAGCAGGCTCCGATCCGATCCGAGCTGGCAGAACTGAATCTTCTGATCAGGCTGGCCAGTTCGTATAAGGATGCCGGGCAGCATCGCGAGGCTAGTGCCGCGTTTGAGCAGGCATGGGCACGGCTGGCGTCGCTGGGGCGCGACGATACGCAGCGAGCCGCCACGGTGCTCAACAATTGGGGCTCCGATCTGATTCTCGCGGGCCGGCCGCTCGATGCGGGGAAAGTCTTTCGCCGTGCCATTGAGGTCGGCCGCGACAACTCCATCGAGCAGACTGTTTCGCCGGTGCTGCTCGCCAATTATGCCCGCGCGCTGCATGATGCGGGGCGCTTCGATGAAGCGGCCGACTATGCCGAACGGGCTTACGCCAAAGCACAGGCGACCGGCGATAACGTGCCGCTCATTCAGGCGCTGATCCTGCGGGCAGCCATTTACCGCAGCCAAGGCGATCTCCAGCGCGCGGCAGGGATGCTGTCGGAAGTGGAGCCGCGGTTGCGGCAAGGCTTTCCCCCAGGACATATCGCCTTCGCATCGTTAGCGATGCAGCAGGCCCTGCTGGCGAAGGCACGCGGCGACTTGCCGGCGGCCCTCGATGTGGCGAATCAATCGGTGGCTATCACTGAAGCATTGATCAAAAGCGGCCGCCACGGCGCCGATTTGCTTCCCAACTTTCTGGTGGGCCGGTCCGATATCGAGTTAGAACTAGGCCGCCCGGACCAGGCTGCGGCGGATGCGGCCAGGGCCTTGAGCATGCTGCAAAAAGCCGCCCAGCCCGGAACCTTTTCGGGCAATCTGGGCCGCGCTTATCTGGCGCTCGGGAGCGCGCGGCGGGCCCAGGGCAAGGCGTCTGAAGCGGAAGCCGCGCTGCGGTCCGCGGTGCAACAACTGCAAAGCGCGCTAGGACCAGATCAACCCGATTCGCGCCGGGCCCGGCAGCTTAGAGACGCGGCCGCCCGACTTCACTGAGATTTATCCCGCCATCTCTTTGCGGAGCCATGCCTGCGCCAGGCGCAGCTCGCGGCGAACCACGTGCACGGACATCGCCAGCGCCTCGGCCGACTCTTCCGCCGTCATGCCGCCGAAATAGCGCATCTCAATTAACTGGACTTTTAGCGGATCGATGCGCGCCAAGCGTTCCAGGCACTCATCCATGGCCAGCAAGGCGCCGTCTGTCTGATAGCCCAGATCGGGGATTTCCGCCAGCGCTACTTCCGCCGCGGCGCTGCGTTTTTCCGCGTTTTTGGCCCGCGCGGCGTCCACCAGAATCTGGCGCATTAACCGGGAAGCAATGCCCTAAAAATGCGAGCCATTCTCGTAGGCCGGGTGGCGCCCGCCGGCCAGCCGCAGAAAAGCCTCGTGCACCAAAGCCGTCGTTTGCAGCGGCTCCGCCCGGCCCTCGCGGCGCAAGTGGGCCGATGCGAGTTTCTTCAACTCGTCGTAGACCAGTGGAATGACCGCATTCAGCGCCTCCCTGTCCCCGGCATGGACGCGCTGTAGCAACTCCGTAATTTCCATTGCGGGTTACTCCATTACAGTACGTTTTTGGAATTATACTGCCGGCGTCTATAAAAAACAGGGAATGCGCCGCTAAATCTGGCATCCTATTCCGCAGGTCAGAGTAAGAAAACTTTTAGCACCCGGAGGGGAAATGAAGGCAATCAGCAGAAGCGTCGCGGTGAGCGGCCCGAAAAACCGCCTTAACAATGTGACGATCGGCCTCGCCGTCGCGGTTCTTTTAGCCATGCCGATGACCTTCATCCACGCCCAGCAGGGCCGGCCGGTTCTACCCAATCTAGGCGGGTTCGTCAACCCGGCCGGCGTGATTAGAACGTTCAGCCAGAACGGCGATCTCGATTTGACTGGCCCGTTTTTCCAAAGTCTCGGAACCAACGGCCGAAGCTGCGCCACTTGCCATCAACCGAGCGACGCCATGAGCGTTGCCGCGGCTCATGTGCAGGCGCGGTTCGACGGGTCGCAAGGGCTTGACCCGATCTTCCGAACCAACGACGGGTCGAATTGCGATCACGACATCGACGTTTCGACGGTCTCCGGGCGCGCCGCGGCTTATAGCCTGCTGCGAACCAGGGGCTTGTTCCGCATCACGCTGGCAGTGCCGGAAGCCCGCGATTTTGAAGTGGTCAGCGTGAATAATTCATACGGCTGCAGCGAAGCGAATGTGATTTCGATGTACCGGCGGCCGCTGCCGGGCACCAATCTGAAGTTCTTGAGCACGGTGATGTTCGATGGACGCGAGTCCTCGGCACAGACCGGGACCACGCCAATCAACTCCAGCAACTATCCGCAGTCGCTTGTAGACGACCTGACGCACCAGGCGGTGGATGCCACCCTGGGCCACGCCCAAGGACTGGCGCCTGGACCCACGGCAGCGCAACTGCAATCGATCGTCGAATTCGAAATGGGATTATCAACGGGTCAAGCCGAGGCGAGCGGATCGGGAAGCCTGAGCGCCAATGGCGCGAATGGAGGGCCGCGGGCCATCAGCCAGCAGGACTTCTTTATCGGAATCAACGACCCGGTCGGGTTGGATCCGACGAACCCCGTTCCGTTCCACTTCAGCACGAAGATCTTCGATACCTTCGATTCATGGCAGGGGTCCGCCAACCCTTACCAGCAGGCGGTGGCTCGGGGGCAGGAGATTTTCAACACCAAATCGTTCACGATCACGGGCGTGCCGGGCTTGACCGGCGCAACCTTCTCGAATGGCGTCACCGTGCCTTCAACCATCGTATCGACGTGCGGCGTATGCCACGACAGTCCCAATGCGGGCAACCACTCCGTGTCGGCCCCGCTGAACATCGGCGTGGCGGACCCGCCGGGCGGCGATAACGCGCTCGATACCGGTTATCTTCCGGTGCTCACCATCTGCGAGAGGCCCACCCTGGCGACGTGCGTACAGATCACCGATCCGGGCCGGGCCATGGTAACCGGTAAGTTTGCCGACGTCGGTAAGTTCAAGGGTCCGATTCTGCGCGGGCTGGCGGCGCGCGCTCCCTACTTCCACAATGGAAGCGCGCAAACGCTCCAGGATGTCGTGGATTTCTACGACTCCCGGTTTCATATCGGATTCACTGCTCAAGAGAAGTTGGACCTGGTGGCGTTCCTGAATTCGCTGTAATTGGGCGCCTGTGTTGAACCGGGAGGGAGGGGTGCCGGCATGTCAACGTCGCGCGATGTCCGGCGCGCCACCTTGCAGTAGAATGTAGTTGGCAAAAGGAGGCGTTATGGCTGCTGGGTTGCAGACCGCCGGCATCGGCGGCTTAGGTACGCCGGAAATTTTGGTGATCGTGGTGGTGGCAGTGTTTCTTTTCGGCGGAAAAAAGATTCCGGAACTGGCCAAAGGTCTGGGCGAAGGCATTAAAAACTTCAAGACGTCCCTGAAGAGCGACGAGGAAAAGCCCGAGGAAAAGAAGCAGACGTAATGCTCTTTGCGGGTCGCGCAAAAGTAAAAACCCCGCCAGCGTGGAGCGCTTGGCGGGGTTTGTTGTAGATCGACGGAAGTTTAACTACTTAGCCTTCTTAGGCGGCACGATCGAGTCTTTAGCAGCTTTGGCGACACGAAACTTCACCACTTTCTTGGCCGGAATCTTGATCGATTCGCCGGTAGCGGGGTTGCGCCCCATCCGGGCTTTGCGCTCCTGGCGCACCAGGCGTCCGAGACCGGGAAGCACGAACACCCCGTTCTTTTTGACCTCGCTTACAGCCATGCTGGCCAGCGTGTCCAGAAAAAGACGAGCTGTTTTATTCGGAACTTCGCAGGACTCTGCGAGAGTTCGCATCAATTGCGTTTGCGTCATTCGTTGTGTTGCCATCCAATACCCTCCCGTTGACTTCGGAAAGCCTTGCACCGCCCGGTGCAGGGCCGGCTTCTGAAGAGGCCGGTATAAAGCCTTCCGGTTCCCAAAACGTTACAATCATACGGAACGGAATCCGGGTTGTAAAGCGAAATTGTCGCGGGAGGCCTTGTTTTATTGGGCTCCGGCCACTTCCATCATAAAAAAACATAAAAAAACTTTTATGTTTTGCGCGGCCCAGGGACTAGTCCGATTGACAACCGTCCCGCCGCTACCTACACTCAAGACAAATGGACCTTACGGCGGTGAATGGTATAAACCCCGAAGCGTTCCGGGCCGCTGCTATCAAGGGCCCGAGAGGGGTGCGCCTTCCCTAGCCGCATCTCGCCGCCCCGATTCGTCCCTTCGCTCTCCCTTGTCCAGCAGCTTCCGCATGTTCTTTTCGCGCTGATATTCCCCGACGACTGCCGCATCTGCGGACAGGCGCTGCAGGGCTGGACCAAGGTGCCGGTATGCGCCGCATGCCTGGCGCCGCCCCGGCCATTACGCGCGGAGTTCTTCTGCCGCTTGTGCCAGACGCCGTTTCTGAATGCCTTCCCTCTGGACGCCGATGGGGTTTGCACCGCATGCCGCGGCGGCCTGCGCGGTTTCGATGCCGCCTACTGCCTGGCCGCGTATGAAGGCGGCTTCCGCCAGCTGATTCATCTTTTCAAATACGGCCGCATGCAGTCGCTGCGGCAGCCCCTGAGCCGGATGCTGGCCGAGGCTTTGCCGCGCGACGCGCGCTTCGATGCGGTGACGAGCGTGCCGCTGCACTGGCGCCGGCGCTACCAGCGCGGCTTCAACCAAAGTGAACTGCTGGCGCGCGACATTGCCCGGCGCTGGGGCGCGCCCTACGTGCGAATGTTGCGGCGCGGCCGCTCCACCGCCAGCCAGGCGGCGCTGACCAATGCGCAGCGGCGAACCAATGTGGCCGGGGCTTTCAGCATGCGCCGATCGACTATGGGTTCGAATGGGGCAGCAGGCCACCACGTGCTGCTGGTGGATGATGTAATGACGACCGGGGCCACGGCGCGGGCGTGCGCGGCGGTGCTGCGGCGGGCCGGCGCGCGGTCCGTCACGCTACTGACCCTGGCGCGCGTGGATCGGCGGCTCGCATGAAAGACCGGC
>DOZZ01000129.1:8703-9636 GCA_003517725.1 Bryobacterales bacterium | reverse complement strand
AAGACCGGCGGCTCGCATGAAAGATCGGCGGCTCACATGAAACACCGGCGGCTGGCATGAAAGGAATGGGGACTTTTCCGATGGCGGTGGCGACCAAGTTACAAAGGCCCGTGCTGGTGCTGAACGCCAGCTATGAACCGATCAACGTGTGTGCCGCGCGGCGCGCCCTGGTGCTGGTGCTGAAGGGTGTGGCGGCGACCGAAGAGACCACCTCGCAACCCGTGCACTCGGCGCGCCGCTGCATGCAGATGCCCTCGGTGATCCGGCTGCTCGAATACCGCCGCATCCCGCATCAGACCCGCGCGCTGTCGCGCAAGAACATCCTGATGCGCGACCGCTACACCTGCCAGTACTGCCACAAAAGCATGCCCTCGGCCGAGATGACGCTGGACCACGTGATTCCACGCTCGCGCGCCGGTGAATCGGCGTGGGAAAATCTGGTGGCCTGCTGCCATCAGTGCAACAACCGCAAGGGCAACCGCACGCCGGAAGAGGCGGGCATGAAGCTGGCCCGCGCGCCGCGGCCCTTCAGCCTGCACACGAGCCGCCACCTGATGCGGCTGCTCGGCAAAAGCGACGAGCAGTGGCGCAAGTATCTCTTCTTCTAAAAATCTTCAAAATTGTTCATTTTTCTTCCGTTCAGTCCGAAACCACACGCTATGCTACGAAGGTTGCGGCAGTCCCCTCAAAACCCACGCTTACAATAATTAGGATGCCCTCACGCGTACCAGTGGGCTCAACGTTACGAATCGTAAGACTATGGCAATCGGCCGAATTCTGATAGTGGACGACGAGCCGGACATCCGCGGTTTGTTGAAGGATTGCGCGCAACGCTGCGGCTATGAGGTCGCCACTGCGTCGGGCGGCCATCAGGCCATGCAGATGCTGGATGAGGCCGCGTTTGACCTGATGATCTCCGACGTGCGCATGCCC
>DOZZ01000129.1:1816-8569 GCA_003517725.1 Bryobacterales bacterium | reverse complement strand
ATGTGGATGGCATCGAACTGCTGCGCTGGACCGCCGCCCACCACGGGCGCACGGGCGTCATCATGCTGAGCGGCTGCGATGATCTGCGGCTGGCCGTGAATGCCATGCAACTGGGCGCTCTGGATTATCTGCAGAAGCCTTTCCAGGTGTCGGAAGTGGCGCAGACTCTGCATGAGGCCATGCGGCGGCATCAGGAGCGGCTGGCTCGCGCGCAGCAGGTGCTCGAACTGGAAACGGCGCTGCAGCGCAAGGCCGGCGAGTTGCAGGACAGCCTCAAGCAATTACAAAGCGCTTCGGAGGGAACCCTGGAGGCGTTGGTCACGGCGCTCGATGCGCGCGAGCACGAAACGCAGGCGCATTCCGAGCGCGTCAGCCAGTTCACCGTGCGCCTGGCGCAGGCCATGGGCGTGAGCGGGCCGGACCTGGAAGTAATCCGCAAGGGCGCCATGCTGCACGACATCGGCAAGATTGGCATCTCCGATTTGATTCTGCTGAAGCCCGGCCCGCTGACGGCGGACGAGTGGACCGAAATGCGCAAACACCCCATGATCGGCGCGTGGATTGTGAACGGCGTCGATTCGCTGCAATCCGCGTCGCAGATCGTGCTGTCGCATCACGAAAAGTTTGACGGTACCGGTTATCCGCGCAATTTACGCGGCCTGGAGATACCGTTGGGAGCGCGTGTGTTTTCGGTGGCCGACACATTCGATGCCATGACCTCGGACCGGCCCTATAATCGTTCGAAATCCAGTGAAGAAGCGCGGGAGGAGATTCGCCGCCACGCGGGTTCGCAGTTCGACCCCGAGGTGGTGGAGCGTTTCCTGGAAATTCCGGCCGCGGTGTGGGATGAAATCCGGGAACGTACGATGCACCCCACTCACGACCGTGGAGCTATGGCGCTGATCTGATGGGTCTTGATGTGATGGTGTTGCTATAGATGCGGCTGCCCGAACCTATCTCGCTCGACGCCCTGCCGGAACCGGTCTGGGTCATCGCGCTGGACGATCTGCGCTTTGTGGCGGTCAACGCGGCGGCGCGCTCCAAGTTCGCATACTCGCAGCAGGAATTTGAGGCGCTGGCGCTGCCCGATGTGTTGCAGGAGCGCGATGTCAACCGTTTCCGCACAGCTGTAGCGGCGGAGCATCCCAACGAATATGACCTGCTGGGCTGGCGCGTGAAGTGCAAAAACGGCGAGATCGCGGCTTGCGACATTTCTCTATGCGTCGCGCATTTCGGCAACGTGCGCGCGGCCGTGCTGATGCCGCTGGACGCCGCGCCGCGTCAAAACCTGGAAGAGCAATTACGGCAGTCCAAGAAAATGGAGGCCGTAGGCATGCTGGCGGGCGGCATCGCGCACGACTTCAACAATCTGCTGACCATCATTTCGGGATACGGGCAATTGCTGGTGGGCAGTCTATCGGAGCACGATCGCACGGCGATGGACCAGATCCTGCGAGCCAGCGACCGCGCGGCCGGCCTGACGCGCCAACTGCTGGCTTACAGCCGCCGCGAAGAACTGCAGCCGCGCGCGCTCAACCTGAACGACGTGCTGGCCGAGATGGGCCCCATGCTCCATCGCCTGATCGGCGAGCACATCGACGTGCGTATCGAGCCCTCGGCGGATATCGGCATGGTGCACGCCGACCCCGGCCAAATCGAGCAGGTGATCATGAACCTGGCGGTCAACGCGCGCGACGCCATGACCAATGGCGGCACGCTGGTGATCGAGACCGCCAATGTGGAACTGGGCGAACCCTACACCTCGAAGCACATGACGGTGAAATCGGGGCGCTACATCAGCCTGTCGGTGACCGACACGGGCATTGGCATGGATGAGAAGACGGCGTCCCAGGTCTTCGATCCGTTCTTCACCACCAAGGGCAAGCACCAGGGCACGGGGCTGGGACTCTCGACGGTGTACGGCATCCTGAAGCAAAGCGGCGGAGCGGTGGATGTTTACAGCGAGCCGGGCCGCGGCACGTCGGTGAAAGTGTACCTGCCGCGCGTGGACGAGGCGGCCCCGGCGCCGCAGCCCGCCGCCGCGCCCGTGTTGCCCGAGGCCGAAGGGCGCGAGACCGTGCTGGTGGTGGAAGACGAAGAAGCCGTGCGCCGGCTGGTGCTGACGACACTCGAGCGGCACGGTTACAAAGTGGTGATGGCCTCGAGCGGCGTGGAAGCTCTGCACTTCGTGCGCGACCACACCGCACCCATTCAGCTGCTGATCACTGACTTGGTGATGCCGCAGATGGGCGGCGCGGAGGTGGTGAAGCGCATGCGACGCAAGCGGCCGAATATTGCAGTGTTATGCATGTCCGGCTACACCGATCGATCCATCCAGCGCACGCGTTCGATCGCGGGCCTGGACTTTCTACAGAAGCCCTTCACGCCGACGCAACTGTTGCAGAAGGTCCGCCAAATTCTGGACCGCGGCAAAGAGCACAGCGAGAACGCCGCGAATTAGAGCGCCTCCGGCAACGCGGACTTTTCACGGCGCACCAAGACCCCATGAGCCACTCAGGGTCAAAAAAAACTCTGTAAGGTCGACCCCTATCCGTAAGTGGGGCAGGATTCATCCTGCAGCGGGCTTCAGCCCGCCAGACTACGTCAAAGCCATCGACGCCAGCAACGGTCGAACCAATATTTTTCCTGAGCTTCCGTTGCTGAAAGGGACGGCCCTGATCTGGCTCGTTCGCGAAAATTCCTTCCCGGCGCCGACCACCAACGCAGGTTTTGCTGGCAATTAATCGCCCTGCCCACCGCTTCAGCCTTTTATTTAGCAGAAATTGGGCGCAATCTAGACGAAGGCGGCTGGCTGGGGATTCCGGTGAAGCTGAACGCCTGTTCCGGAGGAAAGCCGAACGGCATTCCGGGATGATCCCGAACACTGCAGAGCGCGCCCCCATTCCCTTATATACCTTGACAAGCATATACTCGGTGGACTATACCAAGAGCGTGGAATCTGTGTTCGAAATCATTGCGGAGCCGAACCGCCGCGCGATATTGAGCCTCCTGGTCTCGTCACAACAGTCGGTTGGAGAGATCGAGCGTCAGCTTCGTATGCCGCAGCCGACCGTGTCAAAGCACCTGCGAGTGCTGCGCGAGGCCGGTTTCGTGGAATCCACGGTGGACGCACAGCGCCGTCTCTACCGGCTGAGACCTGAACCACTTCAGGAGGTCGAGGCTTGGCTGGCTCCGTTCCGCCGGTTCTGGTCCGCTCACGTAGATGCTCTCGAACGCCACCTCGACCACATGGATCAATCAACACCAACGAAAAGGAAGACAAGGAGAAGAAGATGACCGCGAACCCGGCTGCGAAGAAGGCCGCCGCGCGCCCCGGCCCGCGCGCCGACAAGGCCGACGGCGAGGCCGCGGTGCTCGCGAAGATCGCCGCGATGCCGGCGCCCTACCGCGCCATGGGCGAGCGCCTCCACGCGCTCATCTTGCGCAGCGCGCCGGCGCTCCAGCCGACCGTGTGGTATGGCATGCCGGGGTACGCGAAGGATGGCAAGACCGTCTGCTTCTTCCGCGCGGACAAGAAATACATGACGTTCGGCTTCACCCAGGAGGCGAACGTCACCCGCGAGGAGGGCGCGCCGCACCAACTCATTGAATCCGCGTGGTACTTCACCGCGCTGGACGGCGCGACCGAGGCCAAGCTCTCCGCCATCGTGCGCAAGGTCGCGAGCTGAGGGCGAGCCGCCTCTGCCGCCTGAAGCCAGATAAACGGGAAGACCAAGGAGAAGAAGATGAACGATCGCGATCAGTACACGCCGGGTCCAGCCAGCGGCGCGGAGGTGCGGAAGGACGGAGATAAGTGGACGCTCATTCTCGTCAGAGAACTGCGCCACTCGCCGGAAAAAGTCTGGCAGGCGCTTACTGACCCGGCGCATCTGCGCGAGTGGGCTCCCTTTGAGGTCGATGGGAGCCTGGGTACGGTTGGAACCACGGTGAATCTCACCTGGGTGGGAACGCCCACGCCGCTCGCAACAACAGTGACGCGAGCCGACGCTCCCAAGTTGCTTGAGTACAACGATACCCGGTGGGAACTCGAAGCCTTTGGCGGCGGCACGCGCCTGAAGCTGTGGCACAACATCGATCGCCGCTTCATCTCCATGGGTGCTGCCGGGTGGCACATTTGTTTCGATGTTCTGGATCACCTTCTCAGCGGAACTCCCATCGGCCGCATCGTCGGTGGCGAGGCGATGAAGTTCGGCGGCTGGCAGCGATTGAACGCCGAGTACGCCAAGCAGTTCGGCGTTGAGACCCCCGGTTGGCCGCCCAACGCCCCGAAGCATTGAAGCGAAGGAGGAAGAACCCCATGGAATCCACCCTGCAGAAGCCGGCCCTCGTCACCGCCAAGACCATCCTCTATTGGATCGTCACCGCGCTCTTCTGCCTGCAGATGAGCTTTACCGCCTACGCGCAACTGCGCCTGCCGCAGGTGGCGCTGGCGTTCACCCACCTCGGCTTCCCCGCCTACTTTCGGGTGGAGCTCTCGTGGGCCAAGCTCCTCGGCGTGGTGCTGATGCTTGCGCCGGTGCCGGCGCGGCTCAAGGAGTGGGCCTACGCCGGCTTCGCCATCACGCCGGCAAGCGCCTGACCGCGCACCGCCGGCGGTTTAGGTCGTAGGAGTGCGCGGAGGCGGCGAAGTTGGCGATGCTGAGCCCGTTGAGTCGAGAGGCTCGCATCACGGGCCAACTTCACCGCAGGCGAATCATTATCTGCGCTGGGCTTTTGTGGAAGCATCCAACTGCGTGCTGATGCACCGGCACCGGCTCACCGGGCACTACGTGTTGGCTTTGTACGACCGTATCAAAGCTCGCAAGTGTCACGGCAAGGCAGCGGTGACGCTGGCCCACCACTTGGCTGAATCCAGTTGGTGGATTCTGACAAAACGCAAATCGTATCAGCAGCCGCATGCGCATGTGGCTGCGATGTCTTCGTCCAAAAACGGGTAAGCGCGGAAAATCGGTCTGGCCCTTGAGGCCGTGCGTGTGATTGCGAAACCCGGGGCGGAGATGCTCATGCCCGATGTCAGGGCGGATAGATGACTTGTGGACGAGACAGAAAGTAAGAGCAGCATGGACGCGGATACCAATGAACGCAAGGAGGCAACCGGCAATCGCTGGCACAGCCAGTGCCCTGGCTGCCGGGGCTCTGCCCCGGACCCCGGAGTTTAACGCGTTCCGGCCAGGATCAGACCGTTGAATAGATCGGCGGAAGCTGACGCTCCCGCGCTGATCCCGGCTGCCGGTTCGGCGCTCGGGTCGCTCTCCAGCGTTGCCCTATCCCCGACCGGATAGCTGGAAGTGTATCTAAATTCGGCGTTTTTGTGTTGTTCCGAGGAAGAGAAAAAACCGGTTTTCGACTTGACAGGGAGAGCGCTCTCATAGATGAATCAGATGAGAGGGTCAGGGTGGCTCCGGGCGCATTTGGACAGAATCGGCCAAAGAGTGCGGCCAGCAGTTGGACGGACGTATATCGGACACGGGGGAGTTGTTAGTTTCCGAACCGAAGGGCCGCGATCCAGTTTTGAGCCAGTAGCGGGTAATCTTCATCCCAGCCACACACGGCTGCTGTCATGCTTCCAACCCCGCCGGTGCATTATCAAGCACAACGGGCCCCTTGATCGACATGAGTCGAACATTCGGAGTCCCTTCCCCGAAGCTGTGAATCACGCGTCCGTCCTCCTCACGAGGTATCATAGGCGTCGTTAAAGCGGCTCGGCAGACAAATACAGCACCTTTGGCCACATTTGCTTCCAGCGAACCCCTAAATCCTGCTGAGAGCAGCACTCGTACGGGTCCCTCCGCTACCGCCTCCATCCTTCCGTCGAATGTAGGAAGCGTAAAATTCAGGTTCAGCTCCCACCCGGCGAACAGCCGCACAAGTCCTTGATGCCCTGAATAGTCAATGATGCCCTCTTTTACTTTGGCATTCACCGAGGCGGCTAGGTTCAACAGAGTAATCCTGCCATGAGTGGTTTCAACATCTACCCCTGCGGTAAGGCCTGTCAGGCGCGCCGCTGAATACACACCTTGTATTGTCACGGGTCGCTGAATAGGGCACGTGATCGCAAACTGGGTCAGACAGTGCCCAGCCCGTCGCCCCGGCGGGCTAAACAACCGCAGGTGGCTGTTCTTTTGCTCAATCGTGACCTGCGTCAGTAACGCTTGAGCTTGGGCTTGACTGGCTGAATCAACCTGCGATTGCACTTCTATGACCGATTCAGAACCTCGTACTCCAATGACCTCTACGCTCGCGTTTATTACGTTCGCGTTTATGGTGGACATTCCCGGCAAATATCCACTCAGGCGCTCCATCTTAGTAAGGCGATTTAAGCCAGAGTGCGGTCTCGCAGACAATAAATATTGCGGCATCTTTGCTGACGCCAAGTCTGCATACCTGGCGGTCGGCGCGAAGAGGAACGCGCTCGCCGGCTCTGTCGTGTACGGAATGATCTCCTCGTTTAGGTGGTCCGAAGTGCGCTTCTTCCATCTGTCCCAAAGGTTCATCGCAGCCTCAAATAAACGAAAACTACTAATCAAATATTTTGGTTCGGCCGAAATTCAGCATCACAGGCAAAAACTTTTCTAAAATCAATTGACTTAACACAAGGTACATCAAGACTTTACCGAAAACGAGGGCCCGCACTTAAGCAAGCACTGAATCGGCACTGGCCCGACGTAAACCATCGGAATCAGCTTCTTAAATTCGGTGGTTTTCGGTAGGATTTTAGATCGGCGTCACTGC
>DOZZ01000129.1:0-1670 GCA_003517725.1 Bryobacterales bacterium | reverse complement strand
CGCGACGTCCCCGAAGGGGCTTTGTTCTCTACAGGTGCATCGAGCGCCACGCTAGTCGCTCGCCGGCTTGGCGGATTTCGGCGGCACTGCTTCGGGTGATGGTTCGGTACAGGTGAGTCGGACGCCTCGGGGGTGGTTCTAATACGAACATATTATTTACAGGGCGCTCGCTTTGCCTTAGAGTCCCTACAGTCCTCATGCTTCGTCTGGCCATTGGCGCGTTTGCTTTGTACCTGTTGACCGGCGCTCCCGCGCAGCAGCCGAATCTTGATCTGCTGTGGCATCACCGCAATTTGGGGAAGGCCTTCTTCGAAAATCCCACCACGCAGAAGGAGGCGGTGGACGAGTTCCACAAAGCTTTGCTGATGCAGCCCAATTCCGTGCGGGAGCGGGTCAACTATGGGCTGGCGCTGATCAAAGCCGGTGAAACTAAAGCCGGCATCGACGAGCTCGAAAAAGCGCAAAAGCAAGACCCTTCCGTCCCGCATACGTGGTTCAATCTTGGCATTCTGGCCAAGCGCGACGGCGATGCCCCGCGCGCCATTATGGAATTCGAGCAGATGGTGACGCTGGTGCCGGGCGACGCCGTCTCGCATTACAACCTGGGCACCATGTACAAGCAGACCGCCCGGCCCGCCGACGCGCTGCGCGAGTTCGAGCTGGCGGCCAAGCTCAACCCGAACCTCGCCGCGCCGCATCTGCAACTGTTCAACGCCTACCGCGCCGCGGGGCGTACTGCCGATAGCCAGCGTGAGATCGCGACGTTCCAGAAGCTGAAGAAGCAGCAGGAAGGCGCGCCCATCGCCGAGAACATGGAGGCTAACGATTACGCCGAAATTTTGGACACCATCGACGTGCCGCCGCAGACAGGCGCGCCGCTCGAATTCGCCGAGCGCAAAGTCGCGGGCAATGTCACGGGTGTCGCCGCGCTCGATTTCGACGGCGATGGTAAGGCCGACCTGGTCGCGTGGGGCCCGGGCGGCGTCCGGCTTCTGAAAAACGGTACCGAGCCGGTGCAAGCCACGGGTCTCGAGAGCTTGCGCGACGTGGTGTTTGTGGCGCCCGGCGACTTCGATAACGACGGGCTGGCGGATCTGTGCGTCCTCACCAAGGCGGGCGTCAAGCTGTACCGCAATACCAAGGGCAAGTTCCTTGAAACCAAAGCGGAATTGCCGAAGGGCGATTTCACGCGGGCCATCTGGCTCGATATCGACCACGACAATGACTTGGACCTGATTCTGCTGGGCGCCACGGCGGCCCTCGCCCGCAACAACGGAGAAGCTGGTTTCAGCGACGAGACCGCCTCGTTCCCGTTTGTGAAAGGCGCAGCCATCGACGCGGTGCGCATCGCGTTGCGTCCGGAAGTTCCGGCGCGCGACCTGGTCGTGAGCTATCGGGACCACGAGGGCGAGGTCTATCACGATCGCCTGAACGGCGTGTTCGAAGCGTTGCCGCTGCCTGCCCTGGCCGCCGGCACGCACGACCTGCGCGCCGAGGATTTCAACCACGACAGCTTCTTCGATCTGACGGCCGCCGGCTTGCGCTTGCGGAATCACGCCGGGCAATTTGAGAAAGCCGACGGCACGCAGGAACCCGCCGGGCTGCCCTTCGAGAGCGGCTATGCGCGCGTGAATGCCGCGGGCGATCTGCTGCTGGCCGAGCCCGCAAAA
>DOZZ01000020.1 GCA_003517725.1 Bryobacterales bacterium | reverse complement strand
ATGCACTTCAGGCTGTCCCGAAGAAAGTCGAAGAAAGTCCCGAAGAAACCCCCCCGAAAAAGAACCCGCCGAAGAACCCGAAGAAACCTCGCGGCGCCAACCAGCTGGTCATGGTCGTCGACGACGAGGAGATTATCCGGCGTACCGCCAAGCTCATGCTCGAACACTATGGCTACGCCGTGGTGGTGGCGCAAAACGGCCAGGAATGCGTGGATCTGTACCAGGTTCTCGCCGACAAAGTCGCGGCCATCCTGCTCGACATGACCATGCCGGTGATGAATGGGGAAGAGGCGTTTCGGATCCTCAAAACCATGCAGCCCAATGTCCGCGTGCTCTTGTCCAGCGGCTACAACGAGGTGGAAGCCGTACGGCGGTTTACCGGCAAAGGCATTGCCGGGTTCATTCAGAAACCTTATTCTTCGGCGGGGCTGGCCGAGAAGTTGAAGTCCATCCTGCCGGAGAACTAACTCAAGGGCACGTTACTGACCTCGGGCCTGCGGCAGCTTCTGCAATGCTTGCCGCGTGGCCGCGTCATCGGGATTAATGACCAGGGCCCGGCCCAGTTCGCGCCGCGCGTCCTCGGTGCGCCCTCCGCGCAGGGCCAGGATGCCGAGATTATAGTGCGCGCCGAAATTTCCGGGAGCGATCCGCGCCAGGTGTTCGAACTGCTGGCGGGCGCGCCCGTAGTCCGCCTTCAACAGCCAGATGGTTCCCAATAATTGCCCGGCTGGAGCGAAGTCCGGAGAGATGGCCAGTGTGGCCTGCAGGGCTCTCACGGCATCGTCCAGGCGGCGCGACCGGTAATAGCATATGGCCAGATTGAAGCGCGCCGGAGTACTCTGGCCGTTCTCCTTCAAAAGGCGCTCGAATGCCTGGATTGCTTCCGGCAGCTGGCCCGTGTTGGCCAGATGGATCGCCCGGCCGTAGCGCGCATATGCCGCCAGACGGTCCTTGGGGTCAACCCCCCGGTTCGAGGCCGGAGAGCCGCTCAGGTATCCGAGCGACTGCAGCCGCGCGAGCACCTCCGGCGATGCCGGGCTTGGCGGCTGTCCCCCGGGCGCGGCAAGCGACGGTAGGCGCGCTCTCAGCCTGGCCGCAATGTTACGGTCCAGCTCATAGCGGTTGTGCAGCTCACCGGGATCGGCGTCCAGATCGTATAACTCCGGCCTGGGCGCATCAATGTATTTGTAGCGGCCGACGCGAACACTGCGCAGCGGGCTGCAGCCCAGGTGGTCCCGCGCATACATGCTCTCCCCATAGATCGGCTCTTCGGCGGGATGCGGGCGCAGCAGCCGCATCAGGCTATGGCCCTGAAACGCGGCAGCCGCGGGGATGCCGGCGAACTCCAGCAGCGTCGGGGCGATATCGATCAGGCTGGCAGGCTCGCCGGCCTCCGCCGCATAATCACGGCTGTTGGACGGCCACTGGATGATCAACGGGACCCGCAGCGTACTCTCGTAGATGAAGTATCCGTGCGTGTCCTCTCCATGCTCGCCCAGACTTTCGCCGTGATCGGAAGTCAGCACGATCACGGCATTCTCAAGATTGTTCCGGGCCGCAAGGAAGTGCCCCAGGGCTTGGTCGATATAGCGGATTTCCGAATCGTAACTGCCGTGCGCATAGGGCTGGTGCGCATCATACAGGTGGATGAAGGCGAAGAACGGATGCCCGCCCTGGGCCTTGAGCCATTGGGCCGCCGCCCCCAATACCGCCTCGGCCGGGCGCTTGATTTCCGGAGGCTCTTCCCCGGCATCCGGCCCAAGGTGAAACGGGCTGTCGTAAACCTCGAAGCCGTCATTCAGTCCGAAGCGCGTGTCCAACACGTAGCCGCCGATGAACGCGGCGGTGTGATAGCCGCGGGCCTGCAGCAACGCCGGCAGGCTCGTCCTCTTGCGCCAGCCCTCCTGCCCGTTTTCGTGCACCCCGTGAAGCGCCGGGTAAGTGGAGGTCAGCAACGAAAGATGGGCCGGCAGGGTCATCGGCACGGCGCTATCCACCTGGCGGAACAGCGTACCGTGCCGGGTCAGGGCATCTAAGTGGGGCGTCAGGGCCTTGGGATACCCGTAACTCCCGAGGTGATCCGCCCGCAGCGTGTCGATGGAGATAAGAAGGATGGAAGGAGCAGGTATGGCCAATAAACAGCAGGGAAAGCCTGCCAGAAAAATCAAGAGCAGGCTTTCCCTGAATCGCGACAACGTCCCGATCAAAACTGGAGACGTAGCGAGAAGTTGATGACTCGAGCGCTGGAAGAGCCGCTGAGATAGTTGGCGTTGGTGCTGGTGATCACCGGAGCGGTGTCGGGTGAACTGATGTCGCCGTCCGGGTAGCCGAAGTTCGGATGGTTCAGGGCGTTCGAGAAGGTGGTCTGGAACCGAACGAACTTCTGCTCCGAGATGTGGAACTCCTTCATCAGGGCCAGATCCATATTCTTCATGCCCGGCGTCTGCAGAATGTTCACGCCGGCGTTGCCGAACCGGCCGATGTTGTCCGGATTGCTGCAATTCGGATCGTTGTCCGGGCAGCCCGGCACTTTAAAGGCCGCGACGTTGAACCAGTTGTTGATGCTCCGGTTCGCGGGGTAAAGGCGCGCGCCGGCGACCACGTCGGGCCGTCCGCCGATAGTGTTGGTGTTGGACGGGTCGAAGCCGTCAAAGCTCGGCGTGAACCACTGGCCGGTTTGCAGCGTGACCACGGTCGAGAGGCGCCAGCCGCCGAGCAGCCCTTCAGCCAGCCGGGGCATGTGATTCAGGTAGTGCTGGTTGCGGCCGAAAGGCAGCGAGAACACCGCATCCGCGTAGAAGCGGTGGCGCGGCGTGTACGCGTTGTTGCCCCACTCCGCACGGCGGTCGAACTGGTTCTGGATGGGATTGTCCGCGAACACCCAGTCGTTATCAGACTGGTCGGTCAGATCTTTGGCCCAGGTCCAACCCGCGCTGAAATTGACGCTCTTGCCCAGCCTCTTGGCTGCCGCCACCTGCAGCGAGTTGTATTTCTGGCTGGCCCCGTTCTCAAACCACGTAATCGCGTCGAAATTGGGATTGGGCAGCGCGCTGATCGAAAACGGCGTCGTGCTCGGGGCGGGCTGGTTGATGTTCCTCCCGTAGAGCAGGTTGACCGCGTGCGACCCGACATAAGCGACCGATATGCCGACGCTCCCGATCTGCCGCTCCAGCGTGACGTTCCATTGCTGAAGATAAGGCACCTTCAGATTCGGATTGAATCCGGAAGCGCTCTGGAATGCCGCGACCTGTCCGGCTTCCGGCACGAAAACGTTCGGGAAGCTGAGCAGCGGCACGCCGTTCTTGATCGAATTGAAGAACGTCTCGCTGCCGCCGAACGGCCCGCCTTCCATGTTGCGGGCCACCGTGCCGTAAATGGTGTTGCCGTAGATACCGTAGCCCGCGCGGATCACCGTCTTTCCATCCGCGGTCAGCTTGTACGCCGCGCCCACCCGCGGGTAGATATTGTTCTTCTGAAACTGAAGCAGCGACGGGTTGGGATAACCGGCCTGGCTGGCGGTCAGAATCTTGACGTTGGCAGGAAACAGCGGATTGATGAACTTCAACCCGGCGTCCGGCACCACCAGCGCCCCGGCGGCCGGGTCGTAGTTGAAGCTCCGCCCGAACTTGTCGTGGTAAGGCTGCGAGAGCTCGTAGCGCACGCCATACGTCAGCGTCAGCCGCTGGTTGGCCTTGTACTGATCCTGCGCGTAGAAGCTCCACAAGTTGCCGCGAAGGTAAGAACTGGGCGCCGGATTCGACAGTCCGGTGGTCTGCGGCAGGCCCAGCAAAAAGTCGGCATAGGCGCTGCCGGTGTAGCGGCCCTTGAAATTGAAGGAGCCGTACAGATTGTTGGGGAGGTAGTTTTGATTGTTGCCGTCGCGAATGTAGTCCGCGCCGAACTTGAACGCGTGCCTGCCCGCGGTCCAGCTGATGTTGTCGGTGACCTCGTAGTTGGTCAGGGCCTTATCGTGGATCGAATAGCTGCTGGTGCCGGTGATGCCGCTGATGCTGAGCGTGGGCTGTCCCGGAATGCCCGCCGTCGTAATCCCCAGAAGGCCGGCTTCGCTGACGAGCTTGTCGCCCATGAGGGTGCTGGCGACATCGCTGAGGTCGCGCGAGAAACCCCCGCGGATTTCATTGAACAGCGTGGCACTGAAGGTGTGGCTGTAGGCGGCGATGGCATTGCTGGAGTTGCGCTGCTGCTTATAGGTGCCGACCGGCGGCAGGTTGCCGCGCTGGCCCAGCACCCGCATGCGATGGTAGCTGTACCGCGCGAAGACCGTGTCCCGCTCCCGGAAATAGTGGTCCACCCGTCCGTCCACGATGTCGAAATCCGTGCGCCGCGGAAGATTGCCGCACCAGTTGCCGGCCAGCAGCCCCGGGGCGCCGCAGTTCGGCTGCGGGTAGAGCGCATTTTGAAGACTCTGAGACACCGGGTTGATCAGGCTCGGAGGGATGATGTTGTTCGCGAACGGCTGGCCGGTGAAGGGGTTCTTGAGGACCTTGCCCTTCGCCAGCAGGCTGCTGAAGTCGCCGGTCCGCCATGCCGTCAGCGGGGTGTTGTCGGCAATCACGCGCGCGGCGCGGTTGCGCGAGCCCTCATAATCCGCGAAAAAGAATGTCTTGTTCTTCTGGATGGGCCCGCCGATGCTGGCGGCGAAATCGTTGTACACGGCAAACGGCACGGTCGCGGAGAAGAAGTCCCGGGCGTTGAGCCGGCTGCCGTTGTAATCGTAATAAAGGCTGCCGTGGAACAGGTTAGTGCCCGATTTGCTGACCGTGGTGACGGTCGTCGCGCCTTTGAACTCCGCCGGAGCATTCACCAGCACGTAGTTGATCTCGGCGACATTTTCGAGATCCGGCCCGATGCCCGAGCCGCCCGAGCCGCTGAGGTCCTGCATTTCGACGATGCCGTCATTGGTCCAATAGGTGTCGATCTGCCGGGCGCCCGGGCCGGCGTAGTTGCCCGAGTCGTTGACCGAGACGCCCGGGTTATACATGACGAAGCCCTGGTTGGTGTTGCCCTGGCGCACATTGACGGCCGAGTCGAGCAGTTCGGTGTCGGTCTTGACATAACTGCTGGTGGCCGTTTCCGTGTTGATGACCGGTGTCGTGCCCTGTACTTCGATCTTGGAGGCTGCCGTCCCGACGCCCAACTGAACGTCGAGGTTGACGACGTGGTTGGCGTCCAGAACGATGCCCTGCCTCTCCTGCGGGTTGAAGCCGGTTCCCTCGAAGCGCACCGTATAAGTCCCGGGCGCCAGATCGGGAATCGTATAGACGCCCGTGACAGCGGAGGTTTGACGGCGTGTAAAGCCCGTGTCGCGATTGGTGACGGTGATTTGCGCGTTCGGGATGGGCGCCTTGCTCTGGTCGGTAATCACGCCCGTGACGGAACCGAAAGTGGTCTGGGCCGGCGCGGAGCTCGGGGCAACCCAGAGCAGCGCTGCCGCTAACACTGCGGGGACGATGCCGGTGAAACCGCGGCGGCGGCGTGACAAATCGTTAAACATAACTATCCTCTGGCGCTTGGGGCTGGACCACTCAAAGCGCGATTCCTGATGTCATCCCCGGTTCTGGAGATTATACAGCAGTTATCTTGACGCTGGCGAGAAAGTCTCGGCTAGTAGCCTTTTTGCTTGTCCACCACGTTGAGCAGCGGCTTGTTCTCCACGAAGCGGCGCAGGTTTTCCTTGATGGTGCCGGCCATGCGCGCGGCGTCGCGGTCGGAGCGTCCGGCAATATGGGGCGTGATGACGACGTTGTCGAAGCGCCACAGCGGGTGCTGCTTGGGCAGCGGCTCCGGATCGGTCACGTCGACGCCGGCGCCCGCCAGTTTCCGGGAGTCGAGCGCCTTCACCAGCCCGTTCATGTCATATATGGCGCCGCGGCTGACCGCGATAAAGTACGCGTTCTTCTTCATCAGGTCGAACTCGCGGGCGCCCATCATCTTGTGGCTCCTGGGGGTGTCGGGAGCGGAGATGAAGACCACGTCGGCGTCGGGCAGCACGTCGTCCAGCTGGTCCGGTTTCACCACGGACTTGAGGAACGGGACGAAGGGTTTGTCTTCCGGATCCACGCCAATCACGCTCATGCCGAAGGCGCTGGCGCGCAGGGCGATTTGCATCCCGATGCCGCCCACGCCGATAACCACCGCGGTCTTGCCGTTGAGCTCGATCCCATGGAACGCCCGCGGGTCCCAGATTTGCTGCTGGTCGTTCCGGTAGAGGACGTTGAGGTTGCGCGAGAGCATCAGCAGCATGGCCAGCGCGTGATCGGCAATTTCGGGCCCCTGCACGATTTTGTTGTTGGTGAGGATGATCCGGCTCTCGCGCAAATCGCTGGTGTGGTCCTTCGGAAAGAGCACGTTTTCGACGCCGGCGCTCATTACCGCGACCCACCGGAGCTTCTTGCCGGCGCGCACCTGCGCCGACGTGATATCGCCGATAAACGCATCGGCATCGCCGATCTCGCTCATGACATCGGCGTCCGTCACCGGCACAATGCGGGCCTTCGTCGTCACGCTCTGCAGCTCTTGGGCAAACCCACCGCCACCCAGCACCAGCACCTTCAGCTGGGCCGCCAAGATCCCGGTGCAGGCGAGGCCCAGCACCACGATGTGTCGAATCGTCATCATTAGAGAATATCCTTCCAAAGACCGGGACGGACGACGTCTGTCCCGGATTTGCCCGAGAATGGCCCGTCTGTCCCGGACATGATGATGATCCCTCACGGGTAGGCGGAACGGTTTATTGCTGCGTGTATCGAGGCCGGGTCCGTCCCTGATCGTCCCTGATCGTCCTTTACGTGCAAAGCCAATGTTTTGGAGGGCGGAAACACGAGTTTTCCTTTTGT
>DOZZ01000126.1:14808-15814 GCA_003517725.1 Bryobacterales bacterium | reverse complement strand
GAGTGGCTGCTCTTTTGAAGACGGGGCCGTCCAGCAGCAGCGCATGCTGGATGCCGGCGCGGCGCTGATCCCGCTGACCGACCCGCGCTATCCGCGCACGCTGCGCGACATCTTCGACCCGCCGCTGGCGCTGTTCGCGCGCGGACGCCTGGAGCTGCTGGCGCGCGCCGCCATCGGCGTGGTGGGCACGCGCCGTCCGACGCCCTATGGGCTGGCCGCCGCCGAGCGTCTGTCCACCGACCTCGCGCGCGCCGGCCTCACCATTGCCAGCGGCATGGCCCGCGGCATCGACACCGCGGCGCACAAAGCGGCGCTGGCCGCGGGTGGCGATACGGTGGCCGTGCTGGGCTGTGGCGTGGACGTGATCTATCCTTCCGAGAACCGCCGCCTGGCCGCCGAGATCGCCGCGAAGGGCATCATCCTTTCGGAATTTCCGATGGGCACCAGCGCCTTTCCGCAAAATTTTCCGATTCGCAACCGCATCATCAGCGGCATCAGCTGCGCGCTGCTGGTGATTGAAGGCGCGCAATACAGCGGCTCCGCCATCACGGCGCGCCTCGCGATGGACCAGGGCCGCGAGGTCTTCGCGGTGCCCGGCAACATCACGTCGCCCGCCAGCTGGGGGCCCAATCTGCTGATCAAACAGGGCGCGCACCTGTGCCAGGACTGGAACGATATTGTCGTCGATCTGCCCGCGGAGGTGCGCCTGAAGCTGATCGACGAAGGCCGCCAGCGCATTCTGGGGGAAGGACTTGCCAGTCCCGCCGAATCCGTTGACGCACTCGATGCATCTCTTCCCACAGGCCCCCAACGGGATATTTGCCGCCGTCTGCTGCTATTGTTGCAACTGGATACCCCCCTGCATCTCGACTTCCTGCTGGAATCGATGGACCGCACTTCCGGATCCGAAGTGATTGCGGCGCTGTTCGAGCTCGAGATGTCCGGCTTGGTGCGGCAAAGCCCCGGAAAAAACTTTGTTAAAGTGTGGGGACCGAATATAGGGTGA
>DOZZ01000126.1:13649-14617 GCA_003517725.1 Bryobacterales bacterium | reverse complement strand
GGCTTCCGGTCCGGGTGAGAGCGGAATCTGCGAAAGTAGGTGTGAGCAGTCATGGCAAAGTCTCTGGTAATCGTGGAATCGCCCGCAAAGGCGAAGACAATCAACAAGTATCTGGGCCCGCAGTACATCGTCAAAGCCTCGCTGGGTCACATCAAGGACCTTCCCAAGAAGGACCTGGCGGTCGACGTGGACAACGGTTTCGAGCCGGCATACGTCGTCATCGAAGGCAAGAAAAAGTTGATCGCGGAGCTGAAGGCCGCGGCCAAGAAGGTGGACAACATCTACCTGGCGGCCGATCCTGATCGCGAAGGCGAAGCCATCTGTTTTCACCTGCAGGAAGAGTTGCAGGGCAGCGGCGGCAAGAAGGGAGGCGGCCCGCAGTTCTTCCGCGTGATGTTCAACGAGATCACCAAGAACTCCATTCAGAAGGCTTTCGAAAAGCCCGCCATCGTCAATGTGGCCAAAGTGGAAGCGCAGCAGGCGCGCCGCGTCCTCGATCGGCTGGTGGGTTACAAAATCTCGCCACTGCTGTGGGATAAAGTTCGCCGCGGTCTCTCCGCCGGCCGCGTGCAGACCGTCGCTGTGCGCGTGATCGTCGAGCGCGAACGCGAGATCCGCGCGTTCCTCAAGCGGGAATACTGGACCATCGACGCTGACCTGGCGGCCAAGAAGCCACCGGCTTTCTCCGCACGGCTCTTCAAAACCAGCAGCGCCACCACCGAGATCGCCAATGTCGAAGTGGGCAACCAGGCCGCGGCGGATGCCATCACGGCGGACCTTGAGGGCGTCGACTACATCGTCAAGAGCGTGGTCACGCGTGAAAAGCGGCGTAACCCCGTCGCCCCGTTTATCACGTCGACCCTGCAGCAGGATGCCTCGCGCAAACTGCGCTTCAGCGTCAAGCGCACCATGATGCTGGCGCAGCGCTTGTATGAAGGCGTCGAGATCGGCGAAGAAGGCCCCACCGG
>DOZZ01000126.1:5797-13492 GCA_003517725.1 Bryobacterales bacterium | reverse complement strand
CCGGCTTATCTGCCGCCGCAGCCGATTCTCTACAAAACCAAGAAGGATGCGCAGGACGCGCACGAAGCCATTCGTCCGACGTCGATGCGCTCGCCCGAAGAGCTGGCGAAGTTTCTGGCTGAAGACGAGATGAAGCTGTACCGGCTGATCTGGATGCGCTTCGTGGCGTCGCAGATGACGCCAGCGGTGTTCGACCAGACCACCATCGACGTGAATGCCGCCGGCAAAAGCGGCACTGCCTATATCTTCCGCGCCACGGGCTCGGTGCCGAAGTTCGACGGTTTCCTTGCCGTCTACGAAGAAGGCAAGGACCAGCGCGATGAAGAGGACGAAGAGCTCAAGCATAAACTGCCGCTGGTGACCGAGGGCGAAACGCTGCGCTTCAAAGTCCTGCGCCCGGAGCAGCACTTCACCGAGCCGCCGCCGCGTTACAACGAAGCCACGCTGGTGAAGAAGCTGGAGTCCGATGGCGTAGGCCGTCCGTCGACGTATGCGTCGATCCTGTCCACGATTCAGGAGCGCGAGTACGTGACCAAGGAAGGCGGCAAGTTCAAGCCGACCGAGTTGGGCATGGTGGTCTGCGATCTGCTGCTCGAGAGCTTCAGCGACATCTTCGAGGTCAAGTACACGGCGCGCATGGAGGAAGAGCTCGACGAGATCGAGGAGGGCAAGCTCGACTGGCGCGTAGCCATGGCCGAGTTCTACAGCCGCTTCACCAAAGACATCGCGCACGCCGAAGAGCACATGACCGACGTCAAGCGCATGGAGCGGCCGACGGAGCTGTTCTGCGACAAGTGCGGCAAGCCGCTGGTCATCAAGTGGGGCAAGCACGGCAGCTTCATCGCCTGCACCGGCTATCCCGAGTGCACCTACACACGCGAGCTGACGGTGGATTTGCCCGACGTCGATAAGGCCGACCTCACCGAGCAGGACTCGGAGGAGTATTGCGAGAACTGCGGCCGGACCATGGTCCTCAAGAAGGGCCGCTTCGGCACCTTCTTTGCCTGCTCCGGCTACCCCGATTGCAAGACCACCAAGCAGATCGGCGGTACGCAAAAGAAGGCCGACGTACCGCTCGACGAGAAGTGTCCCAATTGCGACAGCCACCTGGTGCTCAAGAACGGCCGCTTCGGCGAGTTCACCGCCTGCAGCAATTACCCGACGTGCAAATACGTCAAGCAGAAGACCATCGGCGTGAAGTGCCCGGAGTGCTCCGAGGGCGACATCAGCGAGCGCCGTTCGAAGCGCGGCAAAACTTTCTATGGCTGCACGCGCTACCCCGACTGCAGTTTTGTGGCGTGGGCCAAGCCGGTGGACCAGAAGTGCCCCGACTGCGGCGGCTCGTACCTGGTGGAAAAGTATTTGAAAGCCGGGCCGGTGCTGCAATGCCCGAATGGGGATTGCAAGTACAAGCGCGGACTTGAAGGCGCGGCCTAAGCGTAGTCACCAGATCAACCCACTAGTATTTTTCCGGTATTGTCGCCTCCGGCGCGTACGTACTAGACTGCATGCACCGATGGGGTATCTCCTCGCCGAACTTCGGCCGGGTGCTCGAAGCCGGCCCCCCGCGCTTAATTCAATTTGGACTGAAGCTGGTGTACTGATGAACCACGACGACATCAAGCGCGGGCCCGGCATGCAGCCGATGTTCCTGCCCGGCGTAGAGCGCGGCGAAACACCCTCGCCTTACACCGCACTCATTCGCAACATGCGGGATGCGAGCTCCGAGTATCCGCAAATCTGGCATATGTTCGCGTTCCTGCCCAAGGCCACCGAGCATCTGGCGCGCTTTACGCAGGAGATTATGCGCGGCCCGGCGCCGATTAGCGCGGGCATGCGCGAGCTGATCGCGGCTTACACCTCGTATCGCAACGACTGCCCGTTTTGACTGAAGTCGCACGCCGCGGTCGCGGCGGAATTGTTGGGCAGCGAGGAACTGGTGTGGGACGTCCTGCGTGATCTTGAAACGTCGAATTTGGATGAAAAGCACAAAGCTATGTTCCGATTCGTGCGCAAGGTGAACGAAGACTCGCCCCGCACCACGCCCGGCGATATTGAGCCGCTGCATGCGGCCGGCTGGGATGACGAAGCCATCTACTTCGCCATCACGGTCTGCGCGCTGTTCAATTTCTACAATCGCTGGATCGACGCCAGCGGCGTTCACGCGCTGTCGGATGAAGCGCATCGAGCAGGCGGAAAAAGAACCGCAATGCATGGCTACGTTCGCAGCTAGGGCCGCTCCCGAAGAGGACGCGGAAGACTGGCGCGTGGTGGTCGCCGCGTTCTTCGGCGTGATGGTCGGCTTCGGCTCGTTGATGGTTTTCACCTTCAGTACGTTCCTGAAACCGCTCACGCTCGAATTCGGCTGGGACCGCCAATCCGTCTCGGCGTCTTTCGGCGTTTTTGGGTTCACTCAGCGTGAACGGCGCCATTACCCATCTGTCGCCGTTGCTTACGGACCGCGGCATCAGCCAGCAGCACGCAGCCTACGTCGCGTCCGCCCTGGGATTTTTCAGCTTCGCCGGCCGCCTGGTCACCGGCGCGTTGCTCGGCCGCGCTCTATCTCGGGTTGCCGAAGTATCCGTCCGAAGCGGCGGGCTAGCTACTTCGCGGCGCCGGCCGCGCTGACTTTTTCGAGCACAATGGCTGAAGACCCGCCGCGCGCAAATACCTTTCCAGTGGCGGTCACGCGCTTGCCGGCAAAGGGCCGAAGCCGCGCATTCTGGCTGCCCGCCGGCGTGGCTTCGGAGATCGGCCAATAAATCGAGCCGTCGTCCCGCAGAATCACCAGCGGCGAACCCGCTTTAGCGCAGGCCAGAGCGCAATCCGGGCTGATCGGCTTGCTCAATCCTTTGGTGAACGCACAGGCCGAGTCGAGCACCCATCCGGTGACGGTTTTCTGTTCGCTCGCGGCGGGCGCCGCCAACCCCAGCGAACCGGTCATCACAAGCACTGCAGCAGCGGCAAAACGGCTTTTCATAAAACCCTCCAGTGGGCCGAGTTTACTGGGGGCGTGGCGTGAGAGCAATAGTAAAAAGCTACTAGCGCACGCCGAATCTTGCGGCGCCACGAGCTTTAGCCTTGGCCGCCTCTTCCTCGCGATTCTTCGGCGGTGCGTTGGTTTCGAGCGAACGAAGCAGGCGCTTCGAAACATCCGCAGTCTCGTCGACCGCCGTTAGGAACGCCAGTTCATTAACCTTCGACGGCTTGTTCAGCCCGCTGATCTTTCTAACGAACTGGAGCGCGGCGGCGCGAACCTCATCATCCGTGATGGGCGGATCGAAGTTGAACAGGTTTTTGATATTCCGGCAGATGCGGTTCCCGCTTAGGATTTTATCGCGAGCGGCAGCGTACACTAACGGAAATTGCGCCATGCAAAAACTGGTTCTGCTCCTGGCTGTCGTCTCCCTAGGCGTCTCCGCCTCGCCCCGCGATGTCACGATCATTCGCGACGACTGGGGCATCGCGCACGTCTACGGCAAGACCGACGCGGACGCCGTTTTCGGCGCTTTGTATGCCCAGGCCGAAGACGATTTCAATCGCGTCGAGACGAATTACATCAACGCCATGGGCCGTCTGGCCGAGGCCGAGGGCGAGTCGAAGCTTTACCAGGACCTGCGCATGAGGCTGTTCATCGACCCGGCCGCACTGCGGCGCCAATATGCCGCCAGTCCGCCGTGGCTGCAGGCCCTCATGAACGCGTTCGCCGACGGCCTGAATTATTACCTGGCGCGGCATCCCGAGGTGAAGCCGCGTGTGATCCACCATTTCGAGCCCTGGATGGCGCTGAGCTTCACCGAAGGCAGCATCGGCGGCGACATTGAGCGCGTCAACCTGGCGCAACTCGAGGCGTTCTACGGCAAGCACGCTGTTGCGCAAACAGTATTGGCAGACGCCGAGCCCACGGGTTCGAACGGCATCGCCATCGCGCCCTCCAACACGGCCGGGCATCATGCACTGCTGCTGATCAATCCGCACACTACGTTTTTCTTTCGCTCCGAGCTGCAGATGGTCAGCGCCGAAGGGCTGAATGCGTACGGCGCGGCGACCTGGGGCCAATTTTTCATCTACCAGGGCTTCAACGATCGCGCCGGGTGGATGCACACGTCGAGCGGCGTAGACGCCATCGACGAGTATCTCGAAACGGTTGAGCGCCGCGGCGGCCGCTTCTATTACAAGTACGGCGACGGATGGCGCCCGCTAATCGCAACAGAGATCACGGTCCCGTACCGCACCGCCGGCGGTATGGCGCAGAAGAAATTTACGGTCTACCGCACGCATCACGGCCCGATCGTGCGCGAGGCCGGCGGCAAATGGGTTAGCGTGCGCCTGATGCAGAAGCCCATTGAGGCGCTGACGCAATCCTACACGCGCACCAAAGCCCGCGATTACCAGGCCTTCCGCCGCACCATGGAGCTGCAGGCCGATTCGAGCAACAACACCATCTTTGCCGACGCCTCCGGCAACATCGCCTATTTCCATGGCAATTTTATTCCGCGCCGCGACACGCGCTTCGATTTCACGCAGCCGGTGGACGGCAGCGATCCCGCGACCGAGTGGCACGGGCTCTTGTCCGTCGAGGAGACGCCGCATTTGCTGAACCCGGCGAGCGGCTGGCTCTACAACAGCAACAACTGGCCCTGGTCCGCCGCCGGCGCGAGCAGTCCCAAGCAGCAGGACTATCCGAAGTATGTGGAGACCGGCGGTGAATCGGCGCGCGGGCTGCATGCCATTCGCGTGCTGCAAAACAAAAATAATTTCACGCTGGAATCGCTGATTGCCGCCTCCTACGACAGCTATCTGCCGTGGTTCGAGAAACCTATCGCCGCGCTGGTGCAAGCCTGGGAGCAGGCTGGCGATCCTCTTAAAAGTTCGTTGAAGGAGCAGGTCGACGCTCTGCGCCGGTGGGATCTGCGCTGGGGCGTGGCGTCCGTGCCCACTTCGCTGGCGGTGTTCTGGGGCGACGATCTGCGCCGCCGCATGGGTGGCGAAGCAGCCAACGCGACACCGCAACAACTGCTGCAATCGTTGGCGGCCGCGTCCGACCGGCTGCAGGCCGACTTCGGTACATGGCGCACGGCCTGGGGCGACATCAATCGATACCAGCGGCTTACCGGCGATATCGTCCAACCTTTTAATGACGCGCAGCCCAGCTTGCCGGTCGGTTTCACTTCGGGTATATGGGGTTCGCTGGCATCCTTCGGCGCGGGGCCGTATCCGGGCACTAAGAAGTGGTACGGCACCAGCGGCAATAGCTTCGTGGCGGTGGTCGAGTTTGGGGAAAAGGTGCGCGCCTTCGCTGTCACGGCCGGCGGTGAAAGCGGGCATCCGGAGTCGCCGCACTTCAACGATCAGGCTCGTCGCTACACCACCGGTGACCTGCGTGAGGTCTATTTTTACCGCTCACAGCTCAAGGGGCACACCGCGCGCCAGTACCATCCGTGAACCTTCAACCGAACAGCAGCAGGTCGAGACTAAACGTCACGCGCATGGCCGTTATGGGCTGCGCGCGCATGGGCCGGTAAATTGAAAACAGAACGTCCTCGACGGCGGCTACGTCCAGATCGGCCGTGGTCGTCACGCGGCTCTGCTTGATCACGGTGAAATCGGGCGTGAAGGTTTCGATGGCGCGTTCGACGCGATCGCGTCCTACGCCGCGCAGTTCCGCCAGATCGTCGGGCGCCGGGACAGCCACCAGTAAGCGGCCGCCTGGGCGCAGGACGCGCCGGAACTCGGGCGTGTTCCTACGCGCCGTGATCGACAGGATCATCGAAAACGCGCGGTCGACGTAGGGCACGAAGCGATCGGCGTTGGCTACGATCCACTCACACCCCGGATAGCGTTTTGCGGCGAGGTCTACAGCGGCGGTTGAGATGTCAACACCATGCGCATCGCAGCCGGTCCGTGCCGCGAGATTGCCGAGATAGAAGCCTTCGCCGCAGCCCGCATCGAGGACCGTATCATGCGGACCGGCGCCGAGTATCGCGGCGATCGCGTCGAGCAGCGGGGCGGTCACGCCGCGATCGTGTAATTTTCGCCGGCCCGCCAGGGCTGCCGCCGTGTCGCCGGGTTGGCGCGAACGCCGGTCCTGCGGCTGCAATAAGTTGATGTAGCCGCTGCGCGCTATATCGAACGAATGGCCGCGCTCGCACTGCACGCGCTGCGTTTCGCGCAGCAGCGGGAGATGACAATCGCGGACCGGACATAGCAGCACTCCGTCGAGTGTAGCGAACTTCGCGTTTGGCGAACTATTTTCCCAGTAGGTTCTATAACTTAGCAAAGACGCCCTGTGGGACTTCGCATAACGCGAATATACTCGTTACAGAGCAAGAGAGAGGAAAAAACAAGCTGCGTATCGTCACCCGCAGAAAACTTCTTGAGGCGAGCAGGAAGCACAGCGGGCTTGCTGATGCACTGGAAAGCTGGTACAGGATTGCGAGTGGTGCCCGCTGGACGAGTCTTCAGGAGGTTCGGCTGACTTACCCGCAGGCCGACGGAGTTGCAATCGGAGCAAAGGTTTTTACGGTGTTCCATATTCGCGGGAATAACTTTCGGCTGATTGTGGGGATTAACTACAGGTCCCAAAGGGTTTTCATCAAGCACGTGCTCACGCATGCGGAGTACGACAAAGGAGATTGGAAAAAATGAGCGCCTTCGCTGAAATTGTTGATGAGAAAGAATACAGCACTCTGCTGTCCAGCATTCTTCCGCACGTCATTCATACCCAAGAGGAGAACGAGCGCTGTCTGGCGGTATTGGAAGCCCTGGACAGCAGGGATGACTTAAGCGTCGAAGAAGAGCGCATCGCGGAGTTGCTAATGCTTCTGATTGAGAATTTTGAAGACAAAGCTTACGCCCTACCCAAGGCATCGCCGCTCGATATAGTGCGGCATCTGATGGACGCCAATGATTTGCGGCAAGCCCAACTGGTGGATGTGTTCGGAACGCCCAGTGTTGCCTCCGAGGTGCTGAATGGGAAACGCGCCCTGTCCAAAGCCCACATAGCAAAACTGAGCGCTCGCTTCAATGTCTCACCGGAGTTATTCTTCTCTCCCGCAGTGATGGCGGTCCGAGCCAGGAAATCCGACTAATCTCCCGCTAAAACGCCCAGATCACCCGCGCGCCCCACTGCATCGCCACCGCCGCTACGCCGCCCGCCGCGGCAAGCGCGGCCGAGCCTGCGCCGTGACGCCGCCAGTCGCCGTGTACCGCGTGCACTCCTAGATAAAGGAAGAAGCCGCCCGCGACGGCTAGCGCATAGTTCATCCAAAGCCCCATCGACGCGCCCGCCCCCATACCCAGCGCCACGCCCGCCCCCGCCAGCGTAAACAACTCCGCAAACACGGCCCACGCCAGCGCTTTACGCTCAGACTCGTTCGAGGCTTTTAGAATCGACCCGAGCGCCAAGCCCTCCGGCACTTTGTGCAACAAAATGGCTACCGGCACCGCCAGACGCAGGCCCGAGGTCGAAACCCAGGCCGCCGACGCCGCGCCCCATCCATCCAGAAACGCATGCAGCGCCGTGGCCGTCACGATAGGTGTGGTGAACCCGTGCAGCCGCGTCGCGCAACCCGAGTGATCGTGCCCGTGCGAGCACGAAGGACAGATCGGGTAGCCCAGATGGTCCAACCCAAACAGCACCGCGTAACCTGCGGCGAACAGGCCCAGGCACAGCCACCAGCCGATGCCGCGCGC
>DOZZ01000126.1:4986-5595 GCA_003517725.1 Bryobacterales bacterium | reverse complement strand
GGGACGACCAGGCGCGCCAGGCGACCGTGCCCCGTGGCGTACACGCCGGCCGCCGCCCCGGCGCAGGCGATGCCGGTGGCCAGGGCGCCAATGGTCCAGCCGTTGGGTATCGAAGTCAACACTCCACTCTAGCTTGCTATTATGTTCAGGGGTCCGCTCCGGGCCCTCCTAATTCAATATGATCAAAGTCGAAGGCCTCACCAAGCGATACGCACGCACCGTCGCGGTCGATAACATCTCCTTCGAAGTGGCCAAAGGCGAAATCGTCGGTTTCCTCGGGCCCAACGGCGCGGGCAAAACCACCACGATGCGCGTCCTCACCTGCTTCCTGCCGCCCACCGAAGGCAAGGTGACGGTCGCGGGTTTCGATGTGCTGGAAGCCCCGCTCGAAGTAAAGAAGCGCATCGGCTACCTGCCCGAAACGCCGCCACTCTATCCCGATATGGAGGTCACCGAATACCTCACGTTCGTGGCGCGCATCAAAGGCATCGCTTCGAAAGACATCCCGCGCCGCGTGGATGAGGCGGCCGGCCGCTGCGCCATCGGCGACATGCGCAACCGCCTGATCAGCAAGCTCTCGAAGGGCTACCGGCAGCGCGTGGGACTGGC
>DOZZ01000126.1:0-4887 GCA_003517725.1 Bryobacterales bacterium | reverse complement strand
GAGCTGATCGCGAGCCTCGCCGGCGACCATACCATCATTCTCAGCACCCACATCCTGTCGGAGATCGAGCACGCCTGCAACAAGGTGATCATCATCAGCCGCGGCAAGCTGCAAGCCATCGATACGGTGGAAAATCTGACCAATCGCCTGCGCGGCGCCGAAGTCGTGCTGCTCACGGTCGAGGGCGCGCCCGATGCCGCCGCCGTGCGCGGGCGCCTCGAGCAGATCCCCGGCATCAGCCGCGTGGAGCTCAAAGACAGCCAGAATTCGCGCAACACTTTTGAGATCGAAAGCCTGAAAGGTGAAATGGTGCGCGGCGAAGTGGCGCGCGCCGTGGTCAACGCCGGCTGGGACCTCTATGAATTCAAGAGCCTCGGCTTCAGCCTGGAAGAGGTCTTCCTGCAGCTGACGGCGCCCGGCCAGAACGCGCCGGCGCCCATTCAATGAGCAACCAATGAAAAATATTTTCACCATCTGCGGTAAAGAGATTCGCGGCTACTTCCGGTCTCCTATTGCCTATCTGTTGATGACCATCTTCGCCGTCATCATCGGATTTTTCTTTTACAGCGCCACGCGCTACTTCCTGATCCAGGGCATGCAAATGCAATTCAGCGGAGGCGGCCATCAGAACGTGAACGATTCCGTGATTGGCCCGCTGGTCGGCTACGCCAGCGTGATCGGGCTGTTTCTAATCCCGATGATCACGATGCGCCTGTTCGCCGAAGAGAAGCGCGCCGGCACCATCGAGCTGCTCATGACGTCGCCGTTGCGCGACTTCGAAATCGTGCTCGGCAAGTGGCTCGGCGCGCTCTGCATGTACGCCGCGATTCTGGGCATCTCCATGCTCGACATCGGCCTGCTGTTCCTCTACGGCAATCCCGATTGGAAACCCATGCTGGTGGGCTATCTGGGCCTGCTGCTGCAGGGCGGCGCGCTGCTGGCGATCGGCGCGTTCATCTCCACCACCACGCGCAACCAGATCATCGCCGGCGGCGCTACGTTTGCCGCGTGCCTGATGCTGTGGGTGCTCGACTGGATCAGCTCCTATGAGACGGCGCCTTGGGCCAAGGCCGTCGCTTACCTCTCGGTGGTTTCGCATTTCGATCCCTTTGCCAAAGGCATTATCGACTTGAAAGACGTAGTGTTCTATCTCTCGCTGATCTTCTTCGGACTTTTTCTTTCGACGCGCTCGCTCGAATCCCTGAGGTGGAGAGCCTAAGATGCCGCCTCTGAAAATGCCCGCGCGCCAGACTCGCTATGGCGCCTATCTTTTTGTCTATATCGTGGTGGTGCTCGCGGTTCTCGGCGCCGTCAATTACCTGGCGAATCAGAATGACAAGAGCTACGACACCACTTCGAACAAGCGCTACTCGCTCTCGGATCAAACCAAGAAGGCCGTCGCGAACCTGAAAAACGACGTGACTTTCGATTACGTCAACCGCGCCTCCGGCTTCCCCGAAGCCAAGACCACGCTCGACCGCTACCAGGCGCTCTCGCACAAGATCACGGTCAACTACATCGACCCCGTCAAGAGTCCCGACCGGGCTCGCGCGATGGGCATCCGCACCATCCCAACGCTGGTCGTCACCAACGGCACGCGTCACGAAGAAGCCAAGAGCCTGATGGAAGATGAAGTCACCGGCGCGCTGATCCGCTCCACGAAAAACGGCCCGCGCAATATCTGCTTCGTCAACGGCAGCGGCGAGCATCGGCTCGACGACACCGAGGGTAACGGATACTCCGGCCTCAAAGACGCGCTGGAGCACAACAACTACACCACGCGCGTCATCTCGCTGATCGAGAAGCCCGAAATTCCCAAGGACTGCAACGTCACCGTCATCGCCGGCCCGCACGCCGACTACGCCGAGCCCATGGTCAATGCCGTCAAGAACTACGTTACGGCTGGCGGCCACGCGTTCTTTCTGCTCGATCCCCCGACCAAAGGCTTCACCGGCGATCCGTCGCTTTCGAAACTGCTGGCCGAGTGGGGCGTGACGCCCGAAGCCGATTTGGTGCTCGATCTGAGCGCCACCAGCGCCTACTTCGGCGAGGCCGTGCCGTTCGCCGTCAAGTACCAGCCGCACCCCATCGTCAACGGTACCGACGTGGCCACGGCATACCCGCTGGCCCGCAGCCTCGACGTCAAAGCGCCGTCGCAGATCCTGTTCACCACCTCGGCCGACAGTTACGCCGTCACGCATTTCGAATCGCCCGTGAAGCTCGACCCCAAGACGGCGCGCAAAGGGCCGTTCACGCTGGGCGCCGCCGGCACCGTGGGCTCCGGGCCCACGCAAGGCCGCTTCGTCGTGATCGGCAGCTCGTCGGCCGCCGCGAACCAGATCCTGGGCGTGCGCCAGGTCGGCAACCGCGACCTGATCCTCAACACGTTCAACTGGCTGACTGCCGATGAAGACCTGATCTCGATTCGCCCCAAAGATCCCGACGACCGGCGCATCAATCTCTCGGGCCGCCAGCTCGCCACGCTCTTCTATCTCACCCTGATTGCCTTGCCGCTGATCATCATCGGGTCCGGCTTCATGACGTGGTGGAAACGGAGATAGGCGCATGAAGTTCGGCGGGTTGCTCACGGCCGTGCTGCTGCTGGCCGCCCTCGGCGGCGCGGTCTACTGGTCTAATCACAAGCACGCGGCCGACGCACTCAAGACGCCGCCCGATACGACCATACGGCTGGTGAACGTGCCGGAAGATCAGGTTCGCGAAGTGCGTCTGATTCACGCTAATACACCGCCGGTCGTGCTGGCCCGCGACGGCAAGACGTGGCGCATCACGCAGCCTGAAAATCTGGCCGCCGACCAGGACACGGTCTCGGGCCTGCTCGCGGCCATCACGACGCTCAGCGCCGATTCGCTGGTCGAAGAAAAAGCCGCAAATTTGCACAGCTTCGGACTGGACGCGCCGGCCCTGCAGGTCGAACTAGCCCTTAAAAACGGCAAGACCGACACGGTGCGCTTCGGCGCCGATGCCCCAGCCAACACCGGCGAGTATGTTTCGTTAGCGGATGCCAAGGTCTACATTGTGCCCTCCTCCACGCGAAGCTCGCTCGATAAAACGGTGGCCGATCTGCGGGACAAGCGGCTGCTGACGTTCGATCCCGAGAAGCTTGCGCGCATCCGCCTTGTGGCCGGCGCCACCGCGCCAATCGAATTCGGCAAGAATGCCCAGGGCGACTGGCAAATTCTGCAGCCCAAGCCACTGCGCGCCGATGGCGGCCAGGTGGACGAACTGGTGCGTAAGCTGAAAGAAGCGCGCCTGACCGCGCCGGCGAAAGCCGCGGGGGTCAAAGTCGCGACCGCGCAGGTGACCGACGCCTCCGGCACACAGACGCTGGAAGTCCGCAAAGACGCGGCGGGCAAGTTCTATGCGACCAGTTCGGTGGTATCCGGCGTGTATTCTATCGCCGACGATTTGGGCCTTTCGAAAAAGCTCGACGACTTCCGCAACAAAAAAGTGTTCGATTTTGGTTTCAGCGATCCCGTCAAAATTGAAACCGGAACATTCACGGTCGAGAAAAAAGGCGAGAAGTGGATTTCGAACGGCAAGGAAAAGAACGCCGGCGCGGTGCAAAGTCTGATTGATAAGCTTCGCGACCTGAGCGCCACGGCTTTTCTGCCCAAAGCCACCGGCACGCCCGTCATGACGCTCAGCGTCACGACGGGCAAACGCGTGGAGAACGTTGCGATCCAAAGCACCTCGGCCACGCGCGACAGCGAAGTTTACCAGCTGGACCCCAAGAACGTGACGGATATTCAAAACGCGGTCGCCGCCGTGCAGCGCTGATCAGCAGCAGCTTAAAACCCGGTGCTACGCCGGGGTGATCTTTCCCAGTACCACGGCACGGCGCGCGCCCGTTGCGCTGGGCAGGTTCGACGGCCTGCGGTGGAACGTCTCCCACGCCAGAATGGCGAACGCGATGGCCTCTTTGGCGTCCGGCGGAATCCCGAATTCGGCCGTGGTCAAGATTTTGATCCCCGGCAGCAGAGCCGCCAGCGCATTCATCAACGTGCGGTTGTGCGTGCCGCCGCCGGCTACGATTAATTCCTTCGGGGCGGGCTGCGCGAAACGCTCAATGCCGGCCGCGATGGTCCTGGCCGAAAGTGCCGTCGCCGTGGCGATCAGACTCTTCATCGGCAGGCCGGACACTTTCATGCGCTTCACAAACTGATCGCCGTATTGTTCGCGCCCGGCCGTTTTGGGGGGCGCGGCGCTGTAGTAGGGATCCTGCAGCAAGTGCTCCAGCAGCACGCGGTTCACGCCACCTTTGGCGGCGATCGCGCCATTGCGGTCAAAGCGCTGGCGCCCCTGCGACTGCTCCTGCACCAACGCGTCGATCACCATGTTGCCCGGCCCCGTATCGAACGCGATCACTTCGCCGGGCTGGGCATGCGCCGGTATGGAGGTGATGTTGGCGATGCCGCCGATGTTGAGCGCCACGCGCCCGCGCTTGCGATGGCGGAACAGGCGATAGTCGACAAACGGCACCAGCGGCGCGCCCTGCCCTCCCGCGGCGATGTCGCGCGTGCGGAAATCCGAGACCACCGGAATCCGCAGACGCTCGGCCAGCACGCAAGACTCACCGATCTGCAGCGTGTTGACGCCCTCGTGAAAGATGGTTTGTCCGTGGCAGCCCACCAGGTCGATGGAGCACACTTTGACGCCCTTGCGCCGGCAGACGCGCCGCACCGCCGCGGCATATTGTTCGCCCAGCTCGAAGTTCAGCCGCGAAATCACGGCCGTGTGGGTCATGGCGTTGGACGCCGCCAGAATCCGCTCGCGCAAGGCCGCCGGATACGGCACGCTCGCGAACGCCACCACCTGCAGCTTCGAGCGCCCGATATCGACCACCGCCACATCCACGCCATCGAGCGA
>DOZZ01000016.1:1194-3943 GCA_003517725.1 Bryobacterales bacterium | reverse complement strand
ACGAACTGCTTGTCGAACGAGGGTTGCGCGCCGCCCGGTGCGTACTGGTCAGCTGGCCAGAAGCGCGAGGAGTCGGGCGTCAGTACTTCGTCGGCCAGCACTAGTTCATCGCCGATGAAGCCGAATTCGAACTTGGTGTCGGCCAGGATGATGCCGCGCTCGAGCGCGTATGCCGCGGCCAGCGCGTAGATGCCGAGCGTTAAATCGCGCAGACGATGCGCCAGGTCTTCGCCGATGACTTTGGCGACGTAGTCGAGCGACACATTCTCATCGTGGCCGGTGTCGGCTTTGGTGGCGGGCGTGAAGATGGGTTGCGGCAGGCGGTCGCTTTCTCGCAGGCCTGGCGGCAAGGCGATGCCGCAGACCGTGCCGGCCTGACGGTACTCTTTCCAGCCGGAGCCTGACAGGTAACCGCGCGCCACGCATTCGACCGGAATCATGCGGGCTTTGCGCACCAGCATCGAGCGGCCCGCGAACTGGCCGGGATCGTCACGAAACGGAGCGGGGAAAGCGTTGAGATCCGTGCTCAGAAAATGGGACTTGACGGTATCGCGTAAAAAATCGAACCAGAAGACCGACATGCGCGTGAGCACTTCTCCCTTGCGCGGGATCCCGTTCGGGAGAATGCAATCGAAGGCTGATATGCGATCGGTCGCGACGAAGAGCAGGTGGTCGTTGCCGGCGTCGTAGATGTCGCGCACTTTGCCGCGCGCGATAGGTTCGATGCCAGGGACGCTGGTGCGGGTGACGACGCGGGCCATTTAACGAACGACGGGCGTGGGCGCGTCCGTCTTATTCAGATGGCTGTGATGGCGGCTATAGCCGAAGTAGATCACGAAGCCGACGGCCAGCCAGATGACGAGGCGCAGCCAGGTGATGCCGTCGAGCGAGGCCATCATGGCGAAGCAGACCACGATGCCCAGAATCGGGACCAGCGGCACCAGCGGCGTCTTGTAAGGCCGCGGCAGGTTGGGATTGGTCTTGCGCATAACCATCACGCCGGCGCAGACGATGACGAAAGCGAGTAAGGTGCCGATGCTGGTCATGTGGCCCAGGCTGGCGATCGGCACGAAGCCCGAAAACAGCGACACGAAGACCATGAAGAACAGATTGCAGCGCCAGGGCGTGCGCAGCCGGGGATGGACTTCCGAGAAAAGGCGCGGCAGCAGGCCGTCGCGCGACATCGAGAAGAACACGCGCGACTGGCCCAGCAGCATGACCAGGATCACCGAGGTGTAGCCCATGATGATGCCGATGATGACGGAGGTCTGCAGCCAGATGAACGGGATGTACTTGATCACCGTAGCGACCGGCGCGGGGTCGTTTTTGAACACCGTGTACTTGACCATGCCGGTCAGCACGTAAGCGAAGGCCACGTAAAGAATGGTGCAGATGGCCAGCGAGCCGATGATGCCGATGGGCATGTCTTTCTGCGGATTTTTAGCTTCCTGCGCCGCGGTGGATACGGCATCGAACCCGATGTAGGCGAAGAAGATGACGCCGGCCGCTCGCATGATGCCGCTGATGCCGTACTCGCCGAAGACGCCGGTGTTGGGCGGGATGAACGGATGGTAGTTTTCCGGATGGATGTAGAAGTAACCGACGCAAATCACGGTAATGACGATGGCAACCTTGATGACAACCACCACGGCGTTGGCTTTGGCCGACTCCGAGATACCGACAATCAACAGGGTGGAGACGGCCAGGATGATTAGAATGGCCGGCAGGTTGACGATGCCGTGGATATTGGTGCCGGGCACCACGTCCCAGGGGCAGATGGTGAGGCGCTGCGGCAGCGAAATGCCGAAGGTGTGCAGTAGCTTGACTACGTAACTGGACCAGCTGACCGAGACGGTGGCGGCGCCGACCGCATATTCGAGCACCAGATCCCAGCCGATGACCCACGCCAGCAATTCGCCCATGGTGGCGTACGCGTAGGTGTACGCGCTGCCGGCGATGGGGATCATGGTCGAGAACTCCGAGTAGCACATGCCGGCGAAGGCGCAACCGACGGCAGCCACCAGGAAGGAGAGGATGACGGCGGGGCCGGCGTGGTCGGCGGCGGCGATGCCGGTCAGCGAGAAGAGGCCCGCTCCGATGATGGCGCCGATGCCGAGAGCCACCAGGTTGCCCGGCCCCAGGGTGCGCTTCAAAGTGTGCTCGCCGCTTTCAGATTCGGCGATGATGCGGCTCAGCGGTTTTACGGCCAACAAATTCATGCGGGACTGCCTTCTTTCTTACGCCAAATATAGTAGACGGGCACGCCTAACAGGACGATACCCAATCCCGGAAAAGTAAAGTTCGGCTTGTAGAACAACAGTAGAATCTCGATGATTCCGGCGGCCAGGATGTAGAACGCGGGTAGAACGGGGTACCCGAAGGCGCGGTACGGACGGTCCAGATCGGGCCGGGTGCGACGGAGACGGAACAGGCCGGCGATCGTCAGAATATAGAACAACAGCACAGCAAAGATAACATAGTCGAGCAGATCGCCATAGCGCCCGCTAAGGGTCAGCAGCGTGGCCCAAACGCCCTGGATCACCAGCGCGAAGACCGGCGCCTGAGTGCGCGGGTTGAGCTCCGCCGCGCGCCGGAAGAAGAGCCGGTCGCGGGCCATGGTGTAGTAGACGCGGGCACCCGCGAGGATCAGGCCGTTGGTGCAGCCGAAGGTCGAGATCATGATGGCGGCGGCCATCAGCTTGACGGCGATGGGTCCGAAGATCACCGAGACGGCGGCGGTGGCGACGCG
>DOZZ01000016.1:792-1069 GCA_003517725.1 Bryobacterales bacterium | reverse complement strand
TCGGAAGAAAATAGCGCGCCGACCATCGCGACGCCAACCAGGCGCACGGCGTGGGCGGTCCAATCGGCATTGCGCCAGAAGCCGTTGAAGTTATCGGCGACGGCGGTGGGATTGCGTCCGGCGGCGAAGCCCAGAATCACCAGCGCCAGTAGCGCGAAGATCTTGGCGATGGTGAAGGTATTCTGCACCATGGCCCCCGTGCGAATGCCGCGTGTATTGACGGCGGTCAGCACGATGATTATCGAGATCGCCAGCAATTGCTGCGTGGTGAGGCCGA
>DOZZ01000016.1:0-576 GCA_003517725.1 Bryobacterales bacterium | reverse complement strand
TGGATCACCAGGAACATGGTCCAGCCGAACAGAAATCCGCTCAACGGGCCGAAGGCTTCGCGCAGGTAGACGTACTGTCCGCCGGCATGGGGCATGGCTGCGGCCAGTTCGCCATAGCTGAGGGCCGCGATTAGAGTGAGCACGGCCGTGATGACCCAGGTCAGAATCATGAGGCCGGGCGAGTTTACCTGGCGCGCGATATCGGCCGAGACGATGAAAATGCCGGAGCCGATCATCGAACCCATGACCAGAGTGGTAGCGCTGAACAGGCCGAGGGCTTTGACCAGTCCGGTATCCACCTTTAATTCTGTGTCAGGAGCTGCCATTGTTCCATTCGCTCGGATGAGGGTGAGAACGGCTTCATGCGGATCGATGCGTCATCATAACAAGCTCTCTGGGGATGAACACAACCGAGACTAAGGAAGACATTCGTATGTGGCGCGGGATGGCCTGGGATATACTACACGGGCGCGTGTGTCCATCCTCTGATGTCCGGTCCATGAAAAGCCGAACGCCTGAGCGCTGCCTGCTGGTTTTAGCCTTACTGGCGATCCCCAGTCTGGCTGCCGCGCAGAC
>DOZZ01000268.1:6947-7150 GCA_003517725.1 Bryobacterales bacterium | reverse complement strand
CCGCTGTTCTTCTTGAGGCTGGTCCAGAAAAGGGTGTGGTTAGCGTGGCCGCCGCCCTGGTTGCGCACGGCGTTGCGGATGGGCTCGGGCACCGCGCTCAGGTCGGCGATCAACTGCTCCACCGGTTTGGCGGCCAGATCGGGGTGGCCGGCCAGCGCTTTGTTTAAGTTATCGACGTAAGCTTTGTGGTGCTTGTCGTGGTG
>DOZZ01000268.1:2445-6830 GCA_003517725.1 Bryobacterales bacterium | reverse complement strand
GTGGTGCTTGTCGTGGTGGATCTGCATGGTCAGCGCGTCGATGTGCGGTTCGAGCGCATCGTAGGCATAGGGCAGCTTCGGCAGGGCATAAGCGGCCGGCGCGGGCTGCGCCGCGAGGGCTTGTGCCGTCAATCCCGCGGCGGCAGTGGCGAAGAACTCTCGTCTGGATTGCATTGTTCCCTCCTGACTAATGGGCTTCCGATTCTCTCATACCAGACACAGTCGTTCTGCTGGGTATGGACGGCAAGCTGGCGGGATCAGCAGCGGCGGCGGGCGGTGACGCTAACTCCGCCCCGACGCAGGAGCGCTTACGGCGCAGTTGAATGGAGCTACAGATTGGAGCGGTAAGCGTGCCGTGAAAACTTAGACCTTGGTCTCTTTATACTCGACGTGCTTGCGCACGACCGGGTCGAACTTCTTCATGAGAAGCTTCTCGGTCTTGGTCTTGGGGTTCTTGGTGGTGGTGTAGAAGTGACCGGTACCGGCGGTCGAAACCAGCTTGATAATGATGCGAGCCATGATTCCTCGGGGTCCTAAAGCTTAACGCCGCGCCGCTTGAGATCGAGCACGATGGCTTCGATGCCATTTTTGTCGATGGTCTTGATCGCCTTGGCGCTAACCTTCAGGCGCACGAAACGGTTCATGCTGGGCACCCAGAAACGCTGCTCATGCAGGTTGGGCTCGAAGGTGCGGCGGGTTTTGTTATTCGCGTGTGAAACTTTATTGCCGCTCATCGGCTTCTTGCCGGTGACGACACAGACTTTGGCCATGCAGAAATCCCTTCAATCCAAAACCCTTATGATAGCGCGGGGGGCGGGCTCATGACAACCTGGGGATTTGTGGGGATTTGTGGGTGACCTCACCAACGCCGCCCAAAAACTTGAGGGCAAACTAGCCGTCCACCTCGATCATGGCCTTCACCAAAGCGTCGCGTTCATACAACGTGGGGAACTCGTCCACCACATCCGTGAGCCGCAGGCGATCCGTGATCCACGGCGTAGTATCGACAGCGCCGCTTTCGATCATGCTGATGATGCGCGGGAAGTCGCGGCAGCTGTTGCGGCTCGCGTAAAGCGTCATCTCGCGGCGGTGAAACAGCGTGTCGTCGAAGCTGATGCGGTCGGTCACCAGGCCCACGAAGATCAGGCGCCCGTTGAAGTTGACGGATTCAAAACTGGCCTCCATGGAGCGCGTGCTGCCGGTGGCATCGAAGACCGTTTCGAAGAGGTCGGCATGGGGCGTTGCCTGCGTTTCGGCGCCTAAGCGCTCGACAAACGCCCGGCGCGAGGCGCTCAGTTCACGCACTACGGCGGTCGCGCCCGCGGCCTGTACGAACTGCAGCACCGCGAGCCCGATGGGCCCGGCGCCGATGATCAGCGCGCGTTGGCCTGCCCCGATGCCGCTGCGCTGCACGGCGTGCGCGCCGATGCCCAGGGTTTCCACCAGCGCCAACTGATCGAGCGACAGCTTCGACGATTTGTGCAGCAGGCGCGCCGGAATCGAGAGATACGGACGCATGCCGCCGTCAGTGTGTACGCCCAATACCTGCAGACGCTCGCAGCAGTTGGGATTGCCGGCCAGGCAGGAGCGGCACTCCTGGCAGTTGATATAGGGCTCCACCGCGCAGCGGTCGCCGGGCTGCAGTCCGGAACCCGCCGGCGCGCTAACTACTTCAACGCCCAGTTCGTGACCCAGCACGCGCGGGTAGGAAAAGAACGGCTGGCGGCCTTTGAAGGCGTGCAGGTCGGTGCCGCAGATGCCGACGCGATGGATGCGCACCAGCGCGCATTCGCCGGCCGCGACCGGGGCTTCCGCTTCGCGCCGTGAAAACTTTCCGGGACTGTCAAGAACGATTTCGAGCATTTGTTCCATGGTACGGCTGGCGTGAAGAAACAGCCACTGGCACGGGTTGGAAGCTTGGGAAGCGGGGCAGCGTTCTCTATGATCAAGGCATGGCTCCCGAAACTACACTTCCGTCGATTGCCAAACAGACCTGGCTGGAACCGCTCGAAGAGGGACTGCAGAAGGGCCTGGCCGAGGCCTTCAAATCTGATGCGTTGCGCGGCAAGCCCGTCGAGAATGCGCTGCATGGCGTATGGCTGGGGCATCCGCTGCATCCGGCGCTGGTGGGCATTCCGTTGGGCGCATGGACCGTCGCGTTTGTGCTGGATCTGGTGGAGGAAGCGACCGGAGAGCGGCACCTGCGGCGCGGAGCCGACCTGGCCGTGGCGGTGGGTCTGGCCGGAGCCGCCGGATCGGCCGTGACCGGGCTGACGGATTGGAAGGACGTGCAAGGTCCGCCGCGCCGCACCGGCATGGTGCACGCGCTGCTGAACATCACGGCTACCGCGCTGTATGTCGCGTCCGCGGTGCAGCGCAAAAGGCGCAACCGGGGCGCGGGCCGGGCGCTGGCCTACGCCGGATTTGGATTGAGCATGACGGCATCGTGGCTGGGCGGGCACCTGGTGTTCTCCGATCAGATCGGCGTCGAGCACAAGGCCGCGGCCGAAGCGCCGAGCGATTTCGTGCCGGTAGCGCGGCTGACCGACCTCTCCGAGGGTAAGCCGCACCGCGTGACGTATCAGGACTATCCGATGGTGCTGGTGCGCGAAGGCGAGCGCGTGTTTGCGTTGGCGGAAATCTGCTCGCACCTGGGCGGGCCGCTTTCGGAAGGTACGGTTGAAGGGGAGTGTATCCGGTGCCCGTGGCACGGCTCACTCTTTAGGCTTGAGGACGGGGAAGTGGTGGAGAGTCCGGCCACACGCCCGCAGTCTGCGTTCGAAGCCCGGATTCATGGCGATCAGATTGAACTACGGCTGCGTTCAAACGTAATCGAGGCAACGGAAACCAAGGCAAAGGATTAGGTCTTCGGCACCTGACATGCATGGTTTAGGGCGAGGAGTAATTATATGGACGACAGCTTGAAGGATCAGGTCAAAGGCAAGATGCACGAAGTAAAAGGCGATCTGAAGGAGAAAGCCGGCCGGGCCACTAATAACCCGAATCTTGTCGAGGAAGGCCAGGACGAGAGCATCGCCGGCACGGTCCAGAAGAAGGTTGGACAGATCGAGAAAGTGTTCGAGAAATAGCGTTTTTAAAGGGGCAGGCAAAAGCCTGCCCCTTTTAGTGTAGTTCGTCAAAAATTCTGAACCATTTAGCGCAAGGTGGGGCGGACCCGTGGTCCGCAGCCGACGCCCTCGTCGGCCTTGGATGGCAACCGAATAGCCGGACCAGGGGGTCCGGCGCGGACGAGGGCGTCCGCCCCACATACTGCTCAATCCGTGGGACGCACTGCACTGGTAAAGTTAGCTACAGCCGCTGGTTCCCCCGCAGTTTTCGCACTTATAGCAGCTGCCATTGCGCGTCATCATGCCGCCGCACTCGGAGCACAGCGGCGCGTCGGCTACCGAGGATGAGGCAAACGGCAGCTTGGTCTGCGCTTCCGGTTCGGTGCGGCGCAAAGCACCGCTTTCGCCGGCTTCCCCGGTGGTGGCGTACTCGGCGCCCAGGAACTTCGACGCGAGCCAGCGGAAGATGTAATCCGGAATCGACTTGGCGTAGGGGATCTGCTGGTTGCCGGTCCAGCCGCTGGGCTCGAAGCGCACGTGCCCGAACTTGTCCACCAAAAATTTCAGCGGCACGCCGTACTGCAGGTTGTAGCTGATGGCGGTAGCAAAGCTGTCCATCAAGCCGCTGATGGTGGAGCCTTCCTTGGCCATGGTGATGAAGATCTCGCCGGGCTGGCCGTCTTCATACATGCCCACCGTGATGTAGCCTTCGTGGCCGCCGATCGAGAATTTGTGCGTGATCGACTGGCGCTCGTCGGGCAGCTTGCGGCGCACGGGCCGGTAGACCACCTTCTCGGTGACCTTCTCGACCGCCAGCGGCTGCGACACGCCGGTGCCGTGATTCTTCTTCTCGCCCTTGGCCGTGCCGGAGCTCATGGGCTGCACCTTCTTCGAGTTGTCGCGGTAGATCGCGACCGCCTTCAACCCCATGCGCCAGCTCTCGATGTAGGCGTCCATGATGTCTTCGACGGTGCACTCTTCGGGCATGTTGATGGTCTTCGAAATAGCGCCCGAGACGAACGGCTGCACCGCGCCCAGCATCTTCAGGTGACCCATGTAATGGATCGAGCGCGAACCGTTCTGCGGGCGGAAGCTGCAATCGAATACAGCCAGGTGCTCTGGCTTCAACTGCGGCGCGCCTTCGATGGTGCCGGTGGAGTCGATGTGCGAGACGATGGCCTCCACCTGCTCAGGGGTGTAGCCCAGCTTGATCAGCGCGGCCGGCACCGTGTTGTTGACGATCTTGATGACGCCGCCGCCGACCAGCTTCTTATACTTCACCAGCGCCAGATCGGGCTCGATGCCGGTGGTGTCGCA
>DOZZ01000268.1:0-2294 GCA_003517725.1 Bryobacterales bacterium | reverse complement strand
TCCATCATGAAGCCGATGGTGCCCGTGGGCGCGATCACCGTGACCTGGCCGTTGCGGAAGCCGGTCAATTTTCCCAGTTCGTAGGCATCGTGCCACGTCGACTTGGCGGCGTTGTGCAGACCGGTCGGAATGTTGCGGTGATTGATGCCGGCCACGGAATCGCGGTGCATCGAAATCACTTCAAGGAACGGCTCTTCGTTCTTGAGATAGCCCGGGAACGGCCCGACGGCCTCGCTCAACCGTGCGCTCGTCAGGTACGCCTGGCCGCACATCACGGCGGTGATGGCGCCGGCGTAGTCGCGGCCGCGGTCGCTGTCATAGGGCAGGCCGAAGGACATCAGCAGCGCGCCAAGGTTAGCGAAGCCCAGGCCCAGCGGACGGTAGTCGTGCGAGTTCTGGCCAATCCGCTCTGTCGGGTAGCTGGCGTTATCGACGATGATCTCCTGCGCCACGATCAGCGTGTCCACGCCATGCCGGAATGCCTCGACGTCGAACTGGCCGCTGGCATTGACAAATTTCATGAGGTTCAGCGACGACAGGTTGCACGCCGAATCATCGAGGAACATGTACTCCGAGCAGGGGTTCGAGGCGTTGATGCGCGCCGTGTTCTTGCACGGGTGCCAGCGGTTGATGGTGGTGTCGAACTGCATGCCGGGGTCGCCGCACTGGTGCGTGGCTTCGGCGATGTCGTGCATCAGCTGGCGCGCGTCGTAGCGCTTGATCTTCTCGCCATTCAAAACCGATTTGGTCCAGAATTCGCGGCCTTCCACCACGGCCTGCATGAACTCGTCGTCGGCGCGCACGCTGTTGTTGGCGTTCTGGAAGAAGACGCTGCTGTAGGCTTCGCCGTCGAGCGACGGGTCGTAGCCGGCTTCCACCAGCGTGTAGGCCTTCTTCTCTTCCTTGGCCTTGCACCAGATGAACTTTTCGATATCCGGGTGGCTGGTGTTGAGGATCACCATCTTGGCCGCGCGGCGCGTCTTGCCGCCGGACTTGATGACGCCGGCGAAGGCGTCGAAGCCCTTCATGAACGAGAGCGGGCCGGACGCACGGCCGCCGCCCGACAGAATGCCGTCCTCTTCGCGCAGCGCCGACAGGTTGGAGCCGGTGCCCGAGCCCCACTTGAACAGCATGCCCTCTGTTTTGGCGAGATCCAGAATCGACTCGAGCGAATCCTTCACCGAGACGATGAAGCAGGCCGAGCACTGCGGGTGCTGCTCGCCGGCCAGGGGCTTCATCTTATCGATCGAAGGATCGTAGAACCAGCCGTAGCCGCGCTTCTCGTTGTTGACGCCGACGTTGAACCATACCGGCGAGTTGAAGGCCGCCTTCTGGGTGAGCATCATGTGCGCCAGCTCATCGCGGAAATTTTCGCCGTCCACGTGTGTCTTGAAGTAACCCTGATCTTGTCCCCAGTCGGCAATGGTATCGACCACGCGATGCACCAGCTCGGCCACCGATCGCTCGCGCTCGGGCGAGCCCATCTTGCCGTGAAAATACTTGCTGGCCACGATATTGGTGGCGGTCTGCGACCAGTCCGTAGGGACTTCAATGTCGCGCTGCTCGAAGATGGTGGAGCCTTTATCGTTACCGATCGACGCGGTACGGGTCTCCCATAAGACGTCGTCGTAGGGAGTTTTGCCGGCTTCGAGCTTGGCCGTGAAATACTTCGCGAAAGTTACGCCGGTGCGCTGGCGCGGGCCAGCTTCGGCAGGCTTGAGAGCTTTAATTTTAGTGCTGAGATCGACGCTGAGCTGGCCCATGAAAGGCTCCTTTTACGTCCGTCTGGAGTGTGGCGGCATTTGCCACTGTACCCAACATATAGTGGGTCGTCAAGGAAAAGTTTCCATATAAAGTATACCATTTACAGCCATGTGAATAAGTGGTTTCGATCCAGAAGGATGGGGCGGGGCGTCCACAGGATTTCCAGATTTCCACAGTGTGTGGGTGTTTAAGATATATGGCGGTTTGAGCAAGATAGCCGGTTCCGAGGGTAGATTGCAGCCTGCGGAGAGCGTTAGCCCGGTAGAATCTTGAACGGATTGGCGGGCTGAAGCCCGCAGCAGGTTGAAACCTGCCCCACAAGGGCAGCAGAGCCGCAACCAAACTGACACGTCCGCACTCCTGGGGAAACTGAGCGCGTTACCGGATTAGTACACGGCTTCTACCAGTGCAGGGAGTTCCTTAGCGCAGGCAGCGGTGGAATAGTTCGAGCACCAGGCCGTAACAATGGCGGGCTAAAACCGGGTCGTAGCGGGGGCCTTCGTCGCGCAGAAAAGCGTGCGCGGCGTTCA
>DOZZ01000094.1 GCA_003517725.1 Bryobacterales bacterium | reverse complement strand
ATGACGATGCCCTGCCGCTTGAGCTCTTCGCCGCGCTCTACCGATTCATCCACTACTTGTGCCAAGGCAGTCTCTTTCCTAAGTCCGGGCTTCCTAAGTCTTGGGTGCGGGCGGTTTGTTGTCCACCTTTACCACCGCGTCGTTGCGCAAGGTCCGAATTACCTGATACGTACCAGTGACGATTTCGTCGCCTTCTTTCAGGCCGTCGGTCACTTCCATCTCGGTGGCGCCCGTGATGCCGGTCTTCACGGCGCGGAACTCGGCCTTTTTGCCGCCGTTCACCACGAATACGCCGGTAACCTCCTGCTTGCGGGCCTTCTCTTCGGCCGGCGTCAGATGGTCTGGCGGCTTCTGGCCTTTCTTCGCCTCCAGATCGCCCTTCTGCCGCACGGTCAGCGCCTGGATCGGCACCGCCACCACGTTCTTGCGAGTCGCGGTCGTGATCTTGGCCGTGCACGACAGCCCCGGGCGCACTTCGTCCGGTGGATTATCCATGCCGATCACCACTTTGAAATCCTTGGCTTCCTGGCTCGACGTCGTGCTCTGCGAAGCCGCCAGACCGGTGGAGCGCAAAATGGCGGTGTTGCCGATCTCGATGACGCGGCCTTGAAAGGTCTTGTTGGGGATAGCGTCGATGGTGATCTCGGCCGGCTGGTCGAGCCGCACGTTCACGATGTCGGTTTCGTCCACCTTCACCTCGGCCGTGATGATCGACATATCCGCGATGGTCATGATGGTGCTGGCGGCCGAGTTCTGGATGCCGGGCACCACGGTCTCGCCCACGCGCACGGGCAGGTTAGTGACGACGCCGTCGATGGGCGCGTAGGTGTTGTGCTTGCGCAGGATGTCGGCGAAGCGCGTCAGCATGGCGTCGGTCTGCGCGATCTTCTTGCGCGCGCCCGAGGTCTGTGCCCGCGCCTGCGCCAGTTGCGAACGGGCCTGACTCAGCCGCATGATCGCTTCCTGCACCGCGGCCTTGGCCCCGTCGTAGGCGCTTTTCTTCTGATCGAAATCCTGTTTGGCGATGAGCTTGTCGTTTAACAACTGCTGGCTGCGCTCGAAATCCTGACGCGCGCGCTCCTCATCCACGCGGGCGTGATCGATGCTGGCTTGGAGCGTCGCCAGGTTATCGCCTGCCGCGGTCTGCCCGGCTTCAGCGGCGGCCGCGTCGGCCTGGCTTGAATTGAGCGCGGCGCGCTGGGCCGCGACGTCGGCTTGGCTTTGCATGGCGTCCACGCGGGCCAGCAACTGCCCCTTTTGGACGTGGTCGCCCTCTTTCACCAGAATTTCGACGAGCTGGCCTTGCTGATCCGCGCCTATGTTGATGTAATTGCGAGGCTTGATTTCACCGGAAGCGGTTACCTGGCTGTTCAGGTCTTCGCGGATAACTTTGCCGGTCTGCACCGTCACGATGCCCCGGCGGCTGTATTTGACGCCGCCAATCACGCCGCCGGTAATCAGCAGGAGTGACGCGACTCCAATTACAACCTTCCACTTGCGCTGCATGCAATACGCACTCCTCGGTGCATTAAACGAATAATAAAGACCCGGTGTTCATGGAATTTTACCGTGTTCTCACCTACTTGACCAAGTGACGCGGTCGGGCGCGGTGTGGGTGCACTGGTTCGTTTCATTCATGCCTGACGCCAATTGGGCGCAGGCGTTGTCGGTGGCGGTGCGCAGCGCGCCCTCCCGGTCGCGCGCGCGGGCCGTGCGGCAAGCTTGTCTTCCTTGAAAGGTGACGCAAACCTCGACGCGGTTACCCGCGTTCCCGAAACTCGAATAAATTACGAGCCCGATGACCGCCACGGCGAATAAAATGGCGACGCCATAGGTCCAGCGGCGTCCCTGACGGCGGCGGGCTTGGAACGAAGTACTCAAGCAAAAAAGTTGCCCATCTGGCGGAATTTTCGATAGCGGTCCTCAACCAGCTCGGCGGGTGAGAGTGGCGCCAGGCGGTCCAGTGCGTCGAGCAATGTCAGGCGCAGGTTAGCCGCCGTGGCATCGTAATCTTCATGCGCGCCGCCCTCCGGTTCGGGGATCACGCCATCGATCAGGCCCAGATGTTGCAGGTCCGGCGCGGTCAGCTTCAAGGCTCCGGCGGCCTGCTCGGCCTTGCCCGCGTCGCGCCAGATGATGGCGGCGCAGCTTTCCGGAGAAATCACGCTGTACACGGCGTTCTGCAGCATGTAGACGAGATTGCCCACGCCCAAGGCCAGGGCTCCGCCGCTGCCGCCTTCGCCGATGCACACCACAATGACGGGCACCGTCAAGCGCGCCATTTCGCGCAGGTTACGGGCAATGGCCTCGGCCTGCCCGCGCTCTTCGGCGTCGATGCCGGGGTACGCGCCGGGGGTGTCGAGGAACGTGATAATCGGCCGGTTGAACTTGGCGGCCATCTGCATCATGCGCAGGGCCTTGCGGTAGCCCTCGGGCTTGGGCATGCCGAAGTTACGATGCAGTTTCTGCTTGGTGTCGCGGCCTTTTTGCTCGGCGCAGAGCATGATCGGGCGGCCGTCCAAAAAGCCCATGCCGCAGATGATGGCGGCGTCGTCGCCAAACAGGCGGTCGCCGTGGAATTCGTGAAAATCGGTGAACAGGCGCTGGATGTAATCGGTGGCGTGCGGGCGCTTGATGTGGCGCGCCAGTTGCACCCGTTCCCAGGCCGGGTGGCGCGGGGCAGGCGGCGTCTCGGCGGACGGAGCGGCGTCCGTTAACTCGGGGGCGGGATCCATGCGTCATTTTCAGCATAGCGCGAGTGCCCCTTACGGAAGTCTTACGCGGGCGGTTCGCGCCGCAGCACCAGAGCCATGCCCGGCAGCATGGCGGCCAGCCCGAGGCCGCACACGCCCCACCAGCCGGCCGCGTGCCACGCCAGCGCGCCTACATACGACCCGAGCGCCCCGCCCACGAAGTAGCACACCATGTAGACCATGTTGATGCGGCTGCGCGCGCCGGCATCGAGCGCATAGATGCGGGTCTGGTTCGCGACGTGTCCGGACTGCACCGCCAAATCCAGAATCACCACGCCGACCACCAGGCCCATGATGGTGGCGCCGGCAAACCCCATCACCAGGAACGCAATCATCGCGACGATCAGAGCCAGCAGCACGGCCACCCGCGGCCCGCGCTTGTCGGCACAGTGCCCAACGATGGGTGCGCCTGCCGCGCCCGCCGCGCCCACCAGCCCGAAGAGTCCCGCGACGGTGCTGCCGTAGTGGAACGGTGGCGTCTCCAGGCGAAAGGCGAGGGTGGTCCAAAAGGCGCTGAAGCCGGCGAAGAACAGCGCGCCCTGCAGCGACGCTTCGCGCAGCGTGTAGTGCCGGCGCACCAGGCCGGCGGCTGAGCGCACCAGTTGGGTCCACGAGAGGTCGACTTCGGGCTCGCTGCGCGGCAGCTGCGTGCGCAACAGGGCCGCCACCGCCAGCATCATGGCCGAGGCGATCCAGAACACCGCGCGCCATCCCAAGTGCGCCCCCACGAAGCCCGAGAACGCGCGGGCCAGCAATATGCCGAACAGTAGCCCGCTGAAGACGAAGCCTAGAACACGGCCGCGCTGCTGCTCCGGCGCCAGGTGCGCGGCGAACGGCACAATCACGTGAACCGTGGCGCCCAGCGCGCCAACCACCACGCCGGCCGCGCCCAGCCACCACACGTTGGGCGCCAGCGCGAACAGCGCCAGCGCGAGCGATGACGCCAGCACCAGCCGCGTCACCAGGGCACGGCGCTCATGCGTATCGCCCAGCGGCACGAAAAATAGCATGCCCAAAGCGGTGCCCACCTGCATCAGCATGGCGATGGCGCCGGCCCCGGCCACCGTCAGATGGAACTCGCGGGCTACGGCCGCCAGCAGCGGCTGCACGTAGTAGATGTTGGCGACAATCACGCCCACGCTGATGGCCATCAGCCAAATGGTTCGGGTGGGCAGAACAGTAGGAGCGGCTGGCGTTTCCTGGAGCGTCATGCTGCTGAATGCTTGGATGCCAGG
>DOZZ01000200.1:2578-8746 GCA_003517725.1 Bryobacterales bacterium | reverse complement strand
GGCGAGAAGAACAAGCACAGCGACAACCACGTCATCTGGATCGACCCGCGCGACGCCGCGCACTACCTGGTCGGCTGCGATGGCGGCGTCTACGAGTCCTACGATCGGGGCGCAAACTGGGCGTTTAAAAACAATCTGCCGCTGGGCCAGTTCTACGACGTGACAGTGGATAACCAGGCGCCCTTCTATTTTATCTACGGCGGCACGCAGGACAACTTTTCGGTGGGCGGTCCGGCCCGCACCGCCAATCTGACGGGCATCACCAACGCCGACTGGTTCGTCACCCAGGGCGGCGACGGCTTCCAGTCCCGCGTCGATCCGGAAGATCCCAACACCATCTACGCCGAAGCGCAGTATGGCGTGCTGGTGCGCTTCGACAAGCGTACCGGCGAACGCCTCGGCATACAGCCCAGCCCTGGCACCACCGACGAGCCTTTCCGATGGAACTGGGATTCGCCGCTGCTGATCAGTCCGCACTCCCACACGCGCCTCTACTTCGGGGCGCATCATCTGTTCCAAAGTGACGACCGCGGCGATACTTGGAAAGCCATCAGCCCCGACCTCACTCGCCACATCGACCGCAACCAGCTTCCCGTGATGGGTAAGATCTGGGGTCCCGACGCCGTCGCCAAGAATGCATCGACTGCGTTCTACAGCAATCTCTCGGCGCTGGCCGAATCGCCGCGCAAACCGGGCCTGCTCTACGCCGGTACCGACGACGGCTGGCTGCAAATCAGCGAAGACGGCGGCGGCCATTGGCGCAAAGCCACGACTTTCCCAGGCGTCCCCGATCGTTCTTACGTCAGCCGCGTGGTGGCCTCGCAGCACGACGCCAACACTGTTTTCCTGGCCCTTGAAAATCACCAGAACGGCGACTTCACGCCGTATCTTCTGAAGAGCGCCGACGCCGGCCGCACCTGGCACTCCATTCGCGGCGACCTGCCCGCCAACGGCCCGGTCTACGCGCTGGCCGAAGATTACAAAAATCCGGACCTGCTTTTCGCCGGTACCGAATTCGGCGTGTACGTGACGTTCGACGGCGGCGCGAAGTGGCACCGGCTGACCGGCGGCTTGCCCACCATCGCGGTGCGCGACATCGCCATCCAGAAGCAGCAGGACGACCTGATCCTGGGCACCTTCGGCCGCGGCGTCTATATTCTGGACGACTACTCGTTCCTGCGCGCCCTCTCGCCCGAGACGCTGTCCAGGGACGCCGCCCTGTTTCCCGCGCGCGACGCTCGCCTTTACGTACAGCCCAGTCCTTACGGAGGCCACGGCAAAGGTTTCCAGGGCGAAGCTTTCTTCGCCGCCGAAAACCCGCCGTATGGGGCGACTTTCACCTACTATCTGAAAGAGCCGCTGCGCACGCGCGCCGAGCGACGCCGCGAACTCGAAAAAACGAGCATCGTGCCTTACCCGGGCCCCGAAGAGTTGCGCGCCGAGGCCGCCGAAGAGGCGCCTGCCGTGGTCCTGAACGTGGCCGACGCGCAGGGTAAAGTAGTGCGGCGTCTCACCGGACCCGCGACTGCCGGGCTGCACCGCGTGACTTGGGATTTGCGTGAACCCGCGCCGGTCTTGAGCAAGCCGAAGCCACCCGATGCTGAAGAGGAAGAAGATGACGACAAGCCCGCGGGCTCCCCTGTGCGGCCCGGCCACTACCAGGCGTCGCTCGCCCGGCGCATCGATGGCGTGCTGATGGCGTTGCCGGGGGCTGTCGCATTCGAAATCACTGCGGCTGCGGACAACAACGTGCTCGTGACGTTCCAGGAAAGAGTAACGCGCCTGCAGCGCGCCGTCGCCGGGGCCCTCGACGCAGCGAACACGCTGAAGACGAATCTGGCGGCCATGAAGCGAGCGCTGTATGAAACGCCGGGCGCGCCAGCCAGCCTGATCAACACCGCCACGGCGCTCGAAAAGCGCGATGACGAGCTATTGCGCCAATTGCGGGGCGATACGGTGCTGCGGGCTCACGATGAGAACACCCCGCCTTCGATCTCGGAGCGCGTCACAGGCATTCTGGGAGGGGAAAGGAGGTCCAGTGCCGGGCCCACGGGCACGCAAATCCAGGACTTCGAAATCGCGCAAACCGAGTTCGCCGCCGTGCTCCAGCAACTGAAGCAGCTCACCGAAGTAGAAGCCAAAAAGCTGGAACAAGCGCTGGAGGCGGCTGAGGCGCCGTACACACCGGGGCGGAGCATCATCTATCGCTGAGCGGCAGGGGTGTTCAACCTCGACAGCGTCACAATGTTTTCTGTGAATGGTATGCTATAAGAAATCGGAGGAGTCCCTGCTATTTGGTAATAGAGGAACGAGATAGTGCTGCTTGTGCATAAACCCCTTTCGAACCTCGGTAGGCCTAAGGTTGCTGAGCTTTAGCCGAAGAAAAACGTACGTTTCAATACCTTTAACGATTTTTTTACCCTCCTTCTATTGATTTTTCTGCGATATATTACACAGATTCCTTCGGATTGATTGATTTGAGTTAAGTATTTTCGGATAATTGACGATAAATTAAGAATGAATGGTGGAGGCCACCATATGAGCAACGTGCTAAACCAAGAAGAGGCCGTAGAGGTAACGTCCGACGGTCGCGCTTATATCAAAAACGCGAATCTCCTCTTTCGTGAAAAGTCCGAAATGGATCGACTCCGCAAGCTAAGCGCACTCGCTCAAAAGGTAATCAACTCGAGGAGGGCTGCTCGCAAGAGAAACGAGTCTGGCCCAGCTAAAGCAGCCTAAACGGCTTCATGCCGACGAACCTTCTGCTGCTCCCGTTACTCGGAGGGTTCTGGTTCGTTTCTCAATGTAATTATTTCAAGTTTAGGGTACAGCGGCTCAATGGCTACTGGCTGCTCTTGGAGTCTTCGATGGCCGGAATCGCACTTCTGGCTATGGGGCGCTTGGGCGTGACGTTGCTCAAATGCCTTCCTCTGGGGGTCGTCTTACGCCAAACTTGGATTGCGCTGAGCCCGATACCCTTCAGTGGAACCGCATTCGCTGCCTTTGTGCTCGGCCTCGCCGCTCCTTACATAGCCAACTTTCTGCCGATCGGCGGTTTAAAAGCCGCTCGGGACCATGCCATTAACCGGCATGGGACTGACCTGGACCGACTGTTGAACAGGGCAATCAACAGCGAGCGCAAAATTTCATTCACTCTAAATAATAGAAAATGGTACGTCGGCTACGTCACGCGCGCCCCGAACCTCTCGCCGCATGAACAGTACGTGTCGATCTTGCCGATTTTAAGCGGCTGCAGGAACGAGGCCACTCTGGAGACTGAGATCACGACCGACTATGTGCCGATCTTCGAAAGCGGAGTCGAGCGAAATGACTTTGCGGTAACCTTGCCGTTGAGCGCGATTACGTCGGCAAGCTTTTTTGACGAAAGCGTTTATGCGCAATTCGGGGAAAACCGAGAACTTGCCGATAGGGAAATTCTCGACGAATCGAGCATTTAAGGAAGGCCCGACTTCGCCCCCTCCGCCCGGTTGATTCAACTTGCTCACATATGGTAAGTTGTTGGTTTCAACCGTAGTTCGCAAGAAATTTCTCCGTCGAAAACATAATGGATTCAACGCTCCATGCGCTAGGCCGAATACTGCTGAACGCCATCCCTACATTTTTGTTGCTGCTGTTTCTGCTGGTTTATTTGAAGCAAATGTTCTTCAAGCCGCTGGCCAGGACCCTGGCGGCGCGCTTTGCCGCGACCGAAGGCGCGCAGAAGGCGGCGGCTGAGAGCCTCAAAAACGCCGAAGCTCAGGTGGAACAATACCGGCGCGCGCTGCAGGCGGCACGGGCCGAGTCGTACCTCGAACAGGAACGCGTGTTTAAAGAGGTAGCCGCCCAGAACGCCGCCGAAGCGGAAGCCAGCCGCAAAGGCGCCGAAGCCCGCATCGTGGAAGCCAAACGCCAGATGGATGCCGACGTGGAGGCCGCCAAGCAAAGCCTCGGCACGCATACACAGGACCTTGCCGACCGTATCGCCACGGCCATTCTGCAGGGTCAGCCCGCATGAAATGGCTGCTTCCAGCGCTGCTGCTGGCCGGCTCGTTCCACGCCCTTCCCGCGCAGGACAAAGCCCAACTCGCCGAGGAAGCCCGCGTCCCCGGTAACAGCGAAAGCGGCATGCTCGGCTGGAAATGGGCTAACTTCGCCGTGCTGGTCGCGGGCATTGGCTATCTGGCCGTCAAGATCGGCGGCCCCTACTTCGAGGCCCGCACCGCCAGTATTCGCAAAGGTCTGGACGAAGCCGATAAGGCGCGCCAGGAAGCCGGCGCGCGCGTGGCCGAAGTGAACGCCAAGCTCGCCAACCTAGGCTCTGAAATTGAACAGCTGAAGGCCATGCTGCACGCTGAGCAGGAGCGCCACGCCGACCGTCTGCGCCGCGAGGCGGCCGAGGAAATCGCGCGCATACGCACCCAGGGGGAGCAGCAGATCGACGCTTTGGCCAAGGCCTCGCGCCAGGCGCTGAAGATTTACTCCGCCGATCTCGCCATCGATCTGGCCGAACAGAAAATACGCGCCCAGCTGACTCCGGACGCGGAAGAACGCTTCTCGCACGCCTTCCTTGAAAAGCTGAAGGCCTGACCCGATGACCTCTTCCGCTGTTGTCACGCGCTACGCGACCGCTCTGGCCGACGCCGTCTGCTCGCCGCAAGCCGGGCTTGACCCCGCCGAAGCGCTTGAGCAGACGCGCCGTTTCGAGGAGCTGTACAAGAATTCGAAAGACCTGCGCACGGTGCTGGCCTCGCCCTCGGTTTCGATGGCTCGCAAGCGCACCATCATCAAGCGCCTGGCCGATGACCTGGGGCTGCACCGCCTGATCCGCAGTTTTTTACTGGTGCTGGTGGACCACCGCCGCGCCGCGTCGATCGGTGAAATCGTGGCCCAGTTCGACGAGTTGCTCGACACGCGCCATGGTTTCGTACGGGTCGGTGTCACGGCCGCGCATGAGTTGAGCGACGCCCGCCGGGCAGAGATCGATCGCCGGTTCGCGCAGCTTACCGGACAGCGTCCGCGGCTCAACGTCGCGGTGGATCCGGACCTGATCGGCGGCATGGTGGCGCGCGTCGGTTCGCGCGTATACGATGGCTCGGTACGCGCCCAGCTGGCAATGCTGCGGCGCCGCCTGGAAGCCTAAGAAAGCAATCTATGGCTCACATAAGAGCAGACGAAATTACCAAGATTCTCCGCGAGGAGATTGAGAACTACGAACGCGCCATCGACGTCAGCGAGGTCGGCGCGGTGATGTCGGTGGGCGACGGCATCGCCCGCATCCACGGCCTGGACAACGTCATGGCCGGCGAGATGATCGAGTTTCCGCACGGCGTGGCCGGCATCGCCATGAACCTCGAAGAGGATCAGGTGGGCGCGGTGCTGCTGGGCGAATACCAGAAGCTGCGCGAAGGCGACGAAGTGCGGCGCACCGGCCAGATTATGTCCGTGCCGGTGGGCGAAGGCATGATCGGCCGCGTGGTCGACGCGCTGGGCCGCCCCATCGACGGCAAAGGCCCCATCGTCACCTCGCAGCGCAACCCCATCGAACGGCTGGCCCCCGGCGTGGTCGACCGCCAGCCCGTCAAGCAGCCGCTGCAGACCGGCATTAAGGCCATCGACGCCATGGTTCCGATCGGCCGCGGCCAGCGCGAATTGATCATCGGCGACCGCCAGACCGGCAAAACCGCGATCGCCATCGACACCATCCTGAACCAGAAGGGCGGCGACATGATTTGCATCTATGTCGCCATCGGCCAGAAGCGTTCGACCGTCGCGCAGGTGGTCCGGCAGTTGGAAGAGGCCGGCGCCATGGCCTACTCCATCGTGGTCTCCGCCAGCGCTTCCGAACCCGCGCCCATGCAGTACCTGGCGCCCTATGCCGGATGCGCCATCGGCGAATATTTTCGCGATTCCGGCCGTCACGCGCTCACCGTCTACGACGATCTGTCGAAGCACGCCGCGGCGTATCGCGAAATTTCGCTGTTGTTGCGGCGTCCCCCCGGCCGCGAGGCTTTCCCCGGCGATGTGTTCTTCTTGCACAGCCGCCTGCTCGAGCGCGCCGCCAAACTGAACGACGCCATGGGCGGCGGGTCGCTGACGTCGCTGCCGTTCATTGAAACCCAGGCGGGCGACGTCTCGGCCTACATTCCGACCAACGTCATCTCCATCACC
>DOZZ01000200.1:579-2515 GCA_003517725.1 Bryobacterales bacterium | reverse complement strand
CAACGTCATCTCCATCACCGACGGGCAGATTTACCTGGAAGCCGATCTGTTTAACTCGAACGTGCGCCCGGCCATCAACGTGGGCCTCTCGGTCAGCCGCGTCGGCGGCAGCGCCCAGACCAAAGCCATGCGCGCGGTGGCCGGTACGCTGCGGCTCGACCTGGCGCAATACCGCGCCCTGGCCGCGTTCGCCCAGTTCGGGTCGGATCTCGACAAGACTTCGCAACAACAGCTCAGCCGCGGCCAGCGCATGGTCGAAATCCTGAAGCAAAAGCAGTATTCGCCGCTGCCGTTTGAGAAGCAGGTGGCCATCATCTTCGCGGCCGCCAACGCATTCCTGGACGACCTGCCGGTGAACCAGTGCCGGGCTTTTGAAGAAGAGCTGTATCGCTTCCTCGACAACGCGCACCCCGACATTCTGGCCCAGATCCGCGAAAAGAAAATTCTGGACGACGCCATCAAGAATGATTTGAAAGCCGCGCTTACCGAACTCAAGGAGCGCTTCGTGGCTGACCAGAAAGCGGCGATTCCGGCGCACGCCTAGTTCCGCATGCCGAGCTTAATCGACATCCGCCGGCGCATCCGCTCCGTCAAGAACACCCAGCAGATCACGCGGGCGCTGAAAATGATCTCAGCCGCCAAGCTGCGCCGCGCCCAGGAGCGCGTGGTGGCCGCGCGTCCCTACAGCGCGATGCTGCGCGAGACGCTCGCCAATCTTGCCGCGGCCGTCGCCGGTGACGATGCCGCGGCCGAAAGTCCGCTGCTCGCGCGGCGTGAAGAAAAGCGCATTCTGCTGATCCTGCTGACCAGCGATACCGGCAAAGCCGGCGCTTTCAACGCCAACCTGACGCGCGCCGGCCAGCGTTTTATCGACGAGCGCAAGCCCGCGGCCAGCGTCGAAGTGGTGGCCATCGGCCGCCGCGGCCTGGACTTCTTCCGCAAGCGCGAGTACGCCATCGCCGGCGAATACATTCACATTTTAAAGACTATTGAGTTCAGTAACGCCCGCGCCATCGCCCACAACGCGATCGACCGCTACAGCCGCGGCGAAATCGACGCGGTCTACATCATCAATAGCGAATTCAAAAGCGTTTTGTCGCAAAAAGTGATGGAGCACCGCGTGCTGCCCGTGGATTTGCCGGAAGCGAATCCTCAAAATCCGCCGGAGCAGGCGGCGCGCGATTACATTTTTGAACAGCCGCCGCTCCAGATGCTGGAGCACTTGCTGCCGCGCTTTGTCGAGGCCGCAGTGTACCAGGCCATGCTCGAAACCGCGGCCGGCGAGCATGCCGCGCGCATGACCGCCATGGATGCCGCCACCACCAACGCCGGCGACGTGATCGATTCACTGACGCTTACCATGAACCGCGCGCGCCAGGCGGCGATCACCAAAGAGATTATCGAAGTCGTCAGCGGCGCGGCCGCCGGGGAGTAAACATATATGACACCAGCTACTGAACTTGTCGTCGGAAAAGTGGTCCAGGTCGCCGGACCGGCGGTCGACTGCGAATTCCCCGAGGGCCAAATGCCCGAGTTGATGACCGCCATCCGCATCACCAGCGAGGGCTACGACGTCCCCAACCCCATCGACACCATCTGCGAAGTGCAGCAGCACATCGGCGAAGGCCGCGTCCGTACCATCGCGATGCAGCCCACCGAGGGCATGGTGCGCGGCATGAAAGCGCAAAGCCTCGGCGCGCCCATCACCGTCCCGGTCGGCCGCGAGACGCTCGGCCGCGTGCTCAACGTGCTGGGCCAGCCGGTCGACAACATGGGCCCGGTCAACGCCACCAATTTTCTGCCCATCCACCGACTGGCGCCGTCGTTTGAAGATCAATCCACCAAACTCGAGATGTTCGAGACCGGCATCAAAGTCATCGACCTGATCGAGCCCTACCTGCGGGGCGGTAAAATCGGTCTGTTCGGCGGCGCCGGC
>DOZZ01000200.1:0-468 GCA_003517725.1 Bryobacterales bacterium | reverse complement strand
GGCGCCGGCGTCGGCAAGACCGTGTTGATCATGGAACTGATCAACAACATCGCGCTGAAGCACGGCGGCGTTTCGGTATTCGCCGGCGTCGGCGAGCGCACCCGCGAAGGTAACGATTTGTGGCTCGAAATGCAGGAATCGGGGGTGGTCGATCCGCACGATTTCAACAAATCCAAAGTCGCGCTGGTGTATGGCCAGATGACCGAGCCGCCCGGAGCGCGCCTGCGCGTGGGCCTGACCGGCCTGACCGTCGCTGAGTTCTTCCGCGATCAGGAACGCCAGGACGTGCTGCTGTTCATCGACAATATTTTCCGCTTCACGCAGGCCGGCTCGGAAGTTTCGGCGCTGCTCGGCCGCATGCCCTCCGCCGTCGGCTACCAGCCCAATCTGGCCACCGAAATGGGCGAACTGCAGGAGCGCATCACCTCCACCAAGAACGGTTCGATCACCTCGGTGCAGGCCATCTAC
>DOZZ01000267.1:14542-18299 GCA_003517725.1 Bryobacterales bacterium | reverse complement strand
AACGACAGCAAACAGTTAACTCCCGAGCGCCGCCAAACCCTTTCGCTGCGCATTCGCGAGCGCGCCGTGTGCTGGGCCATCGCTTCGGTGGATGCCGCCGAGATCGATCGCATCAACATCTATCAGGCCTCGCGGCTGGCGATGAAGCTGGCCGTGCTGCAACTGGCTCCCGCGCCCGATTACCTGCTGTGCGATGCGCTTACTCTCGATCTGCCGCTGCCGCAGCAAGGCATTATCCAGGGCGACGCACAGTGCCACGCCATCGCCGCGGCGTCGATTGTGGCCAAAGTCCATCGCGATGCCATGATGGTGGAGTTCGACGCGATTTATCCCCAATACGGACTGGCCCGGCACAAAGGCTATAGCTGCCCGGAGCACTATCGGGCGCTACGCGAACACGGCGCCTCGCCGCTGCACCGCCGCAGTTTCGAACCGGTGTACCGCCTGGACCAATTCGAACTCTCGCTTGGCATGCCGGAGTTCTCTTGAGCGGCTCCTTGGGCACCCCAAGCAACTGGCCACGCAAGCTTTGGTCGATTGTGTTTATCGTGTTTTGCCTGGAGATCGGCCTCTTCCTGCTGATTTACCCCTGGACCGACTTCTGGGGCGACAATCTTTTCCTCAGCATGGCGCCGCGCTGGACAGCGCTGTGGCTTAATGGCTACTTTCGGGGGGTTTTGAGCGGTTTGGGCGTGTTGAACGTCTACATCGCGTTCTCGGAGATCCTTCGGCTGCGGCGTTTTGCCGTTCCCACGCCGTCGCACACCCACACCGTCTGACTGCCGCTACTGATCTTCGTGGTTCATCAGATCCGGCGGCGCCTTCCCATCAATCAGGAACTCATTCAAACGCCTCAGGGAGGTGACAAAGGCGCGCAATGCCGTCCGGTAGGCGCCTCCGGACTCGCGAATGTACCCCGGTCCGTCTGGCATCGGCACTCCCGTGGGAATGGCCGAAATGCGAAAACTAAATTCATCGCGGGTTTGGTTCACAAGTTCCCGAGAACGTTCCACTTCCGCGTGCAAAGCCCGCTCGATTTTGCCCTGCTCCATCGCTTGGACAATAACCCAATCCTTAGTTCAGGTCAAGGCTCGGGCCGAGTTCCGGGCTGTAGTAGGATCGCGTGGGAATGCCGCGGCATATCGCTTCTGAAACCGTGATTCTGATCGCCGAAGATGAGGTGACGATTCGGAACCTCGTCGGCGCCATGCTGACCAAGGAAGGCTACGGACTGCTCTCCGCGGCGAATGGACGCGAGGCCCTGGCCCTATGCCAAAAATTCACCGACCCGCTGCATCTGCTATTGACCAACGTCAAAATGCCGCTGATGGACGGCATCACGCTGATGCAGGAAGTCCGTAAGCTGCGGCCCGATATCAAAACCGTGGTCATGTCGGGCGAAATGGATGAGGCGATCCTGGGCGGCAACCGCCCCGATGCTTTTCTCCGCAAGCCATTCGTCCCGCCCACGCTCTTGCGGATCATCCAGCAGGTGCTCGATGGCGAGCAACCCGAACTGGTCGAAATCTAACGGGATTGACCACTCAACCTCAATGTGGCGAATTCGCTCGCGGATATGATCCGAGTGCCTGCGTGACGAGCAAGGGAGTAGCCCGCTTTTGTCGCCCGTCACCAGGTAGTCGGCTTTGCCCGCTTCGGACATCCCCAGCAGAAAGTCGTCGGTAGGATCCGGGGAGCGCTCGACGCGTGGCAACGGGCCGATGATTTCGGCCAGTTCCTTGAGCTGGTTGACGAGGCGCCCAGCCCGATAAGGCTTGATGCGCGCGGCGAGCGTGGGCTTGTGCAGCGTGGCCCTTAGTTCGTCGAGCTGCTCTGTGCAGATCAGGAGCGTAAAGCTTCCGTCCTGCCAGGCGCGATAAATTGCGGCCGGGTGCCCCAGTTGAACCAGGAGGGCGGAAACCAGGATGGTATCGAACACCACGCGCATCAGGCTTTGTCGGCCTTCGTTCTAGCGCGGCGTTCCGCGCGGACCTCACGCACCGCCTTATCGATGAGAACCTGCAAGTCCTCCGGATCAGTGTCGGCATTGCGTGCTTGGATGTCCTGAACGGTGCGATGAAAAACATGGGCGCGGACTGCTTGCTCGATAAATTTCGAGAGGTCGCCTTTTTTGATTCCCTGGGAGCCAAGGAAGGTGCGCAGGGTGAGATCCGTTTCTTTCGAAACCTTGATGTTCCAGCGAACTGCTTCTTCTTGCATATTTCACCTGCAGCTAAGCGGATAAACACTTATACACCTTCAGAATACCCTCTCTTGAAGGAAAGCATTGACGCCGCCGCCCCGGTCTGCCTAAATTGAGTTGGGCGAACAAAGGGCGAATGTCTCTGCTGACAACTCCATATATCGAACTGCACTGCCGCTCCGCCTTCAGCTTCCTGCAAGGGGCCAGCCTGCCCGAAGAATATGCCGCCGTTGCCGCCGAAATGGGCTACTCGGCGCTCGGCATGATGGATTTCGACGGCGTCTACGGGCTGCCGCGCTTCCACTTGGCGGCCCGTAAAGCCGGCCTCGTGGCGCACCCCGGCGCGGAGATCGCCTGCACCGATGGAGCGCGCTATCCATTGCTGGTCAAGAGCCGCGCCGGCTACCAGAACCTGTGCCGCCTGATCACTCGCATGAAGATGCGCGTGCCCAAGAACACGCCCGCCGCCGCCACCCCCGAAGAGTTGGAAGAGTTCTCCGATGGACTCATCTGCCTGACCGGCGATGAGACCGGTCCGCTGGCCCTGGCCCTGCAGCGCGGCGATGCCCGCCAGACGCTCGACCGCATTCTCTATACCTTTGGCCGCCCCAACGTATACGCCGAGCTGCAGCGGCACTTTGACCGCGCCGAAGAGGCGCGCAACCAGCGCGTAGTGGAGCTGGCCCGCAGCCTGCGCGTGCCGCTGGTGGCCACCAACGGAGTGTGCCATGCGCGTCCCGCGCAGCGGCAGATTCTGGACGTGTTCGCCTGCCTGCATCACAAGACCACGCTCGAACATGCCGGCCGCCTGCTCTCGCGCAATGCCGAGCGACATCTGAAACGTCCCGAAGAGATGGCGCTGCTGTTTGCCGATCTTCCGGAAGCCATCGCCAACACCCAGGGCGTCTCCTCGCGTTTGAACTTCACGCTGGCGGATCTGGGCTATCAGTTTCCCGTGTATCCGGTGCCGCCGGGCGACACCCAGATGTCGTTTCTCCGCAAGCGCACCGACGAGGGCGCGCGCCGCCGCTACCGCCCCTTTCACGACCGCGCCCGGCAACAGATCGAGCGTGAGTTGGCGCTGATCGAAAAGCTGAACCTGGCCGGCTATTTTCTGATCGTCTGGGACATCGTGCGGTTTTGCCGCGACGAAGGCATTCTGGTGCAGGGCCGCGGCTCGGCGGCCAACAGCGCGGTCTGCTATGCCCTGGGCATCACGGCCGTCGATCCGGTCGGCATGGACCTGCTGTTTGAGCGCTTCCTCTCGGAAGAGCGCGGCGAATGGCCCGACATCGATCTGGACCTGCCCAGTGGCGAGCGCCGCGAGCGCGTCATCCAGCACGTCTATGAGCGTTATGGCCAGATGGGCGCGGCCATGACTGCTAACGTCATCACCTACCGCGGACGCTCGGCCGCCCGCGAAGTCGGAAAAGTGATGGGCTTTGAAGTCTCAACGCTCGATGCCGTGTCGAAGCTGGTGCCTATCTGGGGCTGGACCGATCCGGACGACACCACTAGCCGCCAGTTTCAGGAAGCCGGCCTCGATCTGCAGCA
>DOZZ01000267.1:2567-14361 GCA_003517725.1 Bryobacterales bacterium | reverse complement strand
TGCCAAGGCCGTCTCGATCAAGTTGTCCCGCTCGAACCGGCCAGCATGCCGGGCCGCGTCGTGGTGCAGTGGGACAAAGAAGACTGCTGCGACTTGGGCATCGTCAAAGTGGACCTGCTGGGCCTGGGCATGATGGCCGTGCTAGAAGAATCGCTCACGCTGATTCGCGATCATTGGGGCCAGGAGCTCGACCTCGGCCGTCTGCCCGCCAACGATCCGCAGGTCTACAGCGCGCTGCAGAAGGCCGACACCATCGGCCTGTTTCAGGTGGAGAGCCGCGCGCAGCAGGCTTCCCTGCCCCGCATGAAGCCGACCCACTTCTACGACCTCGTCGTTCAGGTGGCGATCATCCGCCCCGGTCCGATCGTCGGCAAAATGGTGCACCCGTACCTGGCGCGCCGCCAGGGCCGCGAAAAAGTGGAGTGCCTGCATCCGTTGCTGGAGCCCGTGCTGGCGCGCACGCTGGGCGTGCCGCTGTTTCAGGAGCAACTGCTGCGCATCGCCATGGTCGCGGCCAACTTCACCGGCGGCGAGGCCGAGGAATTGCGGCGCGCGCTGGGCGCCAAACGCTCCAAGCAGCGCATGAAGGAGGTCGAGGTAAAGCTGCGCGCAGGCATGACCCAAAACGGCATCATGGGCGCCGTGCAAGACACCATCGTGCAATCGATCACGTCATTTGCGCTCTACGGATTTCCCGAGTCGCACGCCGCCAGCTTCGCCTTGCTGGCGTATGCCAGCGCCTATCTCAAAACGCATTACCTGGACGCCTTCACCTGCGCGCTGTTGAACAACCAGCCCATGGGCTTTTATCATCCGGCGGTGCTAATCAAAGACGCGCAGCGGCATGGTCTGCGCGTGCTGCCGGTGGATGTGCTGCGTTCTGACTGGAACTGCAGCATAGAGGACCACGCCTTACGTCTGGGTCTGCGCTACGCCCGCGGCCTTCGCGCCGAGGCCGGGCAGGCTATTGTGGCGGAGCGCTCCGTCCAGGCATTTCGCGATATCGACGATCTGGCGCGCCGCGTGCCCCCGCTGCGCGCCGATGAGATGAAGCGACTGGCCGAAATCGGCGCGCTCAACTGTTTAGACGCTCAGCATCGCCGTGACGCGTTGTGGCAAAGCGGGCGCGCCACCAGGCCGGTCGGCCCGCTGCTGGCGGAAATCCCGGAGCACCAGCCGGAATCGCCGCTGCTGCCGATGCGCCTGGACGAACGCGTGACGGCCGACTACCGCGGCACGGGCGTCACCATCGGCCGTCATCCCATGGCTTACCGCCGCGAACAGATGAATGCCCTGGGCGTCACGCCGGCGCGCGATCTGGCGCGCATTCCAGCCGGCGGCCTGGTACGCATCGCGGGCAATGTCATCGTGCGCCAGCGCCCCGGCACGGCCAAGGGCATTGTGTTCCTGAGCATTGAAGATGAGACCGGTATCTGCAACGCGGTCATCATGCCCGATCTGTTTCAAACGCAGCGCATGCAAATTCTGACGAATGCCTGGCTGCTGGTCGAAGGCAAATTACAGAACGTCGACGGCGTGATCCACATCCTGGCCAGAAAAGTGGACGGGCTGGAGTCGCCCACCGAAGCCGCCCCCTCGCACGACTTCCATTAGCATCAGGCGAGGTAAACGTAGAGCCATTCGGGCATAGCCTGAGCTTGCGCGCCACAATAAAACCACATGAGCCGCAATCACGAATTCCACATCGCCATGCACTGGACCGGCAACCTCGGCCAGGGTACGGCCGGCTACCGCGCCTACAGCCGCAACCACGACGTGAACGCCCCCGGCAAGGCCGCCTCCATCCCCTGCTCCTCGGCCCAGGCTTTTCGCGGCGATGCCTCCCGCTACAATCCCGAGGAGCTGCTGATCGCGGCGCTCTCCAACTGCCACATGCTTTCCATGCTGCACCTGTGCGCCGACGCCGGCATAATCGTTACCGCCTACGCCGACGAGGCCACCGGCACCATGCGCCTCAATCCGGACGGCTCCGGAGAATTTGTGTCGGTGACGCTGCGGCCCCACATGACCCTCGCCGACCCATCCCACACCGCGCAAGCCGAGGCCCTGCACCAACGCGCGCACCACCTCTGCTTCATCGCCCGCTCCGTCAATTTCCCGGTGCTGACCGAGCCGGCGCAAAGTACGCTATAACCGTTTCATGCAAAAGTTCTCTTCGGCAATTTTCGGAATAGCGTTGCTGGGCGCCGGTTTGGTCCTTGGAACCTGGCACGCGCAACGAGCCCACGCCGCCAGCACGCATGTTTACGAGCTGCGAACGTACCATTGTTATCCCGGCAAGCTGCCCGATCTGCTGACGCGCTTCCGCGACCACACCACCGCGCTGTTTGAGCGCCACGGCATGACCAACGTCGGCTACTTCATCCCCGACAAGACGCCCGATACGCTGACCTACGTCCTGCGCCACGACAATCAGGAACAGGCCATGAAGAACTGGGACGAATTTGGCAAAGATCCCGAGTGGGTCAAGGTGCGAACGGCCTCCGAAGCGAACGGCAAAATCGTTGAAAAGGTCGACCGCCAGTTCATGTCTCCCACGGACTTTTCGAAACTACAGTAAGGCAACATGGCCAAGATCACGGTAAAGATCGACTCCTCCGCCTGCATCGCCGCGGCCGCTTGCCTGGATTCAGCGCCCAAGTTCTTCCGCCTCGATGAAGACAGCGTGGCGAACGTCGTGGACTCCGAAGGTGACGGCGGCTTCGAAAAGGAGCTCGACGTCACCCCGGACGAACTAAAGGCCATCGAAGAAGCCGTCCAGGGCTGCCCCAGCAGCGCCATCAGTATCGTGCGCTAAGCCTCCAGCACCACGCGGTAGCGCGCCTTCTCGGATCGCAGGTGGGCCACCGCGCGGTTGACGTCCGCCATCGGGAACTTCTCGATCATCGGCCGCACCTTGTGGCGCGCGGCGAAATCGAGCATCCTGGCGATGTCCTGCGGGCTCCCGGTGCGCCCGCCGGCCACCTGACGTTCGAACAGGATCAGTCCCATGGCTCCAATGCGCAGATCCGAAGCCGGGACGCCCACGATGCACAGCATGCCGCCGGGACGCAGCATGTTGACATAGGCGTTCCAATCCACATCGGCCGAAACCGTCGAGATGATGAAGTCGAAGCGGTTGGCGGCGCCGGCGAGCGCGCCTTCGTCCTTGGTGGCCAGAAAGTCGGACGCCCCCAGCTTCCGCGCCTCGGCTTCTTTCGAATGCGTCGACGAAATAGCCGTAACGTCACAGCCCCACGCTTTCAGAAACTGCAGCGCCATATGCCCCAGGCCGCCAATCCCGACCACCGCCGCGCGCGCCGTGGGTTTCACGGCATAGTGCATCATGGGCGTGAACACGGTGGTGCCGCCGCACATCAACGGCCCGGCGAATTCCGAGGGAATGGCGTCCGGTATGGGAATGGCGAAGTCGCCCGTGGTGCGCACCGCCGAGCCCCATCCGCCGTGGTGTTGCACGATGGTGGCGCGCTGTTGCGCGCATAGAGCCGGTTGGCCCGACTCACAGAATTCGCACTCGCCGCAGGAGCCGCACTGCCAGCCCACGCCCACGCGCTGGCCCACCTTCAAATGCGTGATCTCTGGTCCGGCGGCCGTCACGGTACCGACCACCTCATGCCCCGGCACCAGCGGATAGGCGCTGATCTGCCAGTCGTTATCGATCATGGCGAGGTCGCTGTGGCAGATGCCGCAGTGGGTCACGCGAACTTCCACTTCACGCGGGCCCAGCGGCCCTGGGTCGTAGCGGAACGGCTCCAGTTGTGACTTCGGTTGATGCGCGGCATAAGCTTCGATAGGCATGGCTTCAGTGTCGCCCAGACCGCCGGTGCCTCGAAACGGCACAACGTGATGCCGCGAACCAAACCGCGCCAGCACAACTTTTTTACAGGATATTTACATCTTGGCAGTTACTCTCGCGCCAAACGGTGTCATCCAGTAAGGATGATTCCGAAAACTCTGATGCGCCTCGCCCCCATGATCTGCGCCGCACTGGCGGTCAGCGTAAGTTCGCTACCGGCCCAGAACACGTACATTGTCCACAATCTTGTTTCGGACCTACCCGGAATGGCGGATCATCAGGACCCGAACCTCCGGAATCCCTGGGGCAACGGCTTCGGCACAACCCCGTTTTGGATCGGCAACAACAAATCCGGAACCTCGACTCTTTACGACGGCACGGGCGCCGCCATTCCGCTGATCGTAAAAATTCCGGCGGCCGGCGGCGCCTCGACTCCCGGACCGGTCACGGGTGTTATCTTCAATAGCTTCAGCTCTAACACGGCGGCGTTCAATGCAGCGCCCGGTAAGCCCGCGGTTTTCCTGTTTTGCTCGGAGGATGGCGTAATCAGCGGCTGGAACCCTACGGTGGATTCCCCTAACGCCCACATTCTGGCGGACCGCTCGGCAACTGGCGCGGTTTACAAGGGCTGTGCGTTGGGCGGAACGGCCTCCGCGCCGCTGCTGTTTGCGGCAAACTTCAATAGCGCGAAGGTGGATGTTTTCGACGCCGGCTTCAACCTGGTGAACACCTCTGCCTTTGCCGACACCGCTATCCCCGCCGGTTTCGCGCCGTTTAACGTGCAGGTACTGGGCGGCAAGGTATACGTGGCCTACGCCCTGCAGAACAGCGCCAAACACCACGACGTCGCGGGCGCCGGCAACGGCTATGTGGCTGTGTTCGACATGTCCGGAACCCTGCTGAGTAATTTGATTATGCAAGGCCCGCTCAACTCCCCCTGGGGTTTTGCGATCGCGCCGTCATCCTTCGGAATTTTCGCGGGATCCCTGCTGGTATCGAACTTCGGCGATGGCAAGATTAACGCGTTCGACCCCGTTACCGGCGCGTCGCGCGGGTTTCTGATGGATGCCGCGGGTAACCCCATCGCGATTCCCGGCCTGTGGTCCATCAACTTTGGGTCCGGCGCCAGAAGTGAAGATCCGGGCACGCTCTACTTCACGGCCGGCATCGGCGGCGGCCCGGCTAACGATCCGGTCGAGACGCATGGTCTATTGGGGAGCATCCAGGCTCCGGCGTCATTTCTGAGCACCGGAGTTATGAACGGCGCCAGCTTTCTGGCTGGTCCGATTGCGCCCAATACCTGGACCACCATCAAGGGCTCCGGCCTTTCAACCATGACCGGCTCATGGCAGGTCAGCGGAAGCACGCTACCGACGACGGTGAACGGCGTCAGCGTCACGGTGAACGGCGAACCCGCGCCGCTCAGCTTTGTCAGCAGCATGCAAATCAACTTCCTGGTACCCGCCGACATACAGCCCGGCACCACCGTGAAAATTCAGACCACCAACAACGGGTTGGCCGGCGCGAGCGTCTCGGTCCCCGTGATCTCCATCTCACCGGCATTCTTCACCATCGGCACAAACGCCACCACCGGCAACAACTACATCGCCGCCACGCATGCGGACGGTTCGCTGATCGGCCCGGCGGGGCTGATCAAGAACGTGAGCACCACCGGCGCGAAGCCCGGCGAGATCATCGTTATGTACGGTACCGGTTTTGGAGCGACCACGCCGTCCATCCCGAACGGCCAGGTCATCTCCTCGCCGTTGCTGCTTCCGGTCACGCCGACGGTAGTGATCGATGGCTTCCCCGCGACCGTGAAGTTCGCGGGCCTCACGGCGCCGGGCGTCTATCAGTTCAACGTAGTGGTACCGGTCGGCGTGGCGACAGGCGGCGATGTCCTGGTAGTCGCGCTACTGGCCAACGGCGAGACGCAGCCAAACGCGTTCATCACCATTGCCGCGCCATAATGTGCCCGCGGTCAAAGCGGCAGCCTGAGGCAAAAGCGTGCGCCCCGCGGGAACCCGTCGTCCACCCAAATGTCGCCGCCATGATCCAAAACGGTCTGCCGCGATAGCGCCAGGCCCAGGCCCAGCCCGTTTTTTTTCCCGGAATTCGCAAACGGCTGAAATAACGTGGGCCGGATCTCCGCCGGTATGCCCGGCCCCGTGTCGCTCACGGTCACCAGTACGGTCTCGCCCTCCGGCTTGATCTGAATGTCGATGGCGCCGCCGTGGGGCATGGCTTCCAGTGCATTGCCGATCAGATTCACGAAAACACGCTCCATGCGCGCGCGTTCTAGCGGCAGCTCGACGTCCTCCGGTCCGCTCGTTCGTATCGTGACGCCCTGCGCATCCACCCCGGCGGCGTGCGCGTCGACCGCCACGGCGATCACTTCTTTCAGCAAACACGCCTCCACGGGCTGGATACGGCCGCGCGAAACATCCACCAGCTCCTGCAGCATGTCTTTGACGGCGCGGGACGACCGGTAGATGTTGGTGGCCAGCCGTTTCACCTGAGCAGTGTTCCAGTCGCCATCCATCAACAGCTCCGAACCCCCGTAAATCGACGCCAGCGGGTTGCGCAGGTCATGCACGATAGAGCTCGACAGACGTCCGATGGTGGCGATGCGCTCGCGGCGGATGAGCTCCTGTCGCGCGTCCTGAATCGACTGGCACATGGCGTTGAACGTGCGCGCCAGCCGTCCCAGTTCGTCCTGGCCTTGCGCCGCGACGCGCGTTCCGTAGTTCTGCTCCGCAATTTGCGCGGCCGCGCGATCCAGCTGCTGGATCGGTTCCAGTACGCGGCGCGCCAGCCAGTAGCTCAGGGCCAGGCCGCCCAGCACCGCGGCGATCCAGGTCAGGATCAGATTGCGCTCGAGTTTCGCGATGTTGTGCTGCACGGCTTCAAAGGGGCGGACAATCAGGAGCTGGCCAATCGGGTTACCGAGCATGTCGCGCAACTCGCTCGCGATCACGGCGTAGTCTTTGTTGTCGATGCGCTGCCGCCGCAGCCCTCCGGCGGTGATCGCGATGGGCGCCAGCGTGGAACTCAGATTCGTCGCGAGTGTTGAAGCCACCGGGCGGCCGTTCACCACAAACACGAAATCGCTGCCCCCGGTGTGCGCCTTCAGGTCTTCCGTAACATTCTGATCGACCGCGAAGCCCGCCACCAGCACATTCAATAGCCCCGGCCCGCGGCCCGAGTCGACGTAGACGGGAGTCACGACCATCTGATACAGACGGCCGCCCTGCAGCACGAAGCCCCGCGTCTGTGCCGGAAAATTTCGAGCGGCTTCACGCACCGCGGGAATCTCATTGCCCATGTCGTACGCTCCGCCCAGTGACGCGATCAAAGAGCCCTGCGGGTCCGTCACCAGAAACAAGCCCGCCGATTGCGAGATGCGCGTCCACATCTCCCCCGCCGTGTCGCGAATGGTGGCTTGGTCGCGCGTTCGAAAGGCGGCGCGCACGTCCGACATGCTGCTGAGCACCAGGCTGACCGAGCTCAGCAGCGCGGCGCGCGATCGCCACAGCGATTCGTAAGCCTGCGAGCTAACCCGCATCTCGTCTTCCAGCGCTTGCGACATGGAACCCAGCATTTGGTCCTGCACAAACCATCCGGTCAGCGCCAGCAGCACGGTAATCGCAACCGACGTCGAGAGCAGGATCTTCCACAGCAGCGACGGTCTGTAAAATCCGGCCATTATTTACTTCCTCACGCCGGGGTAGAAGACGCGCTCGTCGGCGGGCGGCGGATAATCCTGGCCGTGTTTGTTTTTATGCGGGGAAGGCAGGTAGCCCGCCTCGGATACGCGGATCACCGGCAGCTCAATGGCCCGGTCGCCGACGTGCAGCGCTCGCCGTAAAGCGCGCAGCGTATCTTCGGTGGCACGCTCATGATAGACCCGCAGCTCGTAATCACCCGCGGGCGCCTCGATGCTAAAACCTCCGCGCGCGTTAGTGGTGGCGAAGTATGGTGAATCGATCACCACGATCACGGCGCTCATCGCCTGATGAATATTGCAGAAGACCCGCACGATGCCCGGCCGCTCGAAACGCACGGACCGGCTCTTGCCCGGCGGGTAAAGACCAATGTCGAAAATCTGGCCGCTGTAGCTCGAAAATGCGTTGTGAAAGATTGGGTCGGCATTTGGAAAATCGACAACACTTCCGACTTCCGCGGCCAGCACATGCGGGTGAAACATTTTGTCCTTCTGCAACATGCGCAGGTGCCGCGGAGGCGTTAGATGCGGCAACGGGCTCATCGGCGCCAGCGAAACTACTACGCCCGAGTAATCCGATTGCTTCTGCACGGAAGCTTCGCGCGAGTGAACCAACTCCACGTTGCCGCTGACCATCGCTGCCATCAGCGAGCCAAGGGCCAGGTTAAAAAAGATAAGCGAGCGCCAGATCATAGTGGTTATTCAAACGGTTGCCGATATTCAGGTACGTGGTGCGCGTCTGCGAAGCTTCGACGCTGGCCAGCACGTTGGGCGCCAGGCGATAAATCAAATTTCCCGCGTAGACAAAATTGCGGCGAATGGATCCGGTATACAGATCGGACGCGCGGTCGCGCTGCTGGCCGCCGTAGACATGGAACGTGAGCCGGCTTGTCGCGAAGAACGCCAGCTGAGACCATCCACCGGCGCTGTGCACCGGCAGCGCATGGCCCGGCCCGAGGATCCTGAAGCCTTGCCGCAATCCTCCCAAAACCGCCACATCCTGCCCCTGGAACCACTCGCCCGTGAATTGAATTTTGGACAGCGGCGCCACCAGCCAATCGATCGATGCAACGCGCGAGTCCACCGACGTACCTGCCACGTGCGTGGTGCTTAAGTGAAAGCCGGGCGCCAACTCCAGCCGCCGCGAGCCCCACGCGTGCCAATATTCAAGGCGGCCCTGATACCCGGGGCGCAAAGCCTCGAGGGTCCGAACGTAGCTTCCCGGCACATAGCTATCTTGTTCGCTGGTCTGGTAGACGCCGGCCTGCGCCCGAAAGCCCGCGCTCTCGCCCCACGCAAAGCGCTGCTCAACGCGCACCTGCGGCTGCCAATCCCACAAGTTGCCGGCCGCCGTCAATGGCGACACGCCCACCTGCGCCAGAGAATCCGGCTCGCGCGGCGAGATCATGGGCTTGTCCTGACCTACGGTGACCGTGGTGTTCTTCCAGTTCAAATCCAGCGTCGCCACGCGAACATGCAGCAGATGGTTGTCGGGCTGCTGCGATCCCGCGAAGAAATCCATGAAGAGCGAACCGGAGGCCTTGCCGCCCCACGGCAGGTCCGGCCCGTGGAAGGTCAGGCCGAGCACGGTCTGGCGCAAAGACGCTCCGGCTGAGCGCGGGCTCGATGCCGTGCCGGCGACTACCGGGTCCTCCGAAGATCCGCCGTGCGGCCCGTTATGGAAAGCGTTGAACAGCAACATGCCCGTTAGCGATACCGGCATCTTCTGCGACGCCTCCACTTTGGTCTGCGCCAGTTCAGCCGTCTGTTGCTCCTGCACAGCCACGCGTTCCTCTACCGGCGGGCTTTCGGGTGCGCGCGTCTTCCGATATTGCTCCAGCTCCGCGCGCAACGAACGAATCTCTTCGAGCAGCTGGCGGTTACTCTGCTCCATCTGGTCCAGACGGCCGAGGATGGAGTCCAGCTTTGGATCCGTCTGCCCCCAAAGCGGCGCGGCACTCAGGATCAATGCGAAATAGGCGAAATGTTTCATCGGAGTAGTTGCTCCAGAGTCTGGCGTACCTGAATCGGGGAATAAGGCTTGCTGAAATACGCGTGCGCGCCGAAAGACAAGGAGCGGGCCGGCAGACGCGGGTCGCTGTCACCGCTGATGATCAGCACGGGGATCTGGCGTAACCGGGGATCGCTCTTCAGGCGCGTCAACAGGTCCATGCCGCTCATCCGCGGCATCTGCAGATCGGTCACAACGGCGGCCACGTCCTCCCCGCACCGCGCCAAAAATTCCAAAGCTGCCTGTCCGCTGGCGACCACGCGTATGTCGACGCCGGCTATGGATTCGAGAGCGATCTGCAAAGTTTCCGCGCAATCGAAGCTATCTTCGACGACGACGATAGTGCGGCCCATGGCAGTCATCAGGGTAAAAAGCGATAGCCAACCTTGTGCACCGTAATGAAATGGCGCGGCGCATTGGAATCCTTTTCAAATTTCTGCCGCAGCCGCACCACGTGAGCGTCCACCGTCCGCGTGTTGGGATACGACTCGTAACCCCATACGGAATTCAGGATCACGTCGCGCGACAGCGCCCGGTCCGGATTTTGCAGAAAGTACGTCAGCAGCTTATATTCAGCGGGAGTAAATTTAAGCTCCTCCCCATTGCGCACAATGCTCCTTCGCTCCAGGTCTACCTGAACGTCACCGAAGCTATAGATCTTGTGTTTATCGGCCGTGGAGCGCCGCAAGACGGCCCTGACCCTCGCCAGTAGTTCCCGCGTGCCGAACGGCTTGACCACGTAATCGTCGGCGCCCAATTCCAGCAACAGCACTTTATCCACTTCGTCGCCCACCGCGCTAAGAACAATGATGGGTGTGTTGATGCCCGAGCCGCGCAATTGCTTGCAAACCTCAATGCCGGAGATCCCGGGCAGCCGCAGATCGACCAACATCAGATCTGGTTTCAGCAGAGCGGCTTGGTCCAGCCCGCTTTTGCCGTCGCCCGCCAGCACGGCATGGAAGCCTTCGCGTTCGAGCATGAGCCCGATCGTATCGCGAAGATTTTCATCATCGTCAATCACCAGAATGGTTTCCATGCGCGTCAAGATTCTACCGCAGGGCGCACTTTCGCAGACCCGCGGGTTATTTCGGCAACTTATATTTACTACTCTTTTACAACTCAGGCACAACGGGACTGTGGCTGGTTTTGGCGGATTTACAAGACTTTTACAAGTCGCTGGCAAGCGCTCCCTGTAACTCCCGTATGATCGGTACCGGAGCGATGGTGGAGACTCAGGTGTACCTGCTTCCAGGGGTCAGGCGCATAAGGGTCGTGGCAATGCTGGCGCTCCTCGCGGCGCTGCCGGCCATCGCTCTGGCCCCGGCCACGGCGCCTCCGGACTATGTGGGGAGCGTAGCCTGCAAGGGCTGCCACCCGGACGTCTGGCTCAAGTTCTACAAAAATCCTCATTTCCAATCGATCGCTTCGGGCCGCGAACCGGCCGAGCGCACCGGCTGCGAGGGCTGCCACGGTCCCGGCAGGGCGCATGTGGAAGGCCATGGCGATAAATCCAAGATCATCGCCTACTCGCAGTTGCGCCCCGGTCAAATCCTCGACAGTTGCCTGACCTGCCACGCCGCGCAGATGCCGCGCGCCAACATTCGCAACTCGGCGCACACTCAGGCCAATGTGGTCTGCACCAATTGCCACTCCATTCACAAATCGAACCAGCCCAAATTTCTGCTGGCGAACATCCAGCGCGAAGTCTGCTATGGCTGCCATGCCACGGTGCGGGCGCAATTCGAAATGCCCGTGAAACATCGGGTCAACGAAGGCGTCATTCAATGCACCGACTGCCATAACCCGCACGGCTCGTTCGCGCCCACGTGGCGCATGGGCGCGCGCCCCCGCCTGATGGAACAGGCCATGGGCAATGAGGAGCCGTGCCTGAAATGCCACAGCGACAAACGCGGCCCCTTCGTTTTCGAGCACGCCGCGGTGCGCATGGATGGCTGCGAAACCTGTCACAACCCGCATGGTTCGATGAATGCGAAGCTGCTGAAACGCCCGGTGGTGTGGACGCTTTGTCTCGAGTGCCATAACGGCGCCGGCAATTTTGGCCGCGCGGCGATGGGCGTGCCGGCACAGAGCCGTACGCACAACATGTTCGATCCGCGCTTCCAGCGCTGCACCACATGCCACGTGCGCATCCACGGGTCGAATAGCGACCCGACTTTCTTGAGGTGAGCATGCGCGCCCCGCTTTTGTTCTTCCTCATGGCATGCACCCTCCCGGCCCAACA
>DOZZ01000267.1:373-2369 GCA_003517725.1 Bryobacterales bacterium | reverse complement strand
GTCGTCGACTCCATCGAGACCGGCTATCGTTTTGCAACAGTGAGCGGCGACCGCGATCAATATAAAAGCACGGTGAACTACGGCAACGGCATCCGCCTGTTCAGCAGCAGCCTGAGCGTCAACTCAAAGGACGGTCACGGCCACTATTTCGATGAACTTGTTCTCACGACGCAGGGGCTTGGCAACGACCCGTACGAAAGCGCCACGCTGCGCGTAGAGAAGAACCGCCTGTTCCGCTACGACCTGCTGTGGCGTTCGAACGATTACTTCAACCCCGGTTTTGTTATCTCCGATGGGCTGCACCGTCTGGACCTGAACCATCGCTGGCAGGACCACGATCTGGTCTTCTTCCCGCAAGGCATTTTCCGCCCGCGCATCGGCTACAGCCGCACTTCGCAAACCGGCCCGGCGCTCACGACGAGCTTAGGCTTCAATACGACGGGCAGCGCGTTCCCCCTTTTCGCCGACGTCAAACGGCAATGGAACGAGTACCGCGTCGGGGCGGAGTTGCAGGTGTTCCACTTCAACCTGACCGTTGTTCGGCGATGGGAGTTCTACAAGGAAGACACGCCGCTCAGCGTCACGGTTCCGGAGACCGGAAACAATCCCGCGGACCCCAGCGTGCTGACCAGCCTGCATCGCGCCGAGCCTTTTCACGGATCCACGCCGGGCTGGCTCGTGAATCTTTTTACTGAGCGCCGCCACGTTGCTGTGAATGGGCGGTTCACGCAATCGAGCGGCAACCGCGGTTTTATTCAGGCCGAGAGCGCCTTCGGCCTCGATCGGCTAGGCGTGGCCGGCAACCGTCAAATCACGGTCCGCGGCAATGCGCAGCGCCCGGTGGTAACCGGTCAGTTAGGGGTCAGCTTGTTTACGGGAGACCGCGTAACGGTAGTCAACACCACGTCGTTTCACAATATCCGGATCGACGGCAACGCGGCCTACACCGAGTTCGACAACGCTTCCTTGGCGGGGTCGTCGCTCAACTTTGAGTTTCTGGGCATCCGCCTGATCGAGAATTCGACCGATGCGCACTACCGAGCGGCGAAGCAGTTGGACGTCTACGGCGGCTACCGCTTCTCGGCCCGCGAGATCCGTTCGATCCAGAGCGTGACCGAGCCCGCGAGGCCGTTTAACAACCTGGAGTTCAGCCAAAACAATCATCTGCATGCCGGCGTCGCGGGCGTGAACTGGACACCCGCGTCATCGGTGCGGGTGCGTCTCGAAGCCGAGGTCGGCCGCAACGATCATCCCTTCACGCCCACGGCTGAAGCCAAATATCACGCTATCAATGGCATGTTCCAATATCGCGTGAAGCCGTTTCAATTTCGAGCCGGATACCAGCAGAACTACAACAACAACTCCGTGGCGGTGACGGCGTTCTCGTCACGCGCGCGCAACACCTATGCCGACGCCGCGTGGAATGTGCGCACCAATTTTGCGCTGGATGCCGCCTACTCGCACCTGCACCTCGACACGCTCGGCGGCATTGCCTTCTTTGCGGGCTCGCAGTTCATCACCGGCTTAAATAGCCTCTACATAAGCAATGTTCACGCCGCGAACTTCGGCCTGCGCGCGGCGGCCGGCAAGCGCGGCGATCTCTATATCGGCTACAGCATCACGCGCGACGCGGGCGACGGACGCGGCCGCGCCACGGGGCTGCTAGCGCCAGTCCAAACCTTTCCCCTTAACTTCCAATCGCCCCTGGCGAGACTCTCGGTGCGCCTGCACTCAAAGCTGCGCTGGAACGCGGGCTACCAATATTACCGGTACAGCGAAGACTTCGGCCTGTTCGGTAAGCTTCAGAACTATCGCGCGCATACCGGCTACACCAGTCTCACCTGGGCCTTCTAGTCTCGTTGTTAGGTACACCTCGGAGAAGTGGCCATTTGCGTACAAAGCCAATTCCTGGAGGGGTGAAACACGGGTTTTCCTTTTGTTTTGTTCAGTGGCTGCTGGCGATTGGGTTGTAAGCCAATGCTTTTTTGACCAATAA
>DOZZ01000267.1:0-183 GCA_003517725.1 Bryobacterales bacterium | reverse complement strand
TAACTGGGAACGTGCGGGGATCATGGGTGCTGCCAAGATACGAAAGCATGGGCTATTGCTTGGCTCCTGGATGTAGGGTAATAAATGGTCGAGCCGGGTCGGCCGGGAAGAGAGTGCAAGTTGTTGAAAAGGGGCAGAGGATGTTTTGGTTCTGGCAGTGACCGCCGAGTGGGTCACCGATAC
>DOZZ01000024.1:3809-11858 GCA_003517725.1 Bryobacterales bacterium | reverse complement strand
GTGCAGCAGAGCGCGCGCAAGAATCTGTTTACCGGCCGCACCTACAACTCGATGGAGAACATCTCGCAGTTCTTAAAGGAACAGCGCGGGAATGTTCCGGTGCAGCGGCCGGCGCAGGCCGCGCCAAACCCCAGGCTGGTGGTGCCGCCGCGTATTCCGGTGACGCCGCGCGTAGCGCAGCCCGCAAACCAGAGCGGCGCGCGAACAGGTACATTAGTAGAGCATCCGAAGTATGGGACCGGCACCATTGTGCGCCGCGAAGGCGAAGGCGATGACGCCAAAGTGATCGTCAGCTTCCAACGTTTCGGGCTGAAGAAGCTCATCGAAAAATACGCAGGATTGAAACGAACCTAAATGAACACGAAACAATCGACACCTGAAGAGCGCAAGAAAGCCAAGCGCACCGCGCGCAAGAAAGCCGCGCCGAAGGCCAAGCGCGCCTCCACCGACGCGCGAGGCTCGCTGAAGAAGAAAGTGCAGCGCACGGCGCAGGGTACACGCAAGCGCTAAACTCCGGCGGCCGATGCAGGGGCTCTTCCGGACCAAGAGTATCGATGCGCTGATTGCCGCGGCCGACGAGCCTGGCCATCGATTGCGCCGGACTCTGGGTCCGCTGAGCCTGACGGCATTCGGCGTGGGAGCCGTGATCGGCTCCGGCATCTTTATCCTGACCGGCACCGCGGCGGCCGGCGAATCACACCAGCTTAAGAGCATCCTGAACGCGCCGGTGCTGGATCTGCTGCGCTATGGCAGCGCCGCGGTATCCACTTCAGGCCGGCTGGGCGCGGGTCCCGGCATCTCGCTGTCGTTTTTGCTGACCGCTCTGGCCTGCAGTTTCGCGGCGCTGTGCTATGCCGAGCTGGCCTCCATGATTCCCGTGGCGGGAAGCGCCTACACCTATGCGTATGCCACGCTGGGCGAGCTGGCCGCGTGGATTATCGGCTGGGACCTGATCCTGGAATACGCGGTCTCGAACATGGCCGTGGCGGTGGGCTTCTCGGCCTATCTGAACGACATTCTCGACGGCGTGTTCCACTGGCATTTGCCGCCGTTGATCGCGCAACCGATCATCGCGGCCGACGGATCTTTCACTGGAAGTGTGTTCAATTTATCGGCGCTGGCGATTCTGCTGCTGCTGACATGGGTCTTAGTGCGTGGCGTGCGCGAAAGCGCCACTACCAACAATGTGATGGTGATGGTGAAGATCGCGGCGATTCTGATTTTTGTGATCGGCGCGGCGCATGCAGTCAATACGGCCAACTGGCATCCTTTCCTGCCGCATGGCTTTTCGGGCGTGCTGACCGGCTCCGCTATCGTCTTCTTCACCTACATCGGCTTCGATTCGGTTTCAACCGCGGCGGAAGAATGCAAACGGCCGCAGCGCGACATGCCCATCGGTATCCTGCTGACGCTGGTGATTTGCGCGGCCCTCTACATTGCCGTGGCGCTGGTGCTGACCGGCATCGCGCCTTACACCACGCTGAACAATGCCGCGCCGGTGGCAAATGCGCTGAAGGCGCTGGGCATGAACGGCATCCGCGGCTGGGTCAGCGTGGGCGCGATCGTGGGCATGATTTCGTCGCTGCTGGTGTTTCAGTACGGGCAGGCGCGGGTATGGTTCGCCATGTCGCGCGACGGCCTGATGCCCAAAATATTCTCGCGCGTGCATCCGCGTTTTAAGACGCCGCACATCAGCACCTGGATCGCTGGGCTGGCGGTGGGCATTCCGGCGGGCATCTGGGATATCGACACCTTTGCCGATCTGGCCAACATCGGCACGTTGTTCGCGTTCGTGGTGGTGTCACTCGGAGTGCTGGTGCTACGGCATCAGCAGCCGGACCGGCCGCGCGGGTTCCGCGTGCCGTGGAGTCCGGTTACGCCGATGATCTCGATTGCGTTTTGCGTGCTGTTGATGACGGCACTGCCGCTGGTGACGTGGGTGCGATTTTTTGTGTGGCTGGTGATTGGGCTGGGAATTTACTTCGCGTTTGGGCGCAAGCATAGCGTTATGGCGGCGGCACGGGGCTAGCACGGGACTACTGTTTTGGCCGGTCTACGATCAGGTGCTTGTAGATTTCGCGCTTTGACAGGCCGCGCTCTTTCGCCAATAGCTTTAGCGCGTCCATGCGGCTTACGCCGGCCTGAATCAGAGCTTCCAGAGCTTGCTCCAGCGGCAATTCGGGGGTTTCGGCATGCGCCGCTCGGCCGATCAGCAGCGTGATTTCGCCTCGCACGGAAGCGCGTTCGGCCAATTGCGCGCGAATTTCCGCCGCCGTGCCGCGCAATACTTCTTCGTAGAGTTTGGTTAGTTCGCGCGCTACCACGATCGGCCGCGTGCCTAGGATTTCTGCTATGTCGGAGAGCGTCGCCAGAATTCGGTGCGGGGCTTCGTAGAAGACGGTGGTTTCGGTTTGGTGGCGCAGGGCTTCCAATGCTTCGCGACGCTTGCCCTGCTTCTCCGGCAGGAAGCCGGCAAAGCGGAATGTGTCAGCCGGCAAGCCGGAGACCGTCAGCGCCGCCAACACCGCGGAGGCGCCCGGAATCGGCACTACCGAGACGCCCGCCTCGATGGCCGCTTGCACCAGGCGATAACCGGGGTCGGAGATCAGCGGCATGCCGGCGTCCGAGACCAGCGCGCCGTCTTCGCCCGCCGATAGACGCGCCGCCAGTTCGGGCGCGCGCGTGTTTTCGTTGTGATCGTGGTAGCTGATGGTCGGCGTGGCGATGCCGTAGTGGTTCAGCAGGTGGCGCGTGGTGCGCGTATCTTCGCACGCGATCCAGCGCACTTCCTTCAGCACGCGAATGGCGCGTAGCGTGATGTCTTCCAGGTTCCCGATCGGCGTGGCCACCACGTAGAGCATCAGGCGTAGGCCGAGAGCTGCACGCGGCGGCGTTCGAGAGCGGCGCGCGCCTCGGGCGAGGTCAGCGCGTGCAATTCGATCTCGCGGCTCTGCTTCAGTCGCGTGCTGGCCCCGGGCAACTCGCGCCCCATGTAGCCCGGGTGGCACATTAGCTCGGTAATGCCGTCCGGAAGACGGCCGATCAGGTCTACCAGCTCGGCCGTGCCTAACCGGCCGGTCAACTGGAAGCCGGCGAAGTGGTCCGTGGCGCGCACGCCGGCGCGCGCCAGAGTGCGCTGAAAATAGCGCTGCTGCGTGCGCATGGCCCGGTGCACCAGGCGCGTCGAGAGCGGGGCGGCGTCGGGAGTGGAAAAATCGAATGGCCGGCGTACCCAGCGCACGCCGAACTCGCGCGCGATGCGCACGACCGCGGCCAGCACGGGCCAAGCCAAATGTGTGTGCTTGTGCGTGTCCAGATGGGTCGGCGCGATGCCGGCGGCCTTGATGCGCGTGACCTGCGCGTGAAATTCCTCGTAGACCGGCAGCTTGCGCCGGGTTAATGCCGCCAGAAGTTCCGGTATGGTGGCGGGCAGTTCGCGCGATGGATCGAGAACGGAACGGCCGCCGATCAACGTGAGATGACAGCCGACATCGAGCGTCGGATTGGCGCGCGCGGTGGCCACGGCGTGTTCAAAAGCTTCGCCGTTGGCCATCAGCGTGGCGGCCGTCAGGATGCCGTTGCGATGGGCTTCAAGGATGCCTTCGTTGACATCCTGGTTGAAGCCGAAATCATCGGCGTTGACGATCAGGCGAATCAAAATATAGCCAGCTTGATGCGCAGGAACTTTTTGGGGTTGGCGCGCATGTCCGTCATCAGCGCCTTCATTTCGCGGCTGGCGCCGTTCAGCGAATCGAACAGCTGCGGGTTCACCATCAGCTGGCCCAGGGTGCCTTGGCCGCTGTTGAGCTTGTCGACGGTCTGGTTGAGCTTGCCCATGATGGCGTTCACCTGGCGGTAGAGCTCTTCGTCCTTCAGCAGCTTGCCGGCCGTGCCTTTGCCGGCGTTCAGGTCGTCCAGCATTTTGCGGGCCTGCGCGATGGAGAGCCGCGCTTCGTCGTAGACCGCGGTATCGTTCAGCAGCTTGCCGGCCGTGCCTTTGCCCTTCTGTATCTCGGCCAGCATGTCGTCGAGGCGCTGGATGGGGCGGCGCATTTCATTGTAAAGACTGTCGTCGTAGATCAGCTTGCTGATGGTGCCCTTGCTGTTCTTGACGTCGGCCACCAGCGCTTGCACCTGCGCGGCGGTGGCATTGACGCGGGTATACAGCTCGTCGTCCTTGATCAGCTTACCGATGTTGCCTTTGCCGTTCTCGACGTCGGCCAGGATGTTATCGGCGCGTCCCAGAATGTTCTGGAACTGGGTCAGGATGGTGGCGCTCTGCGCCATCAACTGCGGAATGTCCTGGGCCTGCAGGCTCTTGATCTCGCCGTTCGAGGCCACCTGCCGCGGACTCTGACCCTTGGTGATGTTGATGTACTTGTCGCCCAGCAGGTTGGAGGCGCTGATGCCGGCCACGGAGTCTTCCGGAATCTGCGCGTGAAATTGATCCTTGACGCTCATCTCGATTTCGACGACCCGCAGCTTATTCTTCTCGCCCGAAAGCTTGACGTGCTCGACGGTTCCGACCAGGATGCCGTTGAGCCGCACCGGCGCGCCTTCGGCCATGCCGGCCGAATCCTCCATGAAGGTGCGCACCCGAAAAGTACCCTCGAAGAGCGTGCTGGTGCTGGTCAGCAGAAAAATCAGCACGGCGGCAATGGCCATCGCGGCCACTGCCAGCAGCCCGACGCGCAACTGCGCCCATTTCACTCTGCGTGGAGCCGGCATGCTTAGTCGGGAGGCCTCACAAACTTAATAACGTATTCGTCCTTCGAGGCTTCAAGCTCCTGTTGGGCGCCTTCAAAGATCAAGCGGCCTTCCTTAAGCACCATGAAGATGGTCTTCTTGCCGGCGGTTCCGGCGCCCGGGACCAGCGCACCATTCTCCGGATTGTAGCGGAAATTGGCCACCAGGTTCCCATCCTGATAGCGGTGCGTCACCACCAGCGCGGTGGTGTTATCGAGATCGCGCTCTTTGATGATGAGCGCCATGATGGTATGCGCGGTGATGGGGTCGAGCCCGGCGGTGGGCGAATCGTAGAGCAACAGCGGGGGGCGGGTGACGAAAGCGCGGGCAATGGCGACGCGCCGCCGCATGCCGCCCGACAGTTCGCTGGGCAGCATGGTAAGGGTACGCTCGAGTTCCACGAAGCGCAAGGCTTCGCGGACCTGTTCGAAGGCTTTGTTAAGGTCCACCGGAGCGGGCGCTGTTTCTTTGGGTGTTCCGTTGGAAGCTGGCTCACCGCGGCGCTGATTCAGCAGCGGATAGGCCACATTGCGCTGGATGGTCATGGAATCGAACAGCGCGCTCTCCTGGAACAGCATGCCCATGCGGCTGCGCACCGTGAAGAGCTGCCGCTCGGGCAGGTCACTGATGGCCTGGCCCTGAAACTTCACGGTGCCCTGTTGCGGGCAGTTCAGCGCCATGGCGGTTTTGAGCAGCACGGTCTTGCCGCTGCCGGCGGAGCCCAGCAGAATGCGCGTCTCGCCCTCGAGGACGCGAAAGGAGACGTCCTGCAGCGCCACCACATCTTCAAACGACACCGTCACGTGGTCGAATTCCAGAATCGGCTGCTGCTCGGCCATTGGGCTTATGTCGCACTCATGTCGCGCTCACGAAGATCTTGGTGATGAAGAAGGTCAGCACGAAGATCAGCACGGACGCCGTGACGACTGCCTGGGTGGTGGCGCGGCCCACGCCCTGCGTGCCGCCGGTGGTGCGCAGGCCGTAGTAACAGCCGACCAGCGAAACCACGAACGAGAAGATAAAGGGCTTGAGCAGGCCCTGCACTACATCGCTCCATTCCAGTGCCTTCCAGCTGCTGGACCAATAATTGCGCGCGGTCAGATGGTAGATCAGCACGCCGATCACGAAGCCGCCGAACATGCCGATGAAGTCGGAAATGACGGTCAGGCAGGGCAGCATGATGGCGGTAGCGACCATGCGCGGCATCACCAGCTTTTGCACGGGATCGGTGCCCAGCGCGCGCATGGCGTCGATCTGCTCGGTGACCTTCATGGAGCCCAGTTCGCTGGCGATGCCGGAGGAGTTGCGGCCGGCCACCAGCAGCGCGGTCAGCGCCGGGCCCAGTTCGCGCACCAGAATGATCGAGACTACCTGCCCGGTGCGTCCGGTCTGCCCATATTGCGCCAGCGCGCGGCCCATCTGGAGAGCCATGACGGCACCGCTAAAGAAGCCGGTCAGGACCGTGATGGGCAGGCTGCCGACGCCGATGACGTCCATCTGAATCAGGATGTCGGCGCTGTAGCGCGGTTTGCGGCCGATGCTGCCCACGGCCTGCCCGGCCAGTTGGGTGAAGTCCTGGATGGCCTGGACCGGTCCCTTCAGTATTTCAAGCAAGCGGGGGCAGCCTCAAAACACCGATGCTAGCATACAGATCAGTAAATATTGGGTTTAGAAGCGTGAGCTTAAAGCCATGAAAGGCCTGACCGATATTGCCGGCGTTCGCGTGGGGCACGCCAGTAACTTCGACGCCATCACCGGCTGCACCGCGATCCTATTCGACGGCGGCGCGATCGGCGGCGTGGATATTCGCGGCTCGGCTACAGGAAGCTCCGAGCTCGACGTGCTGAGCCCGGGGCACATCACGGACCGCGTGCATGCGGTGGTGCTGTCGGGCGGCAGCGCGTTTGGGCTGGAGGCGGCAGCGGGCGTGCGGCGCTATCTGGAACGGCATGGCGTGGGCTTTGAAACCGGTGCGGCGCGCGTCCCGATTGTGCCCTGCGCCATTCTGTACGACCTCGCCATTGGCAGCGCCAAAATCCGGCCCGACCGCGAAATGGGAGAGGCGGCGGCCGCGGCAGCCACGGCGGACCCGGTGCTCGAAGGCAGTATAGGGGCGGGCACGGGCGCGACCATCGGCAAGCTGTTCGGCATGCCGCGGGCCATGAAAGGTGGCGTGGGCAGCTTCACCGTGAGTGCCGGGGGGGCGCTGGTCTCGGCTTTGGCTGTGGTCAACGCCGTGGGCGACGTGCGCGATCCGGCTACGGGGAAGACGGTGGCGGGCGCGCGCGTCTCGGCGAGCAGCCGCGAATTGGCTAATTCGGAGGCGGCGCTGCGGGGCGGACAGATCAAGGCCGGCTTTCCCGGCCGGCATAATACGACGCTGGTGGTGGTCGCGACCAATGCCCGCTTGTCCAAAGTAGGAGCGGCCAAGCTGGCCCAATTCGGCAGCCTGGGTACCGCACGGACCATATATCCGGTGAACACTTTGATGGATGGAGATATCACGTTCGCCTTTTCGTGCGGCACGCAAAGCGCGGATTTGAACGTATTGGGAAGCGCGGCGGCCGAAGCCGTGTCGCAGGCAATATTGCGCGCGGCGCGGGCGGCGAAGGGGCTCGGCGGGGTGCCGGGAATGTAGCCCGGCACCCGTTGCGGCTACTTACGCCGCAATCGTCTTACGAACTTCGCCCGATTGGATCTGGCGGGGCTTCATCTGCTCCGCCACCGGCACCTCAATGTCGAGTACGCCGTCATGCAGGCGGCATGTCAGCTTGTCGACATTGAGGCCGTTGGGTAGAGGCAGCGAAACGTAAAACTTGCCATAAGCCAACTGCGTATACGCGCCATTGAACCAATTCTGCGGAGCTCTGCGCTCACCTTCCAGAATCAGCTGGTTGTGCTGCACGCTTACCTTTACGTCCTTCTCGGCTACGCCTGGAACGATGGCCCGCAGCAAGGTACTCTCCGCCTTGCCGCTTCCCGCAAAAGAGCGCGAACCGGAGTTGTAGAAATTCTCAAACACCTGGTCAAACGACCGGCGGAATCGGTCCAGCATCTGCCGGGTGTCACGAGCATCGTATCGAACATACGATTAACCCTCCTCATCGTTACGATTGAGCTTGGTTGGATTTGGCCGTCAGGCCGCCGGTTTCCGTCGAGGATCACGTGGCGGTGCCCTCTTCCGTGCCGAAAAGCACAGACCCCATAGAGCAAGCGTTCGAACCGTAACGGATTACAGCTACGGCTCGGGTTTTCGGCATCTATATATGTGCCAACATGGTGCAAACCTTACCCCAGGACCAA
>DOZZ01000024.1:0-3690 GCA_003517725.1 Bryobacterales bacterium | reverse complement strand
CGGATGATCCCATGTACACCATCGTGGCGGCAAACCGGGCGTACGTCCAAGCCACGCGAACCAAGGCCGACGATATCGTGGGACGCGGCCTCTTCGAAGTTTTTCCGGAAAACCCGAACGACTCCCAGGCCAATGGAGAGCGCAATCTGCGGGCCTCGCTGCGCCGCGTGATCGACACCAGGTCGGCCGACACCATGCCGGTGCAGAAATATGACATCGCGGCCGAGGGCGGCGGCTTCGAGGAACGCTACTGGAGCCCGGCCAACTCACCTGTACTCCGGGCGGACGGCTCGATCGACTACATCATTCACTGCGTCGAGGATGTCACCGAACGGGTGCGCCTTAAAAGCCTGGAGGACGAGCTTCGCGCGCGGGCCGCAAAAATGGAAGCCGAGCGCTTCCTGCACAGCCACGACCTGGAACACATGAAGCGGCTGCTGCAGGAGCGCCAGCTGTTGAGCTCGCTGGTGGAGTACTCGCCGGAGTTCATTGGCGTGGCCGACCTGAATGGCTGGCCGGTGTACGCCAACGGCACGGCCTTGAAGATGGTGGGCGCGCGCGACCTGGAGGAAGTCCGGCGCACGGCCGTATTGGATTATTTTGTTCCCGAGGAACGTGCTTTTGTGCGGGACGTGGTGCTGCCGGCGGTTCGGGAACACGGCAGTTGGGAGGGGGAACTGCACTTCCAGCACCGTCGTTCCGGCGAACGCATCCCGGTGCTGTACCACGCATTCCGCGTGGATGACCCGACGACCGGCGAGCCGACGCACCTGGCGACCATCACGCGGGATCTGCGCGCGGTCAAGCAGCGCGAGCAGCGGGATGCGTTTTTGGTGCGGCTGGATGACGCGACGCGTGCTTTGACCGACCCGCGCGCGATCACGCAGACCGCCGCGCGGATGCTGGGCGAGCACCTGCAGGTGAACCGCTGCGCCTATGCCGAGGTGGCCGCCGATGAGGACACCGTCCATGTCACGAGCGACTACTTCCAGGGCGTGGGGAGCCTTGTCGGGCGTTACGCCTTCACCCAATTCGGGCCCGAATTCGTGCGGCTGATGCGGGCCGGCCAGCCCTGGGTATTGCGAGACGCCGCGACCGATGACCGCACGGCGGCGGTACGGACTATGTACCACGAGTTGGACGTGCGGGCCTCGATTTGCGTCCCGCTCCTGAAAGCCGGCCGGCTAGTGGCGGCTTTGGCCGTGCATCAGGCAGGGCCGCGCGAGTGGCGGCAGGACGAAGTGGAACTGGTCCGGGTGGTCGCCAACCGCGGCTGGGAATCCATCGAGCGGGCGCGTGTGGCGCGGGAGTTGCAGGAGAGCGAGCACCATCTTCGCATCGCGATGGACACCGCCCGGTTGGGCTCCTGGCAACTGCGGCTGGATACCAGGGAACTGCAATCGTCACCTAATTGCCATGCCAATTTCGGTTTGGCCGCGGACCAGGAGTTCACCTACCAGGATTTACTTCGCATGATCCACCCGGAAGACCTCGGCCCGATGCAAGCGGCCGTGGAACGCGCCGTGCGGGAGGGCGTGGATTACGGAGCCGAGTATCGCATTACGCGCGCGGATGGACGGGCCGGCTGGATCGTGGCGAGCGGCCGCGTGCTGCACCTGCCCGACGGCACGCCCCACCGTATGGTGGGCGTGACGCTGGACGTGACCGAGCGCAAGTTGGCGGAACAGGCGTTGCGCGAGAGCGAGGAGCGCTTTCGGCAACTGGCCAACTCCATGCCGCAGATCGTCTGGACCTCACGGCCCGACGGCTATCTGGACTACTACAACGAGCGCTGGTACGAATTCACAGGCTTTGACCGCTCGCTCGGCGGGGACCAGAGCTGGGCGCCGCTTTTGCATCCCGATGACCGCCAGCTCTGTTACGACCTCTGGTACAGCTCGGTCGGGTCGGGCAAGCCGTACCAGATTGAATACCGCTTCTGGGACCGCCGCGAGAAACGCTGGCGCTGGTTCATGGGCCGCGCGCTGCCGGTGCGCGACGAAGCGGGCCAGATCGTGAAATGGTTCGGCACCTGCACCGATATCGATGAGCAGAAGAGAGCGCAACAGGCCGTGCTGCAGACGCAGAAGCTCGAGAGCATCGGGCTGCTGGCGGGCGGCGTCGCGCACGACTTCAATAACCTGCTGGTGGGCATCATGGGAGGCGCCAGTTTTGCGCTCGGCACGATTCCCCCAGCGCATCCGGCCTACGCCATGCTGCAGGGCGTGGTGGATGCCAGCGAGCGCGCGGCGCACCTGACGCGACAGATGCTGGCCTATGCCGGCAAGGGCCGCTTCGTGATCGAGCCGGTGGACCTCTCGGACATGGTGTCGCGCACGTCGCAGCTGGTGAGCGCCTCGATTCCCAAATCGGTGGAGCTCAAGCTCCAGGTGGAGGCGCATCTCCCGACCGTGCAAACCGACCCGGGCCAGATGCAGCAGGTGGTCATGAACCTGATCATCAACGCCGCCGAATCCATTGGTGAAAACCGGCATGGGCTGGTGGTGGTGCGCACGCGCGCGGAACATATCGAAGCGGGTAGCTTGCGCCAGGACGCGGCGGGAAATGCGATCGCGCCGGGTTTATACACGGTGCTCGAAGTGCAGGACACAGGCGCGGGCATCGACACGGCCACACTGACCAAAATCTTCGATCCTTTCTTCACCACTAAGTTCACGGGGCGGGGCTTGGGCTTGGCCGCGGTGCTGGGAATTGTGCGCAGCCACCAGGGCGCCATTGAGGTGGACACGGTGGTGGGAAGGGGCTCGACGTTTCGCGTGTTGCTGCCCGCCGAGCGCGCGGGCGCGGGGTTCGAGTCTCCGCGCAGGGCCGTCGAAAGCTTTGGCGGCGGCAATGAAACAGTGTTGGTGATCGATGATGAGGCGCTGGTCCGGAACCTGTCCAAGGCGGCTTTGGAGAAGGCCGGCTATCACGTGATCGTGGCGGCCGCCGGCGTGCCGGGGCTCGAAGGCATGCGCGACCATCCGGAGATTGCCCTGGTGCTGCTCGACATGAGCATGCCGGAGATGAGCGGGCGGCAGGTGCTGGAAGGCCTGCAGACAATCAATCCGGAAACACCGGTGGTGATTTGCAGCGGCTATAGCGAGGATGAAGTGTACCGGCAATTCTCGGGCCTGGACATGGCGGGCGTTCTGCAGAAGCCCTTCACCGCCAGCGCCCTGGTGGCGCAGGTCAGGACGGTTTTGGACCAGTCGACGGGGCGGCGCTTGGCGCGGAGTGCTCAAAAAACGACTCAGTAAAAGACGGTGGGTCTGATTGAAATCAGGCCGGCGGCTGGCTCAAAATCAGGGCGTCGAGCGCGATTACTTTTTGAATGTTGCGGCGCAGCAGCATTTGCAACTCATCCACTTGCTTCACCATGCCGGCGATCCACTCGGTGGAGACGCGCCCCGAGAGTGCCGTGAGCTCGCGGCGCAGGTCGGCGTTGCGAATTTCGGCGGCACCGCCCGACAGCAGCAGCACGTCGCGCAGCAGCTCGTAGAGCAGGCGCAGGTAGAGTTCGAGCTTCTCGTTTTTGCTGCGGCCGATGGCCTCGGAATAGGGCAGCCAGGCGCTGAAAGGGCTCATGCCCGCGGCCACCTGCAGCAGCACGTGCATGGCTTGCCGGCGCTTCTCGAAGACCGGCAGATCCAGGCGCAGCGCCAGCCCAGGGCTGCCGGCCGACAGCGC
>DOZZ01000073.1:3571-4880 GCA_003517725.1 Bryobacterales bacterium | reverse complement strand
CGCAGGCGCGCGACGCTCAGCGCCGGGTGCCACAACAGCAGCAGCAACAGCGCCAGGAACACGCTCTCGAGCGCCAGCACGGCAGTCTTGCGCAGCGTCGACAGGCCCGCAGGCCCGCGCCGCACCTGCCACACCAGCAGCGCGGCCGCCGCAAGGCCCAGCAGCAGCGCCAGCCACCAGGGCCACTGCGCCAAAAACACCAGCTTGCCCCGTCCAAAAACGGGCGCCGGATACTTGAAGAGAAATTCGAACATGGTCCCCGCTTCGTGTGCGCCGGCGCCTATGGCGAACAGCGCGCGAAGGACCTCGGGAGGGATTGGCGGGCGCGGGAAGCACGGCCCTCGACGGCCCATCCCGTCACGGGCATTACGGCCCCGGCCATCGCGCCACGCACCCGCATCGGATAGGGAAAAGCCTCGTTCAAACGCAGCATAGCACGCGCGGTTTGTGGCACACTCGGAAGATGGGCCGGCGCGCGCCGGGGCCCTGACTGCATGCCTCCCCAGTACGATTTGAAGCAGTGCCGATATTTCGTGGCGGTGGCCGAAGAGCTGCATTTCGGACGCGCCGCGCGGCGTCTCGGCATCGCCCAGCCGCCGCTCAGCCGGCAAATTCACGCACTTGAAAACGCGCTGGGCGCCGCGCTGTTCGACCGTTCGCGCCGGGCTATCCAACTGACTCCCGCCGGCCGCGCTTTTTTGACTCGCGCGCGCCGCATGCTGACGCTGGCCGAGCAGGCCGCCGAAGCCGCGCGGGAGGCCAGCCGCGAACAAAGGGGCGACTTGCACGTGGGCTACTCGCACATCACCGATCCGGCCATCCTGCTGCCCATCCGCGCCAATTTCGCGCGCCTGCTGCCGGGCGTGAAGGTGCACCTGCTGGTGGACGACCCGCGCAGTCTATCCGCCGGCCTGCTCTCCGGAAAAATCGACGTCGCCTTCCTGGTGCGCCATCCGCTCGACCCGGCGCTGTGCTACGAGTCGCTGCCAGCCGAGCCCGTCATCGTCGCGCTGCCCGAGGGCCACCGTCTGGCCGGCCGCATCTCGGTGGCGCTTTCGGAGCTGGCCGATGAGGGCTTTTTGCCGCCGCCCTCCAGCCAGTCGCCCGTGTTGCACGAGAAGTTCATCGAGCACTGCGTGCGCAATGGTTTTCGCCCGCGCCTGGCGCACGAGTCGCCCCACTTGCAGGCCACGCTGGCGCTGGTGGCGGCCGGCGCCGGCGTGAGCGTGATGCCGCGTTTTATGGGCGGTACGCCGCCGCCCGGCGTGCGCTATGTGCCGCTCAACGGCTCGCTCGCTACCTTGGAAGT
>DOZZ01000073.1:0-3367 GCA_003517725.1 Bryobacterales bacterium | reverse complement strand
CTGCGCCACTTCCGCTGTTTCGTGGCGCTGGCCGAAGAGCTCCACTTCAGCCGCGCCGCGCGCCGCCTGGGACTGGCGCAGCCCAACCTGAGCCAGCAGATACGCTCGCTCGAAAACGCGCTGGGCCTGCAGTTGCTCAACCGCACCACCACGCACGTGGCGCTAACCGCCGCGGGCCAGGCCTTTCTGCCCGATGCGCGCCGCCTCGTCACGCTGTCCGAAACGCCGCTCGGCGTGCCGGAAGCATGAACCTGCGTCTCGCCCGGGCCGCCGACATCCCGGCGCTGCACGCACTGATCGCCGCCTCGGTCGAAGTCTTGCAGGCGCGCGATTATTCCGACGTCCAGCGCGCCGCCGCACTGACCACGGTCTTCGGCGTCGACACGCAGCTCATCGCCGACGGAACCTACTTCGTGGTGGAAGCACGGGACACCCTGGTTGGCTGCGGCGGCTGGAGCTTTCGGCGCACGCTGCACGGCAGCGATCATGGCGCCCATCGAGATGACACGCAGCTCGACCCCGCCCGCGACGCAGCGCGCATCCGCGCGTTCTTTGTGGATCCGGCGTGGGCCCGCCGGGGCATCGGCAGCTTAATTCTCGAGGCCTGCGAACAGGCCGCGCGGCGTGCAGGTTTCGCGAGCCTGGAACTGGCCGCCACGCTGACCGGGGTCGCGTTGTACCGGGCGCGGGGTTTCATCGAAATTGACCGCACGGAGGTACCCTTGGCGGGCGGCGAAAGGCTGCCGATCATGCGCATGCAGAAGCGCTTGTAGCGTGCGGCTTTGGCTCGCGCTGGCCTACCGCGCCCTCGGCAAACGCCCCCCACAAACCCGATGGGCCGCGCCACATAATGAGGCGTCGGCGGATTCGGGGCGGATGCGGGATTCGTCAGGCTCTTGTGAATCGGCCGGACGCATCCGAACGTACACAGTTGAAAGCACTTGCCGCGTTGGTTGGCAAGCAAAATGCTTCCCTCCTGATGGAGGTTTATCCATGCAACCCTTGCGGTTCCTGAGCGTCTGCCTGCTGCTGGCCGGCAGCGTTTTCGCCCAGGATTATAACGATCGTTCTCAAAATCGGATGGCTCGTGAAGTCCGCCATGAGCTGGTGATGCTGCCTTACTACGGCGTGTTCGATGACCTGGCTTTCCGCGTCGAAGGGTCCACTGTCACTCTGTTGGGCGCGGTCACCCGTCCGGTGCTGCGCAAGGATGCGGAAAACGTGGTCCGCCACATTGAGGGCGTCACCAATGTCGTCAACAATATTCAGGTGCTCCCGTTGTCCCCCATGGACGACCGTATCCGTATCGCTGTGTATCGCGCCATTTACGGGAACCCGATGCTGGCCGACCGCTATGGGTACCGCGCCATGCCTTCCATTCACATCCTGGTCGGCAACGGTCACGTCACGCTGGTGGGCAGCGTAGCCAACCAGGCCGATAAGAATGTCGCTAACATTCAGGCCAACGGCGTCCCCGGCGTATTTTCGGTCACCAACAATCTGGTGGTCGAGCGATAACCATGCCTGCGATAGAGAAATAGCGCCACGTAGAACGAGCAACCCAGCGCCACCGCCAGTACCGCGTTCGACACCAGCGCCGCGACCGCGGTGGACAGAAACGCCGCGGCATCCACGCGGCGCATCCGATGCAGCCGGAACCAGGTGCTCCATTCCATTAAGCGCACGCCCATCCAGGCCGTGACTCCAGCCAGCGCCGCCATCGGAATATGCGCGATCAGATCTTTGCCCTGCACCACGAACAGCACTAGAAAACCGGCATGCAGGAAGTTAGAGACGCGCGTCGTGGCGCCGCACTGCACATTCGCCAGACTGCGCGCCGGAATGCCGACGCTCATCGGCGCGCCAAAGGCCGCCGCCGCCAGGTTGGCGATGCCGTAAGCGCCCAGTTCGCGGTCCGCATCGCTCTTCTTCATGTGCTCGTGCCGCCCGCGAAAGTGTTCCACCACGCGGGAGGTCACCAGCAGGTTCACCGACGTCACGAAGGCCAGCCCCAGCCCCGCCGGCAGCACCGTAAACACATCCGTGGGCGCCCACGTGAAGCCCTGGAACGGCGGCAGCGAAGCGGGCAGCCAGCCAACTTCCTTCGACGACCAGCCCAGGGTGCGCGAAAACAGGATTGCCACCAGAATGCCGAGCAGCGGCGCCGGCAGTTTGGGCGAGATGCGCCCCGCGAGCGTCGCGGCCGCCATCACCAGCAACGCGGTGGCCAGCGGTTGCCAGTGCAGCAGCGGGATGGCGCTCACGGCCGAGGTCAGCTGCTGCAGCACCGTGGTATCCGCCACCACGCTCTTGACGCCCATCATCACGCGCAGTTGCGAGACCACCATCATGCCGCCGATACCGCACGAAAACCCGGCCATCACGCTGTGCGGCACCAGCGCCACGAAGCGCCCCAGCCGCTGCGTGCTGAAGATCAGCATCAGGATGGCGGCCACGAACGAAACTTTGGCCGCGCCGCCGATGCCCTGCTGGTGCACGGCCACCAGGATGAACGGAACGGTCACCGACGAGACGCCGCCGATCATGACCGGGTTGCGGCCCAGGATGCCCGTGATGGGCGCCGTCAAAATGGAGGTGAAGACGCCCAGCACCGGCGGCAGGCCCATGGCCGCGGCCATGGCCAGCCCGTAAGGAAACGCAATGAGCGATGCGATGAAGCCGCCGAACGTATCGCCGCTCAGCTCGCGCCAGCTATACCGCAGCCGTCTGAATTGAAACATGAGTCCCCGGTTTTGGTGGAATGTATGCCGGGCGTGGCCCTCTCCGGGGAGTACCGCGCCCGCACGGAATGCTTACAGCAAACTGACGCCGCCTAGGCCATTACTTTGGCCACGGCTTTGTGGAACTTCGCCATCTCGTCCATGGTGCCCACCGTGATGCGGCTATAGGTCGGCATCGACGGCCAGGCGCGGCCGACGTAGATCTTTTCGGCCTGCATGGCGGCGATGAAGTCGCGCGCCGGGCGCTTGGCGTTTAACAGGAAGCAATTGCTGTCGGAGGGCACGAATTCGATGTTCTTCGAGGTCAGGAACTCGAACGTCTTCTCGCGCACCGCGCGCATGTTCTTGCGGCGCTCGGCCACTAGCGTCGGTACCCGCAGACTGGTGGTCGCGCCGATCATGCCGGTAATGGGCATCATGCCGGCGCCGAACCCCTGCATTTTGGCCAGCAGGTCGGGCCGCCCCAGTGCCGCGCCGGCGCGCAGACCCGCCATGCCGTAGAGCTTCGAGAAAGTGCGCAGGATGATCAGGTCCTTGTCGGCGGCCACCAGGTCCGAGCAGCGCTGCACATCCGAAAAATGGATGTACGCCTCGTCCAGCAGCACGATCGAGCCGGCCGGCTTGTT
>DOZZ01000295.1:16756-18401 GCA_003517725.1 Bryobacterales bacterium | reverse complement strand
GATTTGGCGTTGAAGGCGCGCAGGCGCAGGCCGCGCACCAGCTCTTCGCGGCCGTCGGGATACACGCGGTAGGCCAGAATCGGAGCGCTAACCGGGTGCAGGCCGCCCTGCTGGCCGCCCAGCAGACGGCGCGCGTCCTCGATGCTGGCGCCGGACGGGAAATCCATTTTTCTAATCAGCAGGCCGTAGGGTTTGCCGCGCTGCTGGCAGAGCTGGTTCAGTCGCTTCTTCAATTCCGGGACGGGCAGGGTTTCGCGCGAGGTGACGAACAGGTTGCTGAGCGCGGCGGTGCTGGAACCGAAGTTGCCGGGCAGTCGCGCGCGTCCGTTGGAGTGCGGGAAGCCGCGCTTGGGCGAGCGCGTCAGCAGAAAATTGCGGAGAATGCCCTTTTCGACGATGGGCAGGCGCGCGGGGGCGACTCCTTCGTCATCCACGGCATAGGTGCCGAGCAGTGGCTGGCCGTTGAATTCGGTCTGTAGCGGATCATCTACCACATCGAACATTTCGGGCAGCACGCGCACGCCCTGACGGCCTTCGAGCTCACTGGCCGGAACCGCGCCGGATTGGCCCACGGGTTTGCGGGAGAGCGCCAGGTTGCGGCCGAAGACTTCGGCGAAGACCTGCGGCGCGGCGATGCCGGAGAACAGTACGGGGCCGGAATAGTCTTCGGCGAGGGGCGCGGCGGCCAGAGCCGTGACGTTGCGCGCGACCTCTTCAGCGCGGGCGCGCACAACGGCTTCCGCAGGAAGGCGCGCGGCGTCGAGCGAGGGCAGGGTAGCCCAATCCCGCAGCAGCATGCCATCGGCAGCCTGGGCCGACGCGTTGATGCGCACCATCGAAACGCCCTCCGGATCGCGGACCTCACTGCCTTCGGTGCTGACGAAGCGGTGGTCTCCGGCGCTCGCGTAGAACGAGACGGAAGAGTTCCTCACTCCGGGGAACTGTGCAAAGACGCGGGAGACGCGGCGCACGCGCTCCTGCCACTCCGGGAAATCGATGGCCGCGGGCGCGCCGGGCCGGTTGAAGCGCAGGGCGGGACGCGCTTCGAAATCCGGCAGCGTCTCGGTCTGCGTCAGGTTCTTGAGCGTGGCGCGCTTGCGCGAAATAGCCTGGACGGCGGATTTGTAACCCTGGTCGGTTTCGAGCCACAGCATGCGGCGGATCAACAGATAGTCGGCTTCGCGCGGCAGTTGCGATTGCAAGCCGAAGGCGCTGCCCAAAAAGTTGGTGTTGTCGAAGGCGTAGCCGCCGACGTGCACGCGGACGCGCGGGACATTCAGAAAATTTTGCTGCGCCGAGATCAGGCCACCGAGCGAGGCGACGGCCGAATAGGTCTGCAGGGTATCGATAGAGTAATCGATGTAATAGGGTTTTTCGAGCGGCGGAAGCTGCAGCGAGAGCGAGCGCTGCAATTCATCCTTCATGGCGCGCAGAACGATGTCGTCGGCGGGCGCGGCGGCGAAGGACAAGGCCGGCAGGAGCAGCAGCAGCGGCTTCATGAAGGCTGGAACCCTCATGGTTGCATCCCCAGCGTCAGCATCGGTGGCGCCAGCAGCGGCGGGCGATCCTGCGACTTGTTGGTTTTCTCGATTTCGATTTGGGAGATCAGCAGCGCCGGAGACACGGCCGACACCGGCACGCTGCC
>DOZZ01000295.1:14588-16644 GCA_003517725.1 Bryobacterales bacterium | reverse complement strand
ATTTTCGAGAAGCTGGCGAGCGGCGTGCCCACGATATCGACGCCGCGGATCATCTCGTCGGGGCGGCCATCGGCATAGACACGATAAACGATGACGGGCAGCACTTTGAACGCCTGCAGACCGCCGCGGGCGGTGTTGGTGAACCCGCCGGTGACATCTTCGAAATACAAGCCATAGGGGCGGTTCTGGCGCTTTATTTCGGCGATCAACTGCTGCCGCAGTTCGGCGTCGGTGACGGCGCGGGTGCTCTGGACGATCAGGTTCGACTGGCGCGAGACCACCTCGCGGCCGGGCTGGCGGCGCCCGTGTCCGTTGGATTGGGCGAAGCCGGAGATGGGCGAGCGCGACATCAGAAAGTTGCGAAGAACGCCATTTTCAACGGCCGTGACGGGGCGCGCCGGAATGCCCTCGTCGTCGAACGTGTACCAGCCGTTCAGGTCTATGCCTTCGGCTTTGCGGCGGGTGGGATCGAACACAACCGAAAGAAAACTCGGCAGCACACTGGCGCCGACGCTGCCGGTGAAGGTCTGGCCCTCGGACTCGTCCTTTTGACGATGGCCTTCGATGCGATGGCCGAAGATCTCATGGAAAAAGACGCCCGCGGCCCGCCCGGAGAAAATGGCGGGCCCGACGAACGGCTCGGCCACCGGCGCTTGCAACAAAGCCTCCAGTTTGCCGGCGGTGCGCTCGACCGCCGCTGCCAGCGCGGCATCGTTGGGCAGATCGCGGGCCTGCAGCGCGTCGAAATAATCGGAGGCGGCGAGGTCCATGCCATCGGCGGCCTTGCCCTGCGCCGCGATGATGATGCGCGCGAACCCGCGGCCATGCTCCAGGCCGGCGCCCTCGGTTGTGACCAGCGTGCGGCGTTCGGTCTGGGCAATCACCGTAACGCTCGAAACCAGCACGTCCGGATATTTCGCGAACAGCGCGGAGAGCGATTTCACCCGCGCGCGCCAGGCGGCGGTATCGAAGTCGAGCGCGACGACGGGCTCGCTGCCGGTAGCCGGCGCTTCGTGCGAGAAGTCGGCCGACTGGTCGCGGTCCGCGACCTTCACCTCGCGATTGGTGCGGATCTTGATGAGGCGCTCGGAGGCGGCACGGTAGGCGCGGTCGGTTTCGAGCCAGAGGCTGTGGCGCAGGGCGGCCGGCTCGTTGTCGAGCGCGATGGCCGCGCCGGTGGCGAACTGCCCGCCCTCGCCCGAGGAGCGGTGATAGTTATCCAGCTGCGGCGTGCCGACGCGCACCGAAACGTCCAGGTGCCGGTTGTGCATGGCATCGTCGAGTTGCAGAGCTCCCAGGTTGCCCGCCACCATGCGGGAATCCTGTTCGGTCACTTCGTAGGAGAGAAAGTAGGGCGCCGGCTCGGCTTTGGCCTGGAGCGTCTGGAAATTGCGCTGGAGCTCGTCCGCCAGGATGTGCAGCAGGGGGCCGGGAGGCGGCGGTTCGGAGCTAAAACAGGCGGCGGCTAGGAACAGGACGGCGCCGCACGCCGCCAAACGCTGAGACTTCACGATAGCTCCAAAATAGCATTCAGCCGAAGACGGTTTTTTTATAGCCCGAAATTTTGAGAGGAATAGGCCGCGGCCCCTACTTGGGATTCGTAAGTGATTTTACGGGGCGATGGAACAGAAAGGCGAAGCCGATGCATGATGGACAGCTGAAATCCGTAATAGTGTGTGACAGCCAGCCGATGGCGATTGAGGGCATTCGGGCCCTATTGAGCGGCAACCGGGATTTGCGGTTCGCGGGTGGCATGACGTCGATGGCCGCGGCGTCGGAGCTGGTGAACAGCGTCAAGCCGGCGGTGGTGTTGATCGACAAGGCGTTTGGCGTGGCGACGGTGCTGGATTATGTCAGGTTCCTGAGCGGACGCCCGGGCATTGGAATTGTGGTTTGGGGCGTGGGACTGAATAGCGGGGAGGCGCTGCGCTTAGTTCAGGGCGGCGTGCGCGGCGTGATCCGCCGCACCAGCGACACCGATTCGCTGCTGCTGTGCCTGCGGGCAGTGTCCCGCGGCCACACCTGGATGGAGGAGGCGGTGAACGCGGACGTGGCG
>DOZZ01000295.1:7343-14468 GCA_003517725.1 Bryobacterales bacterium | reverse complement strand
GTGGAACTGGTGGAAAAGGGCCTGCGCAATCGCGATATTGCCGAAAGCCTGGGCATTCGCACCGGTACCGTCAAAATTCATTTACGGCACATCTTCGAGAAGACCGGCTGCCGCGGCCGCTACGGGCTGGCACTGACCGGACTGCAGGAGAAAGGCATGCTGACGCTGCAGAACTGACCGGGGTTATTTCAGGTTGATGGTGCCGCGGCAACTCGCGGCGCCGCACTGGCAGTAGACGGTCTCGATGTCTTTGGCGAAGTGGTAATCGACGGTCAACTCTTCGCCTTTTTTTATGATTCGTGCCGACATATAGAGGATGTGTCCCTGGGTGACCTTGGCGCGCAGGTTGGGGTCGCAGGAATGGTTGATGTACTCGGCCCCGCTACCGCCGACCGCGCCATCGAGCGTCCAATATTTATCGAGCGTGAACAGGTAAATCATGCGGTGCTGGGCGTCGCTGCGGCGGCGGGTCTCCTGCCGGCCGATGCGCTCGCCGGTGTACTCGATCACCTTGTGCCGCGCCGGGATACTCTCAAGCGCGTAGACGCCCCAGCGGTGGATCTTTGACTTGCGAATTTCCAGTTGGAAGGCGCAGAACTCCGGTACCAGGCGGGGGACCTTTGATTTGACGACTTTGACTTGACCCATGAAGAGGACTTCCGAATTGTAAACGATGCGCCGGGGCCGTGACCAAACGTTCACCGTCGGTTGCTACGCTGTTTGTGACACTCCGATGCTGCGTTTTCTATCCGCCCTGCTGATTTTCCAGACGGCCCTCGCGGCCGCCCCGCCGAAACCGAAACTGGTGGTGCTGATCGTCATCGACCAGTTCCCCAACACTTACCTGCAACGCTTCCGGAGCGAGTATCACGGCGGCCTGGACCGCTTGCTGCGGGAGGGCGCGGTGTTCACCAACGCGCGCTACCGGCAGACACCCACGGTGACGGCGGCTGGCCACAGCATCATCGGCACCGGCGCCATGCCAGCGGTGAGCGGTATCATCGGCAACGCCTGGTACGACCGGGACACCAGGACCATTGTTACCAGCGTCTGCGACCCCCACGAAAAAGAGGTGGGGGCCACCGGTTGGGCCGTGAACCCGCAAGTCTGCGAAGATACGGACCCGGCCTCGCCGCGCCGGCTGCTGGCCAGTACGGTGGGCGACGAGTTGAAGATGGCATCGCGCGATTCCCGCGTGGTCGGCATTTCGTTCAAAGCCCGCAGCGCGATCCTGCCCGCCGGACACATGGCGGATGGCGCGTTCTGGTTCGACGCGCGCGCGGGCAGTTTCGTGAGCAGCACCTTCTTCTTCCCCGACGGTAAGCTGCCCGCCTGGGCCGACCAGTTCAACAGACGGCGCCTGGCGGATCAGTATCTTGATAGGAAATGGGCGAATTTTCCCAAATGGACCTTCGAGGGCAAAATCAATAAATACGAGCGGCTGATGGCCAGCCCGTGGGGCAATGAACTGATCGAAAAAATGGCCGAGGCGGCCGTTGCGGGGGAAAAACTCGGGCAGCATGCCGGGACGGATCTGCTGTCGGTGAGCTTTTCGGCGAACGATGCCGTGGGGCACCAGACCGGGCCCGACTCGCCGGAAGTGGAAGACATGGCCCGGCGCGTGGACGTACTGATCGGCGCGCTGCTGACCCGGCTTGAGACCGCCGTGGGGCCGAAGAATCTGACGGTGGTGCTGACCGCCGACCATGGCGTAGCGCCGGTGCCGGCCGTCAATGTTGCGCGGCGCATGCCGGGGGGCTCGCTGCGGGCCGACCCTGGCGCGGTGATCCAGGCCGCTCTGTCGCAGCGCTTTGGCGAGGGCAAGTGGATCGAGAACGCCGGCGGGGGTGATTACTATCTGGATCACAACCTGATTGCCGAGAAGAAGCTGGAGCGCGCCGACGTGGAGCGTGCGGCCGCGGACGCCCTGCTCGATTCCGCCGCGGCCCATCCGTTTCGCGTTTATACGCGCACGCAGCTGCTGAATGGCGGGGCCGGGGATTTTATTGCGGAGAGCATGCGCAACGGCTTCTACGCGCGGCGCAGCGCGGATATTTTTGTGCTGCTGGAGCCGGGTTGGCTGCCGGTTATGCCGGCGCCGACGCAGACATCGCACTCCACGCCATTCAGCTACGACACCCACGTTCCGGTGATCTTCTGGGGACAGGGTATTCGCCGCGGGCGCTTCGATCAAGAGATCGCGGTGAACGACATCGCGCCGACGCTGACCACGCTGCTGGAGGTGGGTCGGCCGTCTGGCGCCTCGGGGCGGGCGCTGGCGGAGATTTTCAGCGACAACTAGGCGGGCATTTCTAATTCAGCCTCGTGTTAACCTGAAATTCCAACCCATTTAAGAAGGAGCTTCACCAAGATGTCAGGAAATTTGGCTGTCCGGATTGCCATGCTCGGCCTCGGGATGCTGGCGGCCTCGGTCGCGCCGGCGCAGATTAAAGTCGGCGTCGTCAATTTGCAGCGCGCGGTTCTGGAATCGGCCGAGATCAAGAAAGCGTCCACCGCGATGGAGGCCAGGTACAAGCCCCGCCAGCTGGAAGCACAGAAGGTCGAAAAAGAGCTGCAGGATATCCAAAACCAGTTGCAGACCGGCGTCGGCAAGCTGTCGAGCGAAGCCGAAGCCGAGTTGCAGGCCAGAGGCCAGCGCCGCCAGCGCGAGCTGCAGCGCATGAGCGAAGACCTGCAAAATGAGGTGGACCGCGAGCGCAACGAAATTCTGGGCCGCAGCTCCAAGCAGATGCAGGCTGTAGTGGCGAAGCTGGCCGAAGCCAAGGGTTTGGACATGGTGGTGGATTCCTCGACTACGCTGTACTTCAAGACGGCTCTGGAAATCACCAATGAGGCCATCGCGGCGTACGATAAAGCTTATCCGCCCCAGTAACACACCGGTATACTAAGGGCCAGGCCGATGGGTGGCTACCTCGATCAATACGGAGCAGGCGAGGAGCGGCGCGAGAAATATTTGTGGCGCATCGTCGGCTCCGCGGTGGTGCTGTTGCTGCTCTCGGGCCTGGTCTATTACGTCTTCAAAAACCACCGCGAACAGGCGCTGATCAATAATTTTCTGACCCAGTTGCGGCGGCAGGACTACGCGGCGGCGTATCGCGCGTGGGGCTGCACCGACCCTAAAGCCTGCAGCGGATACTCCTACGATAAATTTCTCGAAGACTGGAAGGGCGCGCGCGATCTGCGCATCGCCGACAGCGAGTCGTGCCATAGCGGCGTGATTATTTCGCTGGCCGGCCGGGATGACCGGTTGTGGGTGGATTCCGGCGGCAGTGCGCTGAGCTTCTCGCCCTATCCGTTCTGCCCCGGCAAGAGCGCCTACGCGATCATGCTGCACCGGACGGTGGGGAATCTGCGCAAGCCATTCTTCTAATAGACTGACTAAAGGGTGACTATGAGTTCCACCACGACATCGACCGGTGCGGGCCTGGAAGGCGTAATCGCAGGCGAATCCGAGATCTGTTTTATCGACGGCTATGAGGGCATCCTCAGCTATCGCGGCTACAACATTCATACGCTGGCGGAACACGCCACCTTCGAGGAAGTCATTTTTCTGCTGTGGCAGGGCCGTCTGCCGCGGCAGAGCGAACTCGACGAGCTGAAACGCGAGCTGCACGCGAGCCAGGCTATACCGGCCGAGGTGGCGGCGTTTCTAGGCAATGCGCCGGCCGGGGCGCTGCCGATGGACGTGCTGCGCACGGCGGTCTCGACGCTCAGCCTGTACGACGCGGAGGCGCGCGACATGGCGCCCGAGGCCAACCACCGCAAAGCCGTGCGGCTGATGGCGCAGACCTCCACGCTGGTGACCACGTATCATCGCCTGCGTACGAAGCAGCCGGTGGTGACGCCGGACGATTCGCTCAGCTTCGCGGCGCGCTTTCTCTACGCCCTGACCGGGCAGAAGCCTAATGAAATTTCGGAGAAAGCTTTTGACGTTGCGCTGATTCTGCACGCCGACCATGAGCTGAACGCTTCGACTTTCGCGGCGCGCGTCACGGCCGCGACGCTTTCCGACATCTACTCGGCGATCACGTCGGCCATCGGCGCGTTGAAGGGACCGCTGCATGGCGGCGCCAATGAAGACGTGATTAAGATGCTGCTCGAAGTGGGCGAGCCCGATAAAGCCGTGGAGCGGGCGCAACAGATGCTGGCCAGGAAAGCCAAGATACCCGGCTTCGGGCATCGCGTGTACCGCACCGAAGACCCGCGCGCGTCGCATTTGCGCGTGCTGAGCGAGGAACTGGGCCGGCGCACCGGGCACGTGGAGCTGTTCCTGATGTCGCGGCGCGTGGAAGAGACGGTCAAAGAAGCCAAGAAGCTGAATCCTAACGTGGATTTCTATTCGGCGTCGACGTATTATTCGCTGGGCATTCCGATCGACCTGTTTACGCCGATTTTCGCGGTCAGCCGGATGTCGGGCTGGACGGCGCACGTGCTGGAGCAATATCACAACAACCGCCTGATCCGGCCGCGCGCCGAATACAAGGGCAACGCCGACGGCATGCCGTGGATTGCGATGGGTGACCGTTAGTGGACGAGCGAGCCTATTTCGCCGAATCGAACACCACCCGCGCGGCGAGCCTGAATTGCCCCTTTTGCAAAAGCGTCGACACCTACGACCTGCGCTGGATGCTGCGCAAAAAGAAGGACCGCCTGCCGCCCGGTGGCGACGAGCGCGATCGCGCCAAATTCGCCAAAGCGCAGAGCTACATGCTGCTGCTGGACGACAAAGCCGACTGCAAGCGCTGCCGCAAGCGCTTTGATATTTCGGGCGTGAAGACCGTGGCGTTTATTTAAGTACTTCTAATGACGGGGTTTTTCTTCCAACGCTTCGAGCGCCGCCTTTTCCATCACGGCGCGCGGGGCCGCGGCGCCGGTGAAGATCTCAAACTGTCGGACGGCCTGTTCAATAAACATCTCGATGCCCGCAACAGTTTTGGCGTTCTGCGCTTTGGCGCGGCGGATCAACTCGGTTTCGATCGGATTGTAGACCGTGTCGAAGACGATGCCGGCCGGGATCTCGCCCTCAAAAAAACACTCTTGCACGTTTGGAAACATGCCCACTGGCGTGCAATGCACCAGGGCATCGAAGCGCCGCGTGGCCAGTTGCTCGCGGCTCATCAGCTCGCCGTGGCACATGCGCGCCAGCACCCGCGCGCGGTCGGGATTGCGCCCCACGATCGAGACTTTAGCGCCGGCGTCGGATAGCGCGAAGGCAGCCCCGCGGGCGGCGCCGCCGTTGCCGACTACCAGCACGCGCGCGCCCGCCAGCCGCAGATGCCTGCCGAGCGGAATCGTCACGCCGGCCGCGTCGGTGTTGGTGCCGCGCCACTTGCCGGCCTTGCGCCACACGGTGTTGACTGCGCCGATGCGGCGCGACAGCGCGTCGACGCTATCCAGGTAGCGCATGACTTTCTGCTTGTGCGGAATGGTCACGCTGAAGCCCGCCAGCGGCAGCTCCTCGGCGAATTTGAAGAAATCGCGGAGCTGTGGCGGCGCGACCAAAAACGGCAGATATACGGCATCCACGCGCTTAGCTTGAAAAGCCCGGTTGTGCACCGCCGGCGAAATGGAGTGCCGCACGGGGTCGGCGATCACGCCGAACACGCGCGCCGTCTTGGTCAGGCGGTCCACGCGATACAGATGACGCAACTGGCGCGCGCTGACCTGCCCGGCCGCCGTGCCCTCGGCCGCCACGGGCGCCGCATAGGTGAAGATGCTGCCGAAGTTGGTCGAGAGCACGCGGCTTGGGAACCCCAGCTCGCCCATGGCCAGCAACACCATCGGAACTTTGGGATGTTCCTTACCCGCCAGCAGGGTGCGGCCTGTATCCGACGTCTTGCGCGCGGTGGTCACGATCTTGTAAGCGTCGGCGGCGACACGCTGCATGCGTTTCACCAGCGGATCGAGCGGCGGCGTGGTCTCGAAGTTGTGGTACGAAATGATCAAAAAGGTACGGCCGCGAAAGATGTTCAGCTTGTCCTGAGCTACTTCGGCCGTCTCGATCTCGACGTCGACGGCATGCGCGCCGCGTTGCACGGCCAAGTCCAGAATCTGGAGCTGCTCCTCAATGCTGCCGTTGAACCGCCCGTGATTATGGTGCCGGCGGCAGGTGGCCAGGATGATGCAATCCGGGTGGCGCTCCAGAAACCTGGCGATAGCTTCCGCGCCCTTGTGAGGCTCGTCCAGGTAATCCAGCCGGAACTCCAGAAACGTCTCGCCGGCCAGAACCTCGCGCCGGGCGTGGTCGAGCAGCGTGGCGACATCGGGAAGGCCCAGGGCTACACAGATCTTTGGCAGTACCCTCTGTTGACGCATGCGGCCGTGCACCAGTGTAACCCGACGCGGCGCGTCCCTTACCCGGCCGCGGGAGCGCGCCACGCTTCCAGCAGTTGCGCCGGATGCGTCGTGGCGATGCGGGTGCAGCCGAGCGCCATCACTTCGCGGGCCATTTCGGCCGTGCGCACGCCTGAGCCAGCCTTCAGGGCGATGTCTTCCGGGAGATATTTCCGCAGCAGGCGCAGATCGTCGGGTGTGTAGCCGCCGGGCGAAAAGTGGGTCGAGGTGGAGACGAAGTGCACCTCGGCGCGTGAACAGATTCGGCACGCGACAATCTTTAGCTCGTCGCTCAGGTAGCAGTTCTCGAAGATCACCTTCAGCCGGGCGCCCTCCTTGCGGCAACTGTCGGCCATCTGCTGGATTTCGCTCTCGACGTATTGGAACTGCCGGGACAGCATGCGCGAAACATTCAGGACGGCGTCCAGCTCGCGGGCGCCGCGGCGCAGGAGCTCGCGCAGTTCATAGAGTTTGGTGGCGGTGGTGGCGTCGCCGTGGGGAAAGCTTACGACGCTGCCGGGCGCGACGGAGCTGCCGCCGAGCGCGCGCACCGCGGCATCGATATCGCAGGGCCGCACGGTCACGCTGGCCGCGCCCATGCCGCGCGCCGACGCGCAGGCGTCCACCACCTGCGCTTCGGTCAGGTCGGGCCGCAGCAGCGTGTAGTCCAGCAGCCCGGCGAGATCGGGCAGTGGCGCGGCGCCCTCCATCTCTAGCGGCGGCGCCGGGTGGCGGCGGCCGGCGGGTTCAGGCCCAGCGCACGCAACTGCT
>DOZZ01000295.1:6957-7139 GCA_003517725.1 Bryobacterales bacterium | reverse complement strand
TCAGGCCCAGCGCACGCAACTGCTGCTTGGCGTTGGCCGCCAGTTCGCTCGTCGGATACTTCTCCAAAAGGGTGCGGAACTCGGCGGCGGCGCGCGTGCGCTGGCCCAACTGGAACAGCGCCTTGCCCTTCATATAGTGCGCATCCGGAGTCTTGTTATTGGGGGGGTAGTTCGTCAGGACA
>DOZZ01000295.1:1378-6702 GCA_003517725.1 Bryobacterales bacterium | reverse complement strand
GGTCGAAGTCGATGATCGCTTTATCGAACTGATCCTGCGAATAGCGGATGTAGCCGATATAGAACTGCGCGTTGGGCGCCAGTTCGGTGGCGCCATAATATTTCACGTAATCCTGAAATTCCGTGAGCGCCAGCGGTGCTTTGCCGGAGCCCATATCGCGCTTGGCGTTTTCGTAGAGCACGGTCGCGCTCACCGGCGGAGCGCCGGGGCTGCCGGATGGCACGTTATTTCCAGCGGGACCTACCGGGCCTTCGTTTTCGGGAGCGGGCAACACGTTGCTGTTGCTGAGGGGCGGGGGGGCGGGTTGGGCCACCTGGCTGCCCTTGATCGCCAGGTTGACGTCGGTCAACTGCTGCTGCAGACGTCCCATGCGCGCCGACAGGTCGGCCACCGACTCGCGCACCGCCTGTACGTCCTGCTGCACGCCGTCGAGCTTGGAGCCGATCGCGGCGACCGGCGCGTTGGCCGTGGTCCCGATGTCCCGCAAGCCGGTATTCAGGCGGTCGTTCAGCACGGCCACCGAGTTGTTGGCCTTGATGGACGAGTCGAGCGCCTGTTGCACCAGCACCTGCAGCCCCGACATGCGCTCGTCGAAGGAGCGTTGCAAGGTGCGCACTTGGTCCTGCAACTGCGCCACGTCGCGGCTCAGCTCGATCATTTCCTTACTGGCGCCCAAGGCGAAGGAGGGCGTCAAGAGCGCGGCGGATACAAGCAGTGTGGCAAATCGCATTTGATTAGTAGGTTGACAGCGCGGGAGCCTGGTTGCAAGCTCCCGCAGCCGTCTGGTTGGTTACTGAGCGGCGGCGAAGTGCGCGCGGCGGTTCTTCTGGTAGCACGACTCGTCGGCTTCGTTACAGACGGGACGCTCCTTGCCGTAGCTGACCGACTTCAGCTTGTCGGCCGGCACACCCAGCTGGATCAGGTAGTCGCGCGTCGCCGAGGCGCGCTTGTCGCCCAAGCCTAGGTTGTATTCGGCCGAGCCGCGCTCGTCGCAATGGCCCTCGATGATGACCGTGGCGCTCGGATAATCCTTAAAGATCGACTTCAGCGCCACCGAGTTGGTAGCCATGATGCCGCGCGCGTCGTCGCGCACGGTGAACTGGTCGTAGTCGAAGTAGATATCCTGCACCTGGCGCGAAATACGCTCGTCGAGCGACAGCGTCGGCGTAGTGCGGGGCGGCGGCGGCGCGGCGCCGGTCACCGTAACCGTCGCGGTCGCGGTGGCGTTCTGGCCTTGATTGGTGGCGGTCAGCGTGTAGGTGGTGCTGTCCCGCGGCGTGACCTTCCACGTGTCGACCGGCGAAACATGGCCGATGCCCTGATCGATGCTGACGCTGGTGGCGCCCGAGACGTTCCAGCGCAGCGTGGCGCTTTGGCCCGGTTCGATGGTGGAGGGCTCAACCGAGAAGGCCAGGATGGTGGGCCGCGAAGGCAGCGGCGGCTCCGGCGCGCGCACCACGGCTTCAGGCGGCGGAGGCGGCAGAGCCTTCACCTTCTTCTTACATGCCGTCGCGAATAGCGCGAGCACAACCATCATGATTACTACCGACCATCTCGACTTAGACATCCATACGCTCCTGTTGAAATAAAATCGTCATGCTGCTCACTTGCCCCACACGGGGAAGCGGTTTTCGCCCTGGGACGTCAGACGCTGCAGTTGGGTCCCATCGGCCAGCATGGTCCAGATCTGCGGCGTGCCGCTACGCGTCGACATAAATACAATATGCCGTCCGTCGGGCGCCCAGTTGGGATTTTCATTGCGGCCCGCCCCGCTGGTTAACTGATCGTACTGGCGCGTGGCTACATCCATAATAAATACATTGAAGTTGCCCGTGGCGTAACCGCGAGTCCAGGCGAACAACAAGTGCTGGCCATCGGGATGCCAGCAGGGGTTGGAAGCTTCGCCTTCCCCGTTGCTGAGCATCTGCACGTCGGTACCATCGCTGTTCATCATATACATTTGCTGCTTGCCCGTGCGACCCGAAACAAAAGCCAGTTGGTTAGAATTTTTTGGATTGACCTTCGGCTCCACCTCAATGGCCCTCACATTCGAGATGCGGCGCAGGTTGCTGCCATCGATGTTGGCCGAGTAGATCTGGGTGAAGCCGCTGGCCGATGACGAGTAGTAGAGTTTGCTGCCGTCCGGCGAGAAGTTCGGGGTGGTGTTGAGCGACGCGTTCTGGTTGTAGAAGGGCAGGTACCGGCCGCTATCGGAGGCCAGCAGCACGATGCGCGGGGTGTTGCGGGCGAAGCTGCAGAAAGCCAGCTTGGTTCCATCGGGCGAGACTGCCGGCATGATGTTGATGGAGCGGTTGAAGGTGAGCTGGCGCTGATTCGAGCCGTCGTAATCCATCGACCAGATCTCCTTGTTGCCGGTGCGGTTGCTGGTGAAGTAAATCTTGCTGCCGGCTAGGGACGCTCCGCCGAAGGCCTGGATAATGTCGGCCGCGAACTCGTGCGCCACTTTGCGCGCGCCGGTGTCGTCGAGCGAGCCGAAGTAGCGCTTGCCGAGCATCTGCGCGCCCTGCGCGCTGGCTTGCCGCACATCGTCCAGATAGCCGTAGAGCGCCAGCGTGCTGTTCTGGTCGGCGGCGTAACCGAAGACCAGGTGCGAGGCCGAGACCGGCGGGCCGGCCCAGTCGCCTAGCGCGAGGCCCTGGCCGCTGGTGGACTTCAGATCCTCCGGCCGCTGGGGATTTTGCAATGGATACAACGACTTGGGCACCATCCGGAACATGCCCGAGGTTTGCAGGTCAGAGAACAGCGTCGCGTTGAACGTGCTCATGAACTGCTGGGCGCCGCCGGTGCCGCGGAAGTCGATGACGGCCAGGGCGGGCTTGCCCTGCTCACTATTAATAATGATGCGGGCGTCCTGCGCGGTGACGTGAACCAACAGGGCCGGGGCCAGCGCCAGGGCGGCCAGCATGGGGAACAGTAGTTTAGTCTTCATCGTCTTAATTGGAACCAGATCTCCATTTCGGCCTGGCTTTTGCGGAAGCCGGCGGGCAGCGGCGGCAGCGGGTTAGCGTCCAGCACGGCGCGCTTGGAAGAGGTGTCGAGGGTGTAGCTGCCGCTCGGCTCCGCCAGTTCGATATTGCGCAGCGTGCCGTCGCGGTCGATGATGAACGTGATCACGGCCTTGGTGTTGGGGCGCGAGGTGACGTCGGCCGTGTTCCAGCGCGAGGCGATGATGTCGCGGACGCGCTGCGCATACCAGCCGAATTCGCTGCCGAGTGGCGTGTTGGGACCGACCGCCAACTGACCGGCGCCGGCTTTGGCGAAGGTGGGCGAAACGGCGGCTTGGGCGGTGCGCGAGCGCAGCTGATTGAGCGGGATCAGGTCTTTGGGACGGTAATTGTCGGGTGCCAGCTCCAACTTGTTGGGCTTCTGTTTCTTCTGATGATCCGCCAGTTCCACGGCGTCGGGCGGCGGCGTCTCCACTTTATGCAACTTACTCAGGTCCGGCGTTTGCTGCGGCAGCGCCGATTCGGTGTCGTGGGCCAAGCGGTTGATGCGGCCTTCGCGCGGGACGATTGGGATGCGCGTAACCAGACCGACGCCGACGCCGCCGGCATGCGGATCGCCCAGGTCCGGCCCGTGATGGCGGAAGATGCCGCTCGCCAGCAGCGCGGCGCCGGCCAGTACGTGCGCCGTGATCGACCCGGCCAGCGGTTTGCTCAGGCGCTCCTCGGACTCGAAGGTGCCGGCGCGCGACATGGCGGCTAAGGTTTCCCGCTTTCCTGCGGCTGGGTGACCATGTTGACCGCGATCTTGGCTTCGTGCAGCGTGCCGAGCACTTGGGCGATGGGGTCCCAGGGCGTTTCTTTGTCGGCGCGCACATACACGCCGGTGGCGTTCGGGAAGCGCTGGCGAATCTCCTGGGCCAGCAGGTTAATGTTGATGGTGTCGCGGTTCAGCGAAACTTCGCCGGTCTTGCCGATGGTCAGCACCGGCTGTTCTTTGACGCTGGTCTCGACCGTTTTGGTCTTCGGCACTTCCACTTCGATGCCGTACTCCATCACATGCGCGGTGAGCATAAAGATGATGAGCAGCACCAGCACCACGTCGACAAAGGGTGTGACGTTGATCTCGGAAATTGCGGGCGCGGTTTGGCGCTTGCCGCGAAAACCGCCGCCCTGGATGGTCATGCCCATGTTGTTAGTCGCCGAAACTGCGCTCGGCCAGGTTCATGAACTCCATGGCGAAGTCGTCCATGCGGGCGCCCATGTCGCGCAGTTGCGCGCCGAAATAGTTGTAGAAGATGCCGGCCGGAATGGCGGCGAACAGGCCGATGGCGGTGGCCACCAGAGCCTCCGAGATGCCGGGCCCGACCGCGCGCATGCTGGTGCTCCCCTGCGAACCGAGCTGCTGGAACGAGCGGATGATGCCGATGACCGTGCCGAGCAAGCCGATGAAGGGCGAGATGGACGCGGTGGTGGCGAGCCAGGCCATGTTGTTTTCAAGCTTGCGCAACTCTTCGCTCGATCCCAGTTGGAGCGATCGCTCAAGCGCGATCTGGTTGGTGACTGTGCCGCGCGATTTCACCTGCCGGCTGATCTCCTCATAACCCGAATCGAAAACCGAGACCATCGGAGCCGGGCGAAACTGTTCGGAGGCCAGCATCACGGCTTCGAGGCCCGCGGCTTTGCGGAAAGCTCGCAGGAAACGGCCATTCGCGGCGCGCGCGTGCGAGAAACCGCGCCACTTCGCATAGATGATGGCCCAGGAGAAGACGGAAAAGCCGGCCAGAACGGCGAGAATGATAAAGCCCACCACGGTGGTGTGGCTGAGCATCTCTGGCATGTTTATTTGGAGTAACGCAAAATATGGCGCAAAACCCGTCAAATCAACTCCTTCCCTCCATTTCATGATAAGCCTCGGGGGAGCCATTCTCTATAATCGTGAACGATGCTTTTAGAGCTCGCGGTGGAAAATTATGCGGTGGTGGATCGGCTCCGCGTGCGATTCCACGCAGGATTGAATTTGCTGACGGGCGAAACGGGCTCCGGTAAGTCGATTGTGGTCGGCGCGCTGGGTCTGTTGCTGGGCGCGCGGGCTTCGGCGGACATGATCCGCTCGGGCGAGCAGCGGGCTCGTGTCTCCGGACGCTTTACATTGCCGCAGGAGAGTACGGCGCGGGAACTGCTCGAGAGCGCGGGTTTGGAAGACGAAGACGGTGAGCTGCTGATCGAGCGTGAGATTCTGAGCGGCGGCAAGTCGCGCGTTTACATTGGCTCGCGGCCCGCGACGGCGGCGCTGTTGAAAGACTTGGCGCAATATCTGGGCGACATCCACGGCCAGCACGACCAGCAACTGCTGTTCGA
>DOZZ01000295.1:0-1264 GCA_003517725.1 Bryobacterales bacterium | reverse complement strand
CGTACCGCGGTTGGCGCGACGCTGATCAGGCGCTGCGTGAGCTGGAGGGCGGGGAGCAGGAGAAATTGCGGCAGCTGGACGTGTGGCAGTTCCAGCGCCGTGAGATCGAAGCCGCGCAGTTAAAACCGGGCGAAGATGTGGCGCTCGAAGAAGAGCGGCGGGTGCAGGCGAACTTGGGGCGCATTCTGGAAAGCGCGGGCATTGCGTATGGCGCGCTCTACGATGCACCGGAGTCGGCATTCGCGCAAATGCGCGTGGCTTCGCGCAAGCTGGAAGAGCTGGGGCGCATCGATTCCTCGCTCGGGGAGATCAAGACCACGCTGGACCCGGCGCTGATTGCGCTACAGGAAGCTTCGGAGTCGTTGCGCGATTACCTTTCGCGGCTGGAGGCGAACCCGGAGCGTCTGGAAGCGGTGCAGTCGCGGCTGGCCGCTATCGATAAACTGAAACGCAAGTACGGCGCGAGCGTGGAGCAGATACTGGAGTTTCTCGAAACCACGCGCGCGCAGATTGACGCCGTGGAGAACGCGGGCGAGCGCACCGCCGAATTGCGCCGGCAGCGGGACGTGCTGGCCGCGAGCTACGAAGCGGCGGCGGCGCGGTTGACGAAGACTCGAACGGCGGCGGCGGTGAAGCTGGCGCGCGCGGTGGAAAAGGAATTGGGCGCGCTGGCAATGGCCGGTACTACGCTCGAGATCGAGCTGACGCCGTCGGGCTGGTCGGCGCGCGGGGTGGAGCAGGCGCGTTTCTTAGTCGCGCCCAATCGCGGCGAAGAGGCCAAGCCGCTCGACCGCATCGCGTCCGGCGGCGAACTTTCACGCATCGCGCTGGCGCTAAAGACATGCCTGCTGCACTCGGGAAAAGCGGGCGGCGGGCGCACGCTGGTGTTCGACGAGGTCGACACGGGCATCGGCGGCAGCGCGGCGGACGGCGTGGCGCGCCGCTTGAAACTGCTGTCGTCGGAAAACCAGGTGCTGTGCGTGACGCATCTGCCGCAGGTGGCGTGCTACGCGGCGCATCATTACCGCGTGGAAAAGGCCGAGGCCGGGGGACGCACCACCGCGCGCATCGAGGAGCTGGACGAAGAGGCGCGACGCCGCGAGATCGGGCGCATGCTTTCGGGCAACCGCGTGACGGCCGAGGCATTGAGCCACGCGGACCAGATGATCCGCGCGGCGAGTTAAACGGCTTCCCCTCGCGCGGCGGCCCGGCGCCAGACCGAGCGGCCCACGAAGAACGGGCCCATGTGCTCGATGTAGGTGGA
>DOZZ01000116.1:1571-9601 GCA_003517725.1 Bryobacterales bacterium | reverse complement strand
TTCTCAGGTTGACGCCTCGCGTAAGTTGACGGCTCGGCTGTTACGGTATCTTTCGTGGCGTAGTCGGGGCCGATGCGATCCAGCGGGAGACTCGCCAGTCCTTGGCACGTCTGCTGCGCGAAGAGCTGCGCATAGTCTTTGCGCCCTCGTAGCCCTCAAACACCCAGCCGTTGAACTGGAGAACAACCACGCCGTCCTTCTCTTCGAGCTCAGAGCGAATCATGCCGATGAGACTCGATTTGCCACTGCCCCAATCACCAAAGACCCCAATCGTGGTCGGCAGGAGGTCATGGTTTTCGATTATTGACAGGACCGCAGCCTGCAGGTGCGAAAATCCCAGCAGATCTTTATCGGATTCGTTATCGGACCACATGCATTCTCCTGAATAATGTCCCGCAGAAATTTCAGTTGTGTCTTGTCCAGCGGGTAAGCTCGCTTTCGAGCTTGAGTCCGCGGTAACACCGAAGGTTATCAAAGGGCGGCTTCCATGTCGAAAGCCGGCAGGCTAGGTGACGTCGCGGCCGACCGCGAGCTTTAGATGACGTGGCTACCCCCGACTCAGAAAGTTGCCGAGCGTGCTTTCGTTAATCTCGCTGCGATCTTGTTGAACTGCTCTAGTGCCGGCTCAAGGTCGTCCGCTATTTTGACCGCGAGAACATCGGGGGAGCTTACCTTCCGGCCTACATCGAAACGGCGGGCTTTTCGGAGGAGAAGAAAGCTGCCTCTTCCGTACGATCGACGGGAAGCTCGCGCTTTGAGATCGCCAACTCCACCGCACAGATGCGCTCCGCATGGTGAAGCGGCGGGCTCTCGCTGCCGGGCTGGCTGCTTCGACCTGCAATCACACCTTCCGGGCAACGGGAAACATCACTTATTTAGAGAATGGCGGTCGGCTTGAGGTCGCCCAAACAGATCGCCGCGCATGATCCGCCCGGACGATTGGGCGCTACGACTGGCGAGACGACGAAGTGTCACTCGACGAGGTGGAGAAATCATCATCTGAGCTATCTGTGGACGAGCTCGCCTCTAAAAGCCTGTGCCAGGGTGGCCTGCTCCAGGCGATTGACTAGATCAGTGGCGCGAGTGACTTCGCTAAAGATTTGCCCAACGCGGGAGAAGAGCACCTTTATACAACGGGAGATCTCGTCCTGCTCCTCGGTGCTCGGTAGCTTCAGTTTTATCCTTGCGAGGTCTGCCTGAGAGACCTTCCAGATGCCTGCCGTCGTCTTAGCAGCACTTTCGATCTGGGAGCGGACTTGAGGAGCATTCCAGATGGACGTAAACCATTCCGGGTGGGCAACTCCTCTGGCCAGACGTATTCGAAATGCGGTGTCCGGAAAGATTGTTTCTGCTGAAAGTGCCTGTACACGAGCAGCTAGACCAACGAATGCCTTTGTCCCGTTGCCTCGACTCACAAGAACATCTCCTTCGCTGAGGAGAAACTTCCGTGCCTGGCCGGTGCTTATTGGGAGAAACCGAATATCATCAAGGTCAACAATTCCAGAACGAAGAGCACTGAGTCGCAACGACCGAATGCCTGGAGGGTTGTCGGAGCCTCGCACTGACAGACCGTTTCGAATGGGTGTCTCAACCATTGCATCAAGCGTTGCGAACGTTGGCTCTGGAAGTTGCCGGGTCCTTCTCCACTCTGCCGTGAGATTCCCGGCGAATGCTGCAAAACGAATGGACCGCTTATATCGCTCAACCAATTTTGGGATGCGGACTAGCTGCTCGCGGGCGCTCTTCGAGCGTTTGAAGAGGTTGTCCAGCTTAATAACGATGCGGCGCTGCTCTTCCACCGGTGGAACAGGGATCGGAGCTTTTTCGAAGCGCCCTTTATTAATGATCGAGATCGTCGTGGCTGATGCATTTTCTGTAAGCCAGGGCTTTAACAGCGTACCGCGGTAAGGCATCTCGCGCCGAATGGCCACCATCACGCCCGATTCGCCGCGTGCGGCCGCCGCGCCTGCCTCAAAGCCGCAGCGCCAGGCTTCTTCACGATCCACGGCCGATACGCACAGGCCCGAGGAACGGCCGACCAGCCCCGGTTTCTCGGCCCTCGCGCGCACGCCCAATCTTTCGGTCAGCGCGTTCGCCAGCGTATGGCCCAGGTTCGACGCGAGCGCATGCACGGGGCTCGCGGCACGATCCAACTGAGCCCCAAACACACCGCCCGACTCATCGCGCTGGCCTTCGCAGACTGCCACCACCACGCGTCTGAGGCGGTGGTAAACGCGGTCTACATCGGATGCGATCTGCTCGAAACTGACACGCCGCTCGGGCAGATAGATCAGGTGCGGCGCGTCGTCCGCATCGGCCCGCGCCAATGATGTGGCGGCCACCACCCATCCGGCGTTGCGCCCCAGAACTTCCAGCACGCAGATCGGCGCGGGCAGCGATCGGTTGTCCTCGCCCGCGTCGCGCGCGGCACATGCAAAGTAGCGCGCGGTGGAAGCGTAGCCCGGGGAATGGTCGGTCACGGCCAGATCGTTGTCGATGGTCTTGGGAATTCCGATCACCTGCAGTTCAAAGCCCAGCGCTCGCGCGCGCAGTTGCAACTCGAGCGCGGTGCTCATCGAACCGTTTCCCCCCGTGTAGAAAAGGCACTGCGCACCGCGTTTTCGCAGGGCCTCGAAAATTCTTGGGTAGTCATCATCAGCCAGTCCGCGGCGGCTGGAACCGATGGCCGAACCCGGCGCTTCGCCCACGCGTTTCAGCAGCGCCGGATCCTGCGCCGTGAGATTGACGAAGTCCGATGTGAGCAAGCCCTCGACCCCGAAGCGCGCGCCCCAAACGGTGTCGAAGTGATCGCGGCAGGCTTCCACCAGGCCGGCAAGACTCGCGTTGATGACTGATGTGGGGCCGCCACCATGGGCCACCACCGCGTTGCGCCTGGTCATTGTTGACAATCACGGTTGACAATCAAAGCAAATAAAAGGAAGAATAACGAAACCAAAACAAACACGTCAATGCGTCTAGCCCTCTCGTTTCTTCTCCCCCTCCCGTTTCTTCTCCTTAGTTCGACTGTCCTTTTCGGCGCGCGCCCTGGCAACTTCGAAATTGTAGGACCCGGCGGCGGAGGCGCCATGTTCCATCCCACCATCAGCCCGCACGATGTAAAGACGATGCTGGTAGCCTGCGACATGACCGGAGCATACATCACGCACGACGGCGGACACAGCTGGCGCATGTTCAATCTGCGCGGCACGGTTCGCTTCTTCGCGTTTGATCCGGTCGATCCGCGCACGATCTACGCCGGAGTGACGGGGCTGTGGCGCAGCACGGACGCCGGCGAAACATGGTCTCTGGTGTGGCCTCGGCCCGCGACCGTGACTGGTATCGAGATGAGTTCCGACCACGCCGACGAAACCATCGTTTCGTCCGATAATCCGCTCGGCGCGATTCTGGCGTTCGCGATCGATCCTCACAACTCACGAAAGCTGGTGGCCGGCACGGCCAACGCGGTCTACATTTCGAGCAACGCCGGCAACAGCTGGACCAAGTCTGTGGACCTTCCGGAGAAAGCTCTGCGCATTGGCATTTTCGACAATGTAATCTACGCGGCCATGGCTCACGGCATCATGGTGGGCGGCAAGATGCATCACGCGCCCACGTCGGCCACATTCACCGACGTGAGTATGGCCGGGCGTGTGACCTACGCGGTCTCCAACATCGGCGCCTGGGTCTCGCGCAATGCCGGAGAAAGCTGGGATGAGATCGCGCTCCCCGGCACCGGCGCAAAAATCCGGGCAGCCGCAACCAGCTTGCATCATCCCGAAACGGCCTATGTTTCTTACAGCGGATTGAAGCTCGATGAGTCGACCTGGGCCGGCGTGGCTCGAACTCAGGATAGCGGCCACACCTGGAGTCTGATATGGAAGGAAGGCAGCGCCATGGCTCCGAATGTGCACGACGCGTGGATCGCGCCCGCGCTGGGCCCGAGTTGGGGTGAGAATCCGTTGGAGCTGGGCGTGGCCGACCAGGACGCCAGCCTCTGCATCGGCACGGATTTCGGCCGCACGATGATCACGACAGACGGCGGCGCAAACTGGAATGCGGCCTACTCGCGTCGCGTTCCCGGAGCAGCCTGGACCACTACCGGCCTCGACGTCACCACCAGCTACGGCTATCACGTCGATCCGTTCGACGCACGCCACCGCTTCATCACCTACACGGACGTCGGGCTGTCGCGCAGCGATGATGGCGGCAAATCGTGGACGCGTTCCGTCGATGGCGTTCCGAAGGACTGGACCAACACCACCTACTGGGTCGAGTTCGACCCGTCCGTAAAGGGCCGCATGTGGGGCGCCATGAGCTACACTCACGACCTACCGCGGCCTAAGATGTGGCGCCGCACGCCGGTCAGCAAATTCCGCGGCGGCATTTGCATCAGCGACGATGGCGGCCGCACCTGGCGCAAGTCGAACGACGGTATGCCCGAGACCGCGCCTACGCACATCCTGCTCGACCCAACCAGCCCGTTGAGAGCGCGCGTTCTCTATGTCGCGGCGATGGGCAAAGGGGTGTACAAATCTATCGATGGCGGCAAATCGTGGTCTCTGAAGAACTCCGGCATTCAGGGCTCTGAGCCGCTGGCGTGGCGCCTCGCGCGCGCTTCTAACGGCACGCTCTACGTGCTGATTGCGCGCCGCAGTGAACACGGCGAGATCGACGATGCAGGCGATGGCGCCATTTACCGCTCGACCGACGGCGCGGAGACATGGTTGCGCGTGAACATGCCCGTCGGGGCCAATGCGCCCAATGGGCTGCGCATCGATCCCGCCGATCCGCAGCGCCTGTACCTGGCGACGTGGGCGCGCGCCAAAGGGCCGCATGGCGAGGGCGGCGGCGTATGGCTCTCGACCGATGCCGGCAAAACCTGGCGCAATGTGCTCGATCGCGATCAACACGTTTACGATGTCACCGGCGATCCGCGTCACGCCAACGTTCTCTACGCGTCGGGCTTCGAATCTTCCGCGTGGCGCTCGGCCGATCGTGGTGAGCACTGGACGCGCATCCCCGGTTTCAACTTCAAGTGGGGTCACCGCGTCATGCCCGACCCCGAGGACGCCGGCAGCGTCTACATCACCACTTTCGGGGGTAGCGTGTGGCACGGCCATTGGAGCGGACCGGACCGCCCTGTTGATATCGCTACGCCGGCGCTGGATCCCGGCCGCACCCCATGACGCGGCGGCAGATACTGATGGCTGCGGCCGCGGCATGCGCGCGCCCGCTCTCGGCGCAGCTTCCGGCCAGCGTCGATTATCACGACTATCCCGCGTGTCTTCCCAATTACCTGCGTGCGCTGGTGAAGACCGCGTACGAAAAGCGTAATCGCTCTATCGCCGCCGCAACAACTAAGGACGGCGTTCGTCAGCGTCAGCGCTGGGCCGTCGAGACTTTTTGGGAAGTGGCAGGCAAACCACCGGAGCGGACTCCGCTGAATATTCGCACCACCGGGGCATTCGATCGCCCTCTGTATCGCGTCGAAAAACTGCTGTACGAGAGCCGGCCGGGCATCGTAATTTCCGCGAACATGTATGTTCCGGCCGGTCGCGGCCCATTCCCGGCAGTGCTCTTCCACATGGGCCACAGCCCCAATGGCAAGGCCGCCGACCCGTACCAGCGCTGCTGTCAGGGCCTGGCGCAGCTGGGCTACGTGGTGCTGGCGTTCGACCCGATGGGCCAGGGCGAGCGCACCAACTATCCCGGCCCTAACGGCCTCACGCGCCTGGCCAGCACCGATGACGAACACACCGTTCCAGGGCGCCAGATGCTGCTGGTCGGCGAAACGGCCACTCATTGGCAAGTGTGGGATGCCGTGCGCAGCCTGGATGTTCTGGCCGCGCACCCGATGGTGGATCCCAAGCGCCTCGCGTCTACCGGCCAATCCGGCGGCGGGACACTCACGATGCTGCTGGCCTGCGTCGACCCCCGGCTGGCGGCCGCGGCCGTGTCGTCAGGCAACACTGAAAACTTCGCATGCGCCAACTTTCATCCGCCGGGCTCGACAGATGATGCGGAACAGGATCTGATCGGATCGGGCCTGCTCGGATTTGACCGCTGGGATCTGCTCTGGCCCTTCGCGCCCAAACCGCTTCTGGTGATCACGAGCGCCAAAGATTTCTTCGGAACGTACTCGCCGAGTTATCAGCAAAACGGCCGGGAAGAGTTTGCCCGGCTGCGAAGGGCGTACGCAGTCTTAGGTGCTCCAGACGCGCTCCAACATGCTGAATCGCCACTCCCGCACGGGCTCTCGTACGCCCAGCGCGTTCAAATTTACAACTTTTTCGAGAAGCATCTAAAGCCTGCGGGGCCAGTTCTCACCGAAGAGCCGGCCGTAGCGCCCGAGCCGGACGACCGACTCTTCGCCGCACCGCGCGGCAACGTTCGCAACGCGAGAGGCAAGACGCCGTTCGAACTGTTGCAATCACGAATTCCTGATACCGGAAATGACGTCCTTGACCTGCGGCGCGTGCTCGGTCTTGCGCCCATAGCGGCCATCGCGCCCATCGCGGCCACAGCCAAGGTGCTGGGCACCGTGCCATCGTCGGGTTGCGATGTGAGCGCGCTCGAAGTTCAGGCGGCCCGGCAGGTGTGGCTTCCCGCGTGGCACTTCCAAAAAAAGCAGGGGACCGGGCGTACCCTGCTGCTGCTCGATCCCTCCGGCCGCAATCGTGACTGGCGCGAAGGCGGCTTGTGCCACGCGCTGGGCGCGGAGGGCATCTCCGTTTACGCGGCGGACGTGCGCGGCATCGGTGACCTGCAGCCCGAGTTCAGCCCCGGATGGCCGGGTTACGAGAGAGAGCACCAACAAATCGGCGAATACGCGTGGGCGTCGCTGATACTGGGCCACAGCCTTCTGGCGCAGCGCGTCGAGGACATTCTGGCGCTCGTAGCAACGATCGGACCGGTAGCGATTGCGGCCCGCGGAGAGCTTACGGTGCCGGTGCTTTGCGCGGCGTCCATCGAGCCGAAAATTGGAAAACTCTACCTGGCCGAGCACCTGCACTCATGGCGTTCGCTGGTCGAGACGGAAAACTACTCGCATCCCTTCACCAATTTCGAGCCGGGCATTTTGAAGCACACCGATCTTCCGCGCATTGCCGCGGCCATCTCGCCACGCGCGATCATTCTCGCAGGCGTCGTGAACGGAGCGGGCCGGCCGATGCCTTCGCATGAGGCCCGGCTTAGCTATTCCGGCGCGCACATCACCCTACAGGACACCTCAGCATGGGACTTCTCCGAACTTTTGCGCTTCTCGCGATAGCCGCGGCCGCCCGCGGGCAGCAGCCGGTGGTGCTGCATCCGCGCATCATCAACGATGTTTTTGCTAATCCCGGCGTCGGCATCCAAACCTTCCAGCGCTTCCATGGGGACGCGCTGAATAGCGGCGTCGGCTGGTCCGAGGAAGGCCCGACGGCCAAGCTGATTCCTTCCGGGCCCGTGACGTTTCCGCCGTCATCGATTGCCTACTGCCGATGGTTTTGGATGACGCTCGAGCCGGAACACGGCCATGTCCGTTGGGACATTCTCGACAACGCATTGAAAGAGGCGCACGCGCACCAGCAGAAACTTGCGATTCGCCTGATGCCCTATGACAAGAAGCACCCGCTGCCGTTGTGGTATCGGCAGTCCGGGGCAAAGCGCGCGAACGCCGCGGATCAACCCATCTGGGAGCCCGATTTCAGCGACCCGCGATATCTGCGCGATTGGGGCGCGCTGGTCCAAGCCGCGGGCGAGCGTTATGACGGCAACCCGGATCTCGACACGGTCGACATCTCATCAGTCGGCTATTGGGGCGAAGGCTGGAGCGACTACATGCCCGCGTTTCCGGTCCAGCAGAAGCTGATCGACATCTGGTTCGACGCGTTTCACAAGACTCGCCTGCTCATGAATTTCGATGAGCCGCAAGCACTCGCCTACGGCACACAGCACGGCGCCGGCTGGCGTGCGGACTGCCTCGGCGACCTTCGCACAAAATGGTCGCACATGCTCGATTTCTACCCGGAGCAAATCGCCCCCACCAA
>DOZZ01000116.1:0-1478 GCA_003517725.1 Bryobacterales bacterium | reverse complement strand
GAGCAAATCGCCCGCACCAACATTGGCGACGTTTGGAAGCGCAGCCCTGTATCGCTCGAAACGTGTTGGGTGCCGGCGTATTGGCAACAGCAGGGGTGGGACGCCCAGTACATTTTGGATGAGGCGCTTCGCTGGCACATCTCCTCGCTCAACGTGAAATCGAGCGCCATTCCCGCGGAGTACGGTCCCTTGTTCGATGCGTTCCAGCGCCGCATGGGCTACCGCTTCGAGCTGCGGCGAATCGAGTATGCGCCCGTGGTCAAAGGCGGCGCCGACGCCGTGATCAAGATGTGGTGGGTCAACTCAGGCGTGGCGCCCGTCTATCAGCCCTACACGCTGGCGCTCGCGTTCGACGATCACGTGGTTAAGCTCAAGACGGATATTCGGAGCTGGCTTCCAGGCGATGCTGTGGTGGAAGATCCCGTGACGGTTCCCTCCATTCCAGCGAAAACTTATCACCTGCGGGTGGCGCTGCTCGATCCGGTGACGGGTTCGCCCGCCATCCGGCTCGGTATCGAAGGTCGAGCCGCCGATGCCTGGTACGACCTCGGAAATATCGACGTGAGCCGCTAATCACTTTCTTTTGCTTGCTATAATTTTCTTCTGCTTTCTTTATGCCCGAGACGTCCACGTTGACATTCGACGAACTCGACCGCCTGGCCGCGGCTGATGAGTCTGGCCAGAAGTCTCTCGGCTACCAGCACACCATCCGCGAGATTTTGCAGCAGCCGGATACCTGGGCCGCCACGTGCAACATTGCCGCGGCGCACCAAAGCGACTTCCAGTGGGCCGTTGAAGGCATCCAGTCGATAGTTTTGACCGGGTCGGGAAGCTCGCAGTTTGTCGGTGAATGTGTGCGGCTGGGTCTGCAGGACAAATTTGGCGTGGCGGTTCAGGTGACCGGGGGCGGCGAGCTCGTGACGCATGGACGGCGCGAGCTGCCGGGAGGACGGCCCGCGCTCATGATTTCGTTTGCGAGGTCCGGCGACAGTCCGGAAAGTACCTCGGTCGTGGCCCGCATGCTCGAAACCCGCACCGAAGTCCGCCACCTGGTGATTACTTGCAATCGACTGGGCAAACTCGCTTCGGAATATCGAAGCAACCCACGAGTTCGCGTGGTCGTGCTCGATGACCGCACCAACGATCGCAGCCTGGTGATGACCAGCAGCTTCACCAATATGGTGCTGGCAGCTCAGGCCTTGATCTATCCGCACCAGCCGCAGCAGTATGAGCGCGACTGCGAAAACTTGACCAGGCTGTGCCGCGGGCTGCTGCGCTCGAGCGGAAACGAGATAGCGCGCGTGGCCCGCCTGCCGTTCCGGCGCGCGATGTTCCTCGGAAGCGGCTCGCGTTTAGGCGCGGCCCGCGAGAGTGCGCTGAAAATGCTCGAAATGAGCGCGCTACACGGGCCCGCAAATCGCCTCGGCGCGCATTAGCGGGCAGGTCGAGATCGATATGTTCAGCGGCAATGCCACGCT
>DOZZ01000254.1:9140-9768 GCA_003517725.1 Bryobacterales bacterium | reverse complement strand
GACGCGGTGTGACAAGCCTGCGAACATACTAGTTAAGTAGCGGGGTAGTCCGGTCGCTAGGTTCCAACTGCCACTTCTTCCGGAGTCGATTCCCACGGGGGAGTCGAGGGTCGGAAGTCCCGGGGGCGCCCCCGCGGAGCAGTTCTCAGGACATCCACGCCTGTAGAACAAGCTTCAACGCTTTGGGAGAGCGATCCCAGGCCGAAGTGCGCCTATCCTCTTACAGTCCCAGAAAGACCCGCGACGCTTCCCAGATCTGCGGCAAACAATCGGTCATCTGATGGTCCGTATCGAGCACCTGTAACTGCGCATTCGGATGCACCGCAACGAAGCGCTCCGAATATTCGAGCGGCACCACGTCATCCCGCCGTCCATGCAAGATCAAAGCGGGCTGTTCGAAATCGGGATACACCGGATACTTACCGGCATCGTCGAGCAAGCTGTAATGAACCCGCGCCGGCCGCTGCCGAGCGTAATGGTAAACATCGCGATAACCCGCGGTCCGCCACTGCTCGACCACTGCGGCCCCCAGCGTCTCGGGCCATCGGTTCGCGAACCCAAACGCCGGGGCCAGCAGCACCAAACGCTCCACTGAGGCGTGCCGCGCCGCATACAGCGCGGCAACCAA
>DOZZ01000254.1:7558-8932 GCA_003517725.1 Bryobacterales bacterium | reverse complement strand
CACCAGCAGCTCAATCTTGAGCTCGGCCAAATGCTCTCGAAAAAGGCGCGCTTTGGAAGACGTCGGGCCGGACGCGAAGCCATGCAGGTAGACAAACACTGCTTCCGATTGTAGGGCGTAGAATTGTCTTCGGGAAGAAATCGCACCGTGCGGGACACCTACGTTTTGTGAAGCAGATCGAGAAGAAACATCCCGCCGCCATACGTTGGTTCCACTGGGTCAACTTCCCGATCCTGGCGGCCATGATCTGGACCGGCATGTGGATTTACTGGGCCAGCGACACCTACTACTTCGGCCCCTTCCACTTGTTTCCCGACTGGGTCTACCGCGTTTTGCACTGGGACCACAAACTGGCGCAGGGCATGGCTTGGCATTTCTTCCTGATGTGGATCTTCGCGCTGAACGGTCTCGCCTATGTGCTCTACACCGCCTTCTCGGGCCAATGGCGCTACCTGCTGCCGGGCCGCGACACGCTGCGCGAAGCCTGGCAGGTGCTGTTGCACGATCTGGGGCTGCGCCGCGAAAGCCCGCCTCGGCGCAAATTCAATGGCGCGCAGCAGATCGCTTATACCGGCATCATCGTGATGGGTTTCGGCAGCCTGGTCACCGGACTGGCCATCTATAAATACACGCAAGTCGCCTGGCTCACCAAGCTGCTGGGCGGCTATTCCGCGGCTCGCTTTGAGCATTTTCTGCTGACGCTCGGCTATTGCGCCTTCTTTCTCACCCACGTCGCGCAAGTCATCCGGGCCGGCTGGAATAACTTCCGCGCCATGCTGACCGGCTATGACGTGGTCTCGCATGAATAATCAAGATCCCATTGACCGCGAAATGCAGCGCCGCACGCGCCGCAGTCTGCTGATCGGCGGCATCGCGGGACTGGCCGGTCTCTCGGGCTGGCGCTGGATTGCCACTCGCCCGCAAGAGGACGGCCTCGCCTGGCCTCTGCGCCGCGTGCTCGGCTTCAATGAAAAGATCGCGCGCCAGCACTTCAGCCAGAGCCGCGGCGCAACCGAGTTTCCGCTCGATCAAGCGGTCCAAAACGTGCGTCTGAATGCGGACATCGGCATGCCCGATGAAGACGAGATCGACGCCAAGAATTGGCCGCTGCTGGTGAACGGCGCGGCCGGCGGCAAGCCCGAGATCGAAACCTCGCTCGATTTCGTGCGCCAACTGCCCAAGGTCGAATTCGTGACCGAGCTCAAGTGCGTCGAGGGCTGGAGCAACAAGGTCCACTGGGGCGGCGCGCGCTTCTCCGATTTCGCGCGCCACTTTCCACCGGCGGCTGGCATGGACTACGTCGGCATGGAAACGCCCAGCGGGGATTATTACGTCGGCCTCGACATGGCCAGCGCCATGCATCCGCAGACGCTG
>DOZZ01000254.1:6106-7313 GCA_003517725.1 Bryobacterales bacterium | reverse complement strand
GGCCGCATCGTGTACGCGGCCAAGCGCCCGCATGACTACTGGGAAGAGCGCGGCTACGACTGGTACGCCGGGGTTTGAGGCAGCTCAGCCCTGATTCGGATCCCACAAACACTCCGCCGCTCCTAGCTCACGGCTAACCCACCGGCTCCAGACAAACAGCGCATCGCTCAGCCGATTCAAATAGGCCAGCGTGAATTCGCCCACGGCCTCCCTCTCCGCCAACGCCGTACAGCACCGTTCAGCCCGGCGGCACACCGTGCGGCAAACGTGCAGTTCGGCATTCAGCCGGCATCCACCGGGCAACACGAATGACCGCAGCAGTCCCAAGCCTTGCCCCATGCGGTCCATCTCCGCTTCAAGCCGCGTCACTTCCGCTTGGGTCAGCCGCGCCTGCCGCGGATGCACGTCCTCGGGCAGCGTCGCCAAAATCGACCCGGCGTTGAACAGCTCATGCTGCACGCGCAGCAGGATCACCCCTAGCTCGTGCAGCCCCGCGTGCTCCGGCTCCAGCGCCGCGATCGTCTCGCGCGCCACGCCGAGGAATGCGCCAAGTTCGTCCAAGGTGCCGTAGGTCTCGATGCGCGGCGAGTGTTTGGGCACGCGCTGGCCGCCCGCCAAACTGGTGCCGCCGTCATCTCCGCGCCGGGTATAGACGCGATTGATCGCCAGGCGCGGCGGGTCAAATCGGGGTGTTTTAGGCTGTTCCATGAACTCAACTTTACGCGTTTCCGGGCGGCACTGGCCCAGTGCAGTGCGGTTCCACACACACTCGACTAATCACGGCGAGACCCGCCTCTCCCATAAGCACTAGAATCAAGCGGGAGTATAACTTGGGTACAAGTCCTCAAGCCGCGCCGCGTGCAGGCATTCTGGTGGTGGATGACGAACCGGAGATTCGCAAACTGGTGAAGGCGATGCTCTCGCCGCTGGGCTATCGCGTCTACACGGCCGACACCGGCGAGCAGGCGCTGAAGCTGTTCCAGCGCGAGCCAGGCATCGAACTGCTGCTGACCGATGTCGTCGCCCCCGGCATGAGCGGACCCATGCTCGCCGAGCAGCTCAGCCAGATCAAACCCGACCTGAAAGTGCTGTTCATGTCCGGCTACGACGCCACCCAGGTGGTGCAGAAGTTCGTTGTCGAACAGGGTTACTCGCTGGTGGTGAAGCCGTTCAGCAGCGAACAGCTCCGCGAAAAAGTGCGCAGCAT
>DOZZ01000254.1:5529-5954 GCA_003517725.1 Bryobacterales bacterium | reverse complement strand
GAGGTCTTCGCGGGGCCCGCGAAGCTGCCCCTTCACAAAGAAATCAGCCTGCTCTCGCCGGTGGTCGCCACGGTCCAGCACGGCGACCGGCTCGAACTCCTGGGCCAGCGCCGCCGCTTCGCCAAAGTGCGTACGGCGGCCGGCATTGAGGGTTGGACCGAAGACCGCAACCTGATGCAGGGCGCCGAGCTGGAAGAGCTGCAACGTTTCTCCGACGCCGCCCGCCACTATCCGTCGCAGGGCCTGGCCACCGTTTATGACGCGGTCAACGTGCATACCCAGCCGGCGCGCGCCTCGCCCAGCTATATACAGATCGCGCCCGGTGAGAAGGTGGACGTCATCGGGCATCAGTTCGCGCCGCGCACGGAGCCCAAACGCAAGCCGTTGTTCAGGCCTCAACCCAGGGCTTCCCGGTCCGAACGCAA
>DOZZ01000254.1:4766-5243 GCA_003517725.1 Bryobacterales bacterium | reverse complement strand
GTCGAGAGCGGCCAGCACGATTACGACTTCGACAGCTACCGCGTCTTCACGTGGAGCTTGCGCCACCATCGCTATGAGACCGCTTACATCCAGCGCCGCGTCGAAGGCTTTGCGCCGGTTCTGCGCAACACGGTTGACGGCCATGCCGGCTTCGCCGTGTGTCTCGACAGCCACGGCCGGCGCGTCCGCAAGCAGTACGTCATGATTGAGAATTCCGTCAAGCTGACCGGCGAGAGTTCGTGCGGCGAGGCCAGCGCGGCCGAGGCCATAACGCCGGGTTCGACGCCTGGGCCATCCACGCCTGAAGCAGCCCCCTCTTTCCCGGAAAGATTGCGGGAGCGCTGGAACCGGCTGCGCCAGCGCATGCGGAACAAGCAGTGAAGGCCACAGTGATATGATCCGCCCCATGCCCGCTGTCTTCCAGGATCACTTGCTGACCGGCCGGCATGCCTTTGTCACCGGCGGCAGTAGCGGCAT
>DOZZ01000254.1:4317-4589 GCA_003517725.1 Bryobacterales bacterium | reverse complement strand
TTGGCCCAGCTTGCGCCCCCGGCCGAGCGGCACCGTTCCTTTGCGGCCGATGTCCGCGATTTCGCGGCGGTTGCCGCGGCCCTTGCCGACGCCCGTCGGGCATCCGGCGAAATCGACATTCTGGTGTGCGGCGCGGCCGGCAATTTCCCCGCGCCCGCACTGGGCATGTCGGCCAACGGATTCAAGGCGGTCATCGATATCGACGTGCTCGGCACCTTCAACACCTGCCGCGCCGCCTACGAACATCTGCGCAAACCAGGTGCATCGGTCCT
>DOZZ01000254.1:0-4178 GCA_003517725.1 Bryobacterales bacterium | reverse complement strand
TGACCCGCACCCTGGCGCTCGAATGGGGCGGCGCTGGCGTGCGCGTCAATTCCGTCACGCCCGGGCCGATTGACGAGACCGAGGGCATGCGCCGCCTGGCCCCGGACGAGGCCACTCGCGCGGCTTTCCTCGGCCGCATTCCGCTGGGGCGCTTCGGCGCGGCCAGCGAGATTGCCGACCTGTGCCTGTTCCTCTCGACCCCCGCCGCAGCCTTTATCCACGGGGCCGTGGTGGTCTGCGACGGCGGCTCGTCGCTGGCTTGAAAACGATCTGGTCAGGGCCGCGCACAGTGTGGTTCGGGCGGCACAATTGTCGCCCCCCTCCCGATCCGCTAAACTAAAGAACTTAAGCCGTAACGCCCCCATGGCAGGCGACGTGTAAAGGAGATCCATGTGTAATGGAGATTCATGCCGCGCGTCCCCCGGACAGGGCCTAGAGTGGAAAGGATTTTGTCTTGATCATTGGTTTCAGGCGGTCGTGCCTGACTGCCGTCCTGCTATGCCTGCCCGGGCTCGTACTGCGAGCTCCGGCGCAAACGCAGCCCCCGGCCCAGACTCCACCTCCGGCGGCCCCGCCGGCGCAACAGAAAAAGGCCAATCCCTTCGAGAACCTTCCGGAAAGCCAGCCTGAGCCCAGCCCCACGCCAGTCAAGCCGCAGCCTGGGGCTCCCCCGGCCGCCGCGAAGCCCGGCGCGCCAAACGCAGGCCCCGGATCCAACATCGTGCAGGCCATCGAGTTTCGCGGTTCGCGCCGCGTGCCCGCCGATACTTTGCGCGCGCTGATCTTCACCAAGCCCGGCGACGAGTTGAACGAAGAGACTCTGCGCCGCGATTTCAGCGCCCTCTGGAACACCAACCGCTTCGACGATATCCGCCTCGAAGCCGAACCCGGTGACCGCGGCACCATTCTGCGCTTCATCATGACCGAGCGCCCCGTCATCCGCACCTTGAAATACGAGGGCGTCAAGTCGCTCACTACGTCCGAAATCCTGGATCGCTTCAAAGAGCGCAAAGTGGGCTTGAGCGTCGAGTCGCAATACGACCCGGCCATCGTCCAGCACGCCGCCGTGGTGATCAAAGAATATCTGGCCGAACGCGGCCGCCAGTTCGCCAGCGTTACGCCCGTGCTGCACCGCATTCCGCCGAACTCGCTCGAAGTGGTGTTCAACGTGGAAGAAGGCGCCAAGGTCAAGGTGGGCAACATTGAGCCCGAGGGTAACAAGGTATTCAGCGATCGCGAAGTGATTCGCGCCATGAAGAACCTGAAGCCCATCGGCATCCCGCATGGACTGATTCTTGAAAACCTGTTTTCCCGCACCTTCGACTCCACCAAGCTCGAAGAGGATAAGGAGCGCGTGCGCCAAGCCTACCAGGACAAAGGCTACTTTAAAGCCACGGTGCTCGACTCAGCGGTGACTCTGCGCGACACCGGCGACAACAAGCGCCACCTGCCGCTGATGCTGCGCGACAAGCCCGGCAAGCGCGCCGACGTCAAAGTCCCGATCGAAGAAGGCGCACAGTTCCGCCTGCGCAAAATGAGCTACGTGGGCGTCAAGCTGTTCCGCACGCCCGACGTGCTCACCAAGCAGCTCTTTCAGATGAGCGAAGGCGATATCTTCTCGACCGCCAAGCTGCGCAAGGGCCTCGAGAACATGAAGAAGCTCTACGGCGACTTCGGCTACATCGACTTCGTGCCCGAGCCCTCCATCGATCCCGTCCCCGGCAGCAACCAGGTCGACATGACGCTGACCGCCGACGAGGGCAAGCAGTTCTTCGTGCGCCGCATCGACTTCGTGGGCAACACCACCACGCGCGATAAAGTGATCCGCCGCGAGGTCATGCTCGATGAAGGCGACATCTATAGCGCGCGCCTGTGGGATGCCAGCATCCTGCGCCTGAACCAGCTGGGCTACTTCGAGGTGCTGAAGGAAAACGAATCCTACGACATCAAGCGCAACCCGAACTCCAATACGATCGACATCACGCTGAAGGTCAAAGAGAAGGGTAAGAACTCGATCGGACTCAACGGCGGCGTCTCGGGCATCGCCGGAAGTTTTGTCGGATTCAACTACTCGACTAATAATTTCCTGGGCCTGGGCGAGACGCTGTCGCTCGAATCGCAGCTCGGCACGCGCATGCGCGACGTCAGCATCGGCTTCACCGAGCCTTATTTTCTCGACCGCCCGCTGCAGTTTGGCGTGGTGCTCTACACGCGCCGCTACAACTACGATCAGGCCACCGAGGCGTCCATTCTCTCGGGCCAGGATCTGCGCTCGTTTTACAACTCCCTGGGCAGCGATAACCTGCTGAACTATACGCAGAACTCCAAGGGCGCTTCGGTGTCGCTGAGCTACCCCATCCGCCGCAGCTTCGCGCGGCTGTCGCTAACTTACGGCTACGACGATTCCGACATCATCACGCGCTCCAACGGCAGCCAGCAGTATTTCGAGTTCATCAACTTTCAGGGCGTCACGGGCCCCAACTCGCTTTCGGGTATCCGCACCAGCCGCGTGGTGCCCGCGTTCCAGTACAACTCGAAGAACGCGGCTCTCGCGCCCACCGCCGGCAAGAGCCTCTACATCTCGACCGACTTCGCCGGCAGCTTACTGGGGGGCAACGTCAACACCATCCGCCCCTCGATCGACGCGCAGTATTTTCACTACTCGCCGATCAACCGTAAGCACACTCTGGCGTTCCACGTGATGGCGTCGCTGCTGACCGGCTACGGCGGCAAGGTGGCGCCCCCCTTCCAGCGCACCTACATCGGCGGCGAACAGGATATTCGCGGCTTCGATTTCTATGGCGTCTCGCCCATCGCCTTCGTGGCCAGTTCGTCTACCGTGAATGTGCTGAACGACGACGGCTCGCCGCGCGTCCAGAAATCCATCATCGACGGCGTCGTCACGTCCACCAACGTCACGCAGCAGCTCCCTATTTACCAGATCATCTTCCCCGGCGGCGATACCCAGCTCGTTACTAACTTTGAGTACCGCATTCCGATTCTGGGGCCCGTGACCCTGGCGCCGTTTCTCGATTTCGGCATCAACAAAATCGTGCTTACCAACCAGCTGCGCATGAATCAGGGCCGCGTCGATGAGTTGAACGGGCTGTTCCCGCAGGCCGGTTTCGACGGCAAAGTCAAGATCGCGCCCGGCACGCAGGCGCCTCGCATGTCCACCGGCCTGGAGCTGCAAGTGATGCTGCCGGTGGTCAACGCTCCGTTCCGTATTTACTACGCGTATAACCCGCTGCTGGTGCGCCAATTTATCCAGCCGCCCATCGTCGCTGACCGCTCGTCGTTTCCCAACAATGCCACGTTCCTGAACTCGATCGCGACCTTCGGCCAGTCCTATCCGCTGATCGAAAAGCGCGGCACGTTCCGCTTCACCATCGGGCGCACGTTCTAAGTGCGCCCCGGCCGCATGTTAGTATCGAAATATCCCAAGGAGCATCAAAAAGTGAAGAGTTTATTTGTGATTCGTCCCATGCTGGCCGCCTCGCTGCTGGTCTTCGGGCTGCACGTGGTTGCCGGCGCGCAACCGGCCGCCGCATCGCCCGCGGCGCCTGGGCCCACCGGCACGAAAGTGGGCGTCATCGAGATTCAGGCCGCCATCTTCCAGACCAAGGACGGACAGAAGGCGCTGGCTGACCTGCAAACCAAGTTCAATCCCAAGAAAGCCGAGTTCGAGCGCCGGCGCGCCGAAGTCGCGGCCATCCAGGACCAGTACAGCAAGGGCGCCAACACGCTGAGCGAAGACAAGCGCGCCGCTCTGATGCGCGACATCGACGCCAAGACCAAGGCGCTCAATCGCGATACCGACGACGCCAATCAGGATCTGGAAGCCGAGAACCAGAAGATCATGAACGAGCTCGGCGGCAAAATGCTGCAGGTGATCAATAAGTACTCGACCGATAAGGGTTATGTGCTGGTGCTCGACGTCAGCGCGCAGACCACGCCCGTAATCTTCGCGTCGAATACCATCGACATCACCCGCGACATTATTGACATGTACGACAAGACGGCCGCCAGCCTGCCGGCGCGTCCGGTTTCGACCAGCGCGGTCCCTCCGCGGCGTCTGGCTCCGGCCAAACCTTAACACCCGGTGTTTCGCGGCGGGCGTGTTACGCTCAAGCTAAGGAAGGCGCTGCCGTGAAACTGCTGTTGCCCGTTCTTGGATT